>JAFQEY010000029.1 GCA_017398765.1 Akkermansia sp.
GTGCGGAGGAGTTGACAGGGTATCCGGCGAGGAGAGATAAAAGAGTTGCGGCAGGAACATTAGTTCCGGGACCAATCACACGCCGAGAAACCGCCGTATGCCATAAAAGGCACGTACGGTGGTGTGTGAGGGGGCGAAAGCACCCTACACGATTACGACCCTATAAAACCGCAGCGAGGGTGAAATCTTGGCAAAGCTAGCCTTGGGATAGCTGAAAGTCAGCTATTTGTTCTGTAGAATTTGTTGATGATGATGGCGAGCGCGCCATCTCCGGTGACATTGCAGGCAGTGCCGAAATTGTCCATGGTGATATAGAGGGCAATCATGAGGGCCTGCTCAGTTTCACCGAATCCGAGCATGGAGTGCAGAATGCCCAGTGCCGCCATGATGGCGCCTCCCGGCACGCCCGGTGCGGCTACCATGATGATACCGAGCATGAAGATAAAGCCGGTCATGGTGGCGGAGTCTATGCTGTTGCCCTGCATGAGCATAATGGCGATGGCGCAGGCCACAATCTTGAGGGTACTGCCGGAGAGGTGGATGGTGGCGCAGAGGGGGATGACGAAGCCCGCTACATCCTTGTGTACCTTGTTACAAAGTGTCTGTTGCAGAGTGATGGGAATGGTGGCAGCAGAGGACTGGGTACCCAGTGCGGTGAAGTAGGCGGGCATCATGCGCCAGAGCAGTAGCAGGGGATTCTGGCGTGCTGCGAGACCGGCTATGCAGTATTGCAGGAGCAGAATACCGATGTGCAGCAGGAAGATGATGCAGATAATTTTGATAAAGACGCTCAGCAGGTTTGCTGCCTGTCCGCTCCATGACATATTGAGCACGATGCCGAAAATATAGAGTGGCAGCAGGGGGATGATGGTTTTACCGATGGTGCGTGCAATAATCTCCCGGAAGTCCTCGCAGACGTTTCGGAGTGCATTATTGCGGCAGTATGCCATGCCTAATCCCAGCATGAATGAAAAGACAAGAGCGGTCATGACTCCCATGAGCGGGGGAATGCTGATGCTGAACCAGACCGGAGCCTCAGCACTTTTGCCAAGTGTTTGCAGGGTGGTGGCCGGCTCAATCAGACCGGGAAACAGAGTGGAGGCTGTCAGATAGGAGGCAAAACCGGAAATCAGCGTTGCGCTGTAGGCTAAGCATGCGGTGATGAGCAGCATTTTGCCGGCCTTGCGTCCGATGTCGGCAATGGCTGGTGCGACCAGCCCCACGATGAGCAGGGGAATCAGGAAGCCGAGATACTGTCCGAACAGTCCATTGAAAGTGTTAACGCTTCGCACCGCTTCCACCGGGGCGTGCGGCCCGATGAGTGCCCCCAACACCAGAGCAATGATGATGCGCCCAATCAATCCAAGCCGAATTTTTTTCCACTTCTTCTTTTTCATGTTATTCGGACATTCTAGCATATTGGAAGCGGGAAGTACATCTCTTTTCTCGAACTTCTGTCGCATGAATACCCCATGGTAATATTTCCACAGACATTTCACCCGTTTTCAGCGGGTGTGTCGGGGGAATCACCGTTGAGCGGGTGTTATGGAATCTGATACCTCTTGCCGCTTGCGTCATTGGTGACGACATGCAGATGTCTATTACCTTATCGGGGCCGGTTCGTTGTGCGCATGAGTGTGTTGCCAGGCCGGGAGGAGGTATTGCCAGAAATCATAATGTGGGCTGTTGCGTTCCTGCGCCATGCGCTCCGGTGTCATTTCGAAGGGATATATCTGGATGGGCACAGACTTCTGCCCGGCTTGCAGTGCCTGATGCACCATGGTATAGATTTCCTCTATGGCCGGGTCACCCATGGCGAAACAGCCGATGGAACGTTCGCCTCCATGCACCATAATAAACGAACCGGTTCTCCCAAGTCGCTTATCGTAGGCGTTCGGGTAGCCGATGTTGAAAGAGAGATGGAACTTGCTGCGCGGATTGAGCAAGCCCGGCGTGGTGGCGTAGAATCCCTCCGGGGCCTGGCAATCGCCCTCGGCGGTCTTGGGCCCCGCTTTGCCGCTCATCGCCAGTATGGGGTATGCTTTCAGCAGCCGCCACTTACCTTTTTCCTGAATCCGAAGTTCCAGCGTTCGGGTTTCTTTGACAATACGCAGAAAGACGGGACACCCGAACACATGCCCCAAATGGGGCTGTACGTGTTGCCTTGCTTCCGTCTCTCTGTCAATATCATCCGACTGCCGACACCCCGGGAGTGCTGTAAGCATGAGAGTAAAGAGAAGCCAAAATCTCATTTTTTATCGACTTCATCAGGCTTTGCGATGCTCGCCGGCTGTTTCTCTGCCTTTTCGCCGGGCTTCTCCTCAGCCTTGGGGGCAGCTTCCTCCGCGGGCTTCTCCTCAGCCTTGGGGGCGGGTTCCTCCACAGGTTTCTCCTCAGTCTTGGGGGCGGGTTCCTCCGCAGGCTTCTCCTCAGCCTTGGGGGCGGGTTCCTCCGCAGGCTTCTCCTCAGCCTTGGGGGCGGGTTCCTCCGCAGGCTTCTCCTCAGCCTTGGGGGCAGCTTCCTCCTCAGGTTTCTCCTCAGCCTTGGGGGCAGCTTCCTCCTCAGGTTTCTCCTCAGCCTTGGGGGCGGGTTCCTCCACAGGTTTCTCCTCAGCCTTGGGGGCGGGTTCCTCCACAGGCTTCTCCTCAATGGTGTTGTTAACGTCCGGGAGAACAGGCTCCTGCGCTGCAGGTTCTGTGTCAGTCTGCACTTCTGTCAGTTCATTTGCGACGGTTTGTACCGGCTTTTTCTTTTCTTCCCGTTTTTTACGCGCATCTTCCTTACGTGAGATGAAGGTTTCGATGAATGAGGTCAGCAGCGCATACACCACGAAGAAGGCACCGGGAACGGCTGCTATAATCCAAGGAGCCGTCTGGATGGCGTGCAGCAGCTCCGGCATGGACGGATTCGGGGATTTTGCCCACATGTTAACCATGTAGGAGAATGCCTCTGAACAACCGTACCAAAGAGCTACACTCAGAATGCAGGTGAACAGAATGCGGAATGGTGCAGTGGAACAAAGCCAGCCCATGGCAAAGGCCGAAATGATGAGGATGACGGGAATCGGGTAGCTCCGGGGCAGCGCGCAGAAGTCCAACGCGGCTCGGTTGTTTTCTATTGCGGCGGGCAGGGCAATACCCGGATCCATGATGGCGCAGATGCCGAATGTTATGCAGAGAATGGTGGCTGCGGCATAGACGACATTCCAGATGAGTTCCTGTATCCTCAGAACGGCAAGTACCAGCAACGCTACAGCTGTAACGGTCACCCAATTTACCGACGTAAAGAGACGGCGGAATGTGTCCGCATCAAAGTATTCCAGAAACGGAATCGGTGCGATATGCTCCGGTGCGGTGGCATACACAGCTATGACAACCAGAATCAGCCAGCTGCATATCAGACGGAAGAGAGTGCCCAAAATATTCATTGCTCACGCATTTTAGGCGATGATTCTCATGCCGTCAAGGTAAAAGCGTTTCCTCACCGAGCCTTTTTAGTCATTTAGTTAAGGAAAAGTGAATTTTATTTATGGTAAAAAACTACTAAAATGATAGTTATTTGTGAAGAGTTGCATGTTTCTTGTAACGGTACAGGAGTGCGGTGATTTTTTACGAAATCCACCAGAGATGGTTACAAATCGTAACAATAAAGTAAAAGTCGCTGAGTGATTGAAAGTGTGGACTTAGAGTAGCGTTGCAGATTTTTTGATAATTAACAATTTTTTTTCTGTACAACGCATTTGCGATGGGATATAAGAGTGGATAGATTTCAATCAGTATATATATGAGAGCATTTTTCTTGTTATCATTTCTTCTCTGCGGGGCTGTAGTTTCAGCAACGGATTATTCGTATCGGGTGAATCTGAGTGGCAATGGCGGTGCTTATGCTGTTGGAGCCGGAGAAAACAAGGTAGTGGCGCAAGATTGCAGCTACGACAACTTATACGCAGCGGGGGAGAATGTTGGCGGTGCTATTTATGTAGGAGAGAACGCCAATTTGGAATTGCAGGGGAACCATACCTTCAGCAATAACGCTCAGTGGGCATGGGAGGAAGGACTGGGGATATGGTACGGTTTTTTCAATGACATATATCTGGCCGATGGTGCCACACTTACGTTGAATGCGCAAGCTGCGGATGCTGTCATATCGCTGGGCAGTGGTTTGTATTCTGCGGAAAATTCCACTACAAGCGTTGTAAAAAAAGGTGCGGGGAAAGTAATCTTCGGAGAAATCAGTGATAACTCCGGTATGTACACCGCTTTGATGGTGGAGGAGGGAACGGTGGAGATGAGAAGCTCTGTCAACACCACCTCTGTGCGGGTAGATGCAAATGCAAACGTGGTCGTCAATTCAGTAAATGAGGAAGACGTGATTGCGCTGTTTGTTGGTTCCGATTACGCTGAGGAGATAGTGCTTTCGTCTAATAAGGAAGGGATTACACTAAAGGGGGTGGAGGTGGCTGCAAGCGGTATCACAGCCTCCGGAGCAGAGAAAGGAATTATCAGTGGTGCTGCCGTGACAGTGTATTCCGAATCAGCGGTAACTGTTAATAATGTTTCGTTCGTGGATTCCGCTATATGGGCGGATTCTGCGATTACGCTCAGTGATGTCAGTCTGGATGCTGACAGTAGCATAGATGCTGCTGTTGAATGTGTTCTGAGTGGAGAAAACTCTATTGACCTGAGCTCGTTGACAAGCTCACAGCTCAAGGGCGTGACTCTGGCAGATGGGGCCTCTCTTACCCTGACGCTCTCTGCGGATTTGCTCTCAGGAGTGGGGAAAGAATTCAGCATCATTCTCGAGGGGGTGTCTATGGAGGAAAACGCCGTTGTCACGCTGAAAGTGCAGCAGGAAAACGGTGTGACAAGCTCTGTCACGATGACTGGCTACACCATGGAATCCGGTAGTGTGAAAATTGAGATGCGCGGTGAGTCTGACGCAACTGTTCCGGAACCGACCACTGCCACGCTGTCTCTGCTGGCACTGGCAGCACTCACTGCCCGCCGCCGCCGAAGTGCCTGATGTTTTTTACCCCCCTGTCTTTCTCTGAACGCAGTGAGCCGGGGGGGCTTTTTTGTTATATAATTATTTCGATTCAACATTTAATTCAATTTTTATTATGTACATTTATTCTGATACCACGATAAGTACCGTTTGGGATGTTTATGCAGATTATTACAACGGTAACTACAGTGAGCCGGAGTATATCGAGGCCACGCTGACGTTGACTGATGGCGGTAAGTTGTTTTTTCACGGTTTTCAAACAAGTGGTTATGATTATTACTACTCTAATGGTCAGACCGTGAATGTCAGCGGTAAAATTGTAGCGGAGTTTACAGAGCTTGCCGATGCTATCTATGCAGAATGCCCGGAGGTGTATCTGCATGTAAGCGGGAGTATTTCTCTGAAAAATGCCAACATTGTGTTAAATAATATCGAGGGACACATTGGCGGGGACTCGATGAATGCTATAGAGCATGACCATTCCTATCAGGATCCGTATACGTTGCAGCAGGAGCGTATTTACGTGCATTCCTCTGCTTCGTTTTCTATGGAAGGAGGCGTGCTGAGGATTACTCCTTTCACCTCTGCTTATAATAGTACGGAACCAACTGCTCATAAGTTTTATAACGAAGGGGGTGTGAATTTGAGGGGTGTGTTGGTGGATGCTTATGTGGAGCATTACAGCGGCACGTTTACGGCGGATGATTGTACATTTGCTCAGGCAATTAATCTTTCGAATTATAGGGCGGGCGGGATGCTGCTGCAAGGTAAGGGAAACACCTTTACCTGTGACAAACTTATTTCTTTCGGGAGTTATGCCGGTGATTTTTCGGATGTTTGGGAGAGTGGTTTTATAGGCTCGGTGCAGAGTTCTTCTCCCTATATTTCATTCGTAGCCGGAGGAAACGTGACGGTGGGGAAAAATGCCGCAGGGTATGAAAACATAACCCTCGTGTTAACCCGAGTAGAGAGTGGAGGAAGTGTTACCATTACTGAGGGAAGTGTTCTCAGCGTTGCTACTTCTTATGATTATTCCTCTTCCTCATATATATATGGTACCGTTGTTGCCGAATTCGAGACAAATGCCAACGCCATTGTGTCTGCCTTTGGGAAGGATGTTAACCTGTATATTTCCTCCAATGGTTTGCTGAGACTTAGCAATGCCAATATTAACCTGACATCATCTTCTTCTGTCATTGTTTCAGGCTCAGGTGCGCTTGAGTTGACCGGAGCAACGGTTTCCGGGACGGTGGACATCCGCTCCGGAGCTTCCGCCATCATTACGGGCAGCAAGTTGCAGAGCCTTTCCATTTCATTGTTGGCTAAAGACCTGAAGATTACCGGTAATGATTTTTCTGCAACGCAGATTACGTTTACGGATGCTGATTCAGGCGGTGTTATTGACCTTTCGGGAAACAACTGGGGTACAACGGATCGGGATGTTATCCTGGCACGCCTCGGCAAGTATGCAGACAATGTCTATCTGGGAGAGTTGGCGGGTGAATATATCGGCACAGAGGTGTTTACTGTGACCAACACGAATGACAGCGGGGAGGGCTCGTTGCGCTGGGCTTTGGCTCAGGCTGCTACTTATGTGGGTGCCCGCCGTACGGAAATCCGCTTTTCCGAGGCGGTGGAGGGGAACAACATTACACTTCTTTCCGACTTGGATGTCAGTAGCAAGACTCGAATTGTTGCTTCTTCTTCGGTCGGGATTGTAGGAGCCGGACTGCGTGTAACGGAGGATTTGCATCTGGAGAATATTGCGTTGGAGAGAATGATTCTGGCAGATGCCGTGACGCTTACCGGCTCCGGTAATACCTTGACCGGAACGGGAGCGGTGGTGACTGTGGAGAATCCCAATACCTACTTGGGACTATTGGATATCTCGGTGCAGAATCCTGAGGATTCGTATATTGCCGTGTCCGGCAGCGTGAACAACGGTTCCTTGTCTCTGGATTCAATTGGTTTGCCCTACTATGTGATTTCCGATGCGGAAATTACCGGTATCCTCTCCATTGATGCCGGAGAGCATTTGGTGGTGAAGCCCGGAGTTGCTTTGGAGTGGTCCGGGCATCAGAATATGAAAGTCTATGGCAAGCTGACCATAGAAAACGATACTCCGACAGATGTCATCTGCAATTCTTATGATGGTAATTCCTACGTGAGTCCGGATTATCACATGATTTATGTTTATGACGGCGCGCAGGTTTCTCTGAAGAATTCCAATATTGATTTGGGTTGGTATTATGGTTCTCCCTGTGAGATCCGAGTAGATGGTGACAATGCTGCTGTGAATGTGGAGGGCGGAACGTTTGATGCCTCTTTTTTTATGTACTACAGCTATGGTAGTACTCTGAATATAGAGGGTGCTACCGTAAATGGTTATGTGGAGGGATATTCGAGTACGGGGGATACGTACCGTATATCTATCAGGAATTCTCATGTTTGTTCCTATGTTTCAACAGATTATTCATGTGAGCTTTCAGTTGAGAAATCGACGATAGATGGGTATTTATCCGTGTCTTACAGATCTTCGGCAGAGGTGAATGAGAGCCTTCTGAACGGTTCCATTTCAAATTCCGGTAATTTGACGCTGAATAATTGTGAAATAGCAGGGTATTTCAATATTACTTCTACGAACTCTCTCTCCAATATTGTTGGCTCAGGGAACATATTCACCGGGCAGAAAATCGCCGAGGTTTCCTCGCTCAGTTATGTATCGGGGCTTTCTTCTCTTAAATCCCTTTTCAGTGAAATTCGGGCAGTTAATCCATACGTCGAGCTTGCTTTAGATGGGTATTCAATAGAATATGCCCCTAGCATCTATTCCGATACAGTTTTGGCTCCCATTGACGGATTCTCGAGTCTTGCCTACAAATTAGTGAAGGGATGGAACGAGTTTGAGGAGTATGACCCGGTCGTCCCTCCTACGATAATAAGCACGGATACAACGCTGACCTTACAGGAGGGGGCGTCCCTGATATTGGGTGGAGGCAGAGCAGGTGATGTTCACATGACCGGATGGTTATACGATTATGATTTGTTGCCTTTTGCCCGAGAAAATGGCAGTGTTGATTTTTTTTATGATCCGTCGTATTATTACCTGCCGGAATTTTACTGTTATCGTTTAAACAACGGATTGCTTGTAAAAGGCACTCTGAATGCCGTTTTTGAAAAAGAGCGGGATGCCATAACGGCAAGTGAAGATTATGTGCGTCTGGTAATCGGCGGTACTGATTATGAGGCCTATGGAGCATTGACACTGAAGAATGCTAATGTGAGCTTTACCGGAGAGGAAAGCGATGTGCATGTGCTGAGCGGTTCCACTGCCGGAATGGAAAACGGTTCATTCCTGGCAACAAGCGGGTGGTTGAACATGGGTTCAACCACCATGACCGGAGTGGAAGTATTCAGTAAAATTACCAATGCTCAGGGCGGTTCATTGACTCTGGACGGGACGGAGCACTATGCGGAGGTGCTTATTGAAGACGGTTCTGTTGAAACCACTATCAAGAACACCCTTGGTATTACCACCCTGACCATTCAAGGTTCGTCCCATGGCTTGGAAATCTCCGGCAATAATTTCAGTGGAACGACCATTGATATCAGCTCCTACAACGGCAGCAGAATAGATCTTTCCGGTAACTATTGGGGAGAGGGGGCTACCCTGGAATCCATTACTGCTCAGATTATCGGGTATTCGGAGTCTCGTGTAGATATCGGTTCATGGCTGTCTGATGCTCCGGTGCGCGCGGATCGATTGGTGGTGACCAACACGAATGACAGCGGAGAAGGCTCTCTGCGCTGGGCTCTCGATTTGGCTGCTTCATCAGCGGCAGCTGTCAAACCGAAGGTGGTTTTTGCCGCAGATATGTCAGGGAATGAGATAAGTGCTTCCGAAGCGTTAACGGTAGCTTCTGATGTGGAGCTGGAGTGGCGTCCGGGTGTGGTGCTCAGCTCTCCCGGGCTTACGGTATATGGCAAGCTGAAAGCGGATGTTGTGCAGATGCAGGGTGGGCAGCTTGATATCTATGGTACGCTGGTTGCGGAAAACTCGGATATGGCAGATGCTATCAAGGGAGATGGGTCTGTCGTTCTTGAAGTTCACGAAGGCGGCAGACTGAAGTTGGAAAATGCCAATATCAACGGCATGGATGTTGTACAGGTAGTATCCGGAGGTGCTCTTGAGATGAGCGGTGGCGTTCTGGATACGGATACTGCGATTTTCTCAGGTGGAGCAAGCGTCTCGCTCGCCGATGTAACGGTGACAGCCAGCTATGTCGATTGTGCCGGTTCGCTGGAGATGATCGGTGGCAGGTTGAGGGGGAACGATTTGCTCATCTATGGGAATAACGGTGTTACGTTCACCGATGCCACGATACAAGTTTCAACTGCTGTCTGCGGTGGCGATTTATCGATGAGCGGTGGGACGTTGAATGCGGCCTACATGCAAGTCATGGAGAATACCTGCACTACGCTCATCGATACCACGGTAACATCTTCAGATGCCTACTGTTCCGGCACGTTGAAGATGAGCGGCGGCACGCTGGATGCCCGTAGCTATCTCTTCGGTTCGGCTGTGCTGGATGGGGTGGATGTGAAAGATAGCATCGAATGTTCCGGTGTGATGGAACTTCTGAACTGTAACCTTAATTCCAACACGGTGAGTCTGCAAGATACCGCAGCCGCCACGATTCGGAATACGAGCGGTATCAGCACCCTGTCAGTTGTTGTGGGTAGCAATCCGACCGTGATCACCGGTAATGATTTCTCTACAACCACGATTGTGCTCAGTAGTCTGGATGAAGGGGAAACTATTGACCTGACCGGCAACTACTGGGGTACGACGGATATCAACGAAATCATTGCGAAAATTGAAGGCTACCATGCAGATCGCGTCATTCTGGACAGCTCGTTGGTGGGAGAGGACCCCAATGCCTTCAGACTTAACGGTATTGTGGAAACAGGCATGCTTTCTGCCTCCTCAGACCGCGTGACACTGAGTTTCAGCCACGGCGTAGATGTCGATTCCCTTACCTCCGAAAACCTGTATATAGAAAGTCTTGTCGGTGAGAGAGTGGAGATTACGGGGTATTCCGTGGAGGGCGGTAATCTTGTGCTGCATTTTGCACCGCTGTCAACAGACGGACAATACAACATTGTAGTGGGTAATACCATAAAGAGTACCGACGGTCAGACTATTTCCCTGGAAGAAGAGAAAGTCAGCCTCTCCGTAATAGCTGATGTGACAGCGGAATCGGTTGAGGGGATTCGCTTGCCGGAGAGTGATGCTCTGACCTTCATCGATGTGATGCTCAGCGGTGAAATTTCTCCTGCCACTGTGTCACTTTCTGATATAGCGTTGAGCGCCCCGGATGGAAGTGCTGTTGCTGTAACCGGGTGGAATATGCCCACCAAGCGTATCCTGCGTCTGTATGTGGACTCCCTCAGCACTCTCGGAGAGTACACGCTGACCCTTCCTCCCGCTTTAGCGGATGCCGCCGGGAACGTGCTGAGCACAAGCTCGGCCACGTTTAACGTCCAGAGCATTGATCCGGCTGTAGTGCCCTCAGATACAGTCTACAGTGGTCATCCTAACGGCAGCGTGGAGGTGAGCTTCACGGTGAACAATGCGGGTAATCTGGCCGCCGAGAACGCGAAGGTGGAAATCTGGCTGACGGAGAACGGCACGGTGACGGAGAGCTCTGTGCTGCTGGATATTGCCACGATTGAGTCGCTGGCCGCCGGTGGCAGCACGGAACTGACGCGCAGCCTGTTGCTGAGCGATGTGCCGGGGCTGACCGCAGGCAACTATCAGCTGGTGGCTACGGTGAGCGGCGCCAATGAGCTGGCGGTGCTGACGGATGACAACAGCGGCAGCATCGGCTCGCTGGAGGTGGCTTACCCGCCCGCCGCCGATTTGGCTCTGGGTATCAGCGGCGTGAGCGCTGCGCTGACTCCCGGGCAGTCTGCATCGCTGACGCTGTCCCTGGGCAATGTCGGCACGGAGACGGCGGTGAATGTGGGAGAGGTGCTCATCGGCATCATTCCCGCCGGTGGCAGTGCCGCTGATATGGTGCAGATTGACAGCCTCGACCTGAGCGGGCTGAATCTGAACGCCGGCACAACAATCAACCTCTCGACAGAGGTGACAATACCCGCAGATATCCGCCTGGGTGGCGATGTGCAGCTGGTGGCGGTGCTGAAGACGGATGTGTATGAGCAGCCGGGAACCACGGCCAACAACACGGCGGTGTCTGAGACGGTGCAGCTGGAGCAGTTGCTCAGCATCAGCACTTCCGTGGACAGCATCACGGAGGGCAGCAGCACCCGCGTGGTCTACACCATCACCCGCACGGGTGATTGCAGCCGCGCCCTGACTGTGAACCTGAGCAGTGAGCAGGCGGCACGCCTGGGTCTGCCGGAGACGGTGACGATTGCCGCCGGGCAGAGCTCTGCCCGCGTGCAGTACCGCGTGGTGAATGACAGCGACTACACGGGCAATGTGGACACGGTTATCAGTGTGAATGCCTCCGGTTACACGGGTGCA
>JAFQEY010000030.1 GCA_017398765.1 Akkermansia sp.
CTGCCTACAAGAAATATGCAGATGCTCTCTGTAATGGATTCTTAGTAGCAGATAAGCTGTTACAAGAGGAACGGATTTTTTCGCGTCGTGATTTACCGTACAGCACACAGCTGATTCCTCTTGCGACCATTTGCACCGTGCTGATGGAGGAAAACAAAATTTATACCACCACCATAAAGAACATGGTAAAACAGTGGTATTGGTGTGGCGTATTCGGTGAATTGTATGGCGCAGCCAACGAAACGAGATATGCTAACGACATCTCTCAAGTCATCAAGTGGATTACCGAAAGCGGCGACCTTCCTAAAACTGTTACAGACTTCTTCTTTAATCCGACACGTTTACTCGGCTTGCAGTCACGACAGTCTGCTGCCTATAAAGGCATTATGGCGCTGATACTGAAGAATCATGCTCGCGATTTCATCTCTGGTGCAGATATGGATTTCTCGACATATTCCAACGAGAAAATCGATATTCATCACATCTTTCCGAAGGACTATTGCGTTGGGGCTCAATATGATAAATCCAAATGGAACAGCATTGTGAATAAGACACCGATTTCAGCAAGAAGTAATCGGGAGATTGGTGGCATCTCTCCTCATTCTTATCTCGGCAAGCTCGAAAAGAAAGGTTCAGTAACGACGGCAGATTTAGATGACTATATTGAGACTCATTGGATTGACCATGAACTACTGAGGAATAACGATTTCCAGAAGTTTATTATTGACCGGGCAAAGAAACTCCTGATCGCTATCGAGCGGGTTACAGGCAGAACGATTTCCGGCAAAGACTCCGATGAGGTGAAGCAGAGGTTTGGTGATTCGCTGACCTAAACCTGTCAGCGTTCCTTCACTTTATGGTGTTGCCCTTGGTTCTACCCCCTCCATGAAGGGGTAAAACGTAGTTTAACCCACACGAGTCCCGGGGAGGTAAAAGTGGGCAAAAAACGGCAAAAATATTATCAATTTTAATCAAAATCAGAAACCTGAGCGAGACTGTAAAATCTTCGTAACTAGCTGTAATATAAGGCACTAGAGAGGTATAAAGAAAATGTCCCCTTCCGTGAGATTCACGAAAGGGGACAGGGTGGGCGATGGGGATCGAACCCACGACGACCGGAACCACAATCCGGGGCTCTACCACTGAGCTACACCCACCATCTTAGTTGCCGCGAACGATGTCGCTGCGGGGATTATACACGTGAATTCGGAGATTGCAAGACAAATTTGTGCGATGTTGCAATTTTTGCGAGTGTTCGCGTTTTTTAGCGTCTATTTTGAGGCAATAGGGGGGGGCTGAAAGGGCGGTGTGTTGTGATTAAAGTGTGCTTTGCGCGGATAGTTGTAATAGAGGTTCCCGGAAGATGTAGCCTCCACTTTGAATCAGGATGGAAATGACGGTGGCAATGATGCTCAGTACTCTTCCGGAGCTTCCTTCCGGGTATTTGCAGATGCCGATGATGCCCAGTATTAACCCCAGCGTGGCGCAGCAGCCGGTAAGGCTTAATACAAGTGCCCAAATGCCCAGTGCGTTGCTCATGGGGTGTTCGGTGTGTATGGACGGGTGCTGATTGGCGGTGGATGATGGCGGTGGTACGGGTGGTAAAGGTGTTTCTTCCGGCATGTGGCGTATTGTAGCACTGTATGCTTGAGGCTTCAATGCTTAATCTCTACCTTTCTTTATTTTTTCGGGCAATGAGAAAGGCGACTGTAACCCAAATCAACAGTGCTATGCCGGAAATAAGCAGCATGGTTAACCAGCCGAATTGGTAGAGTAGGGGGAGGGCCAGTGCGGTCCACAGTCCGCCGCCCATGATGGGTTCATGCAGTAATTGCTTGTAACCAAATGCCTGTGTTGCGTTGGTGTTGTTGTTCGGGTCGGCGGCGCGCAGCAGGAGTAGGCCTGTTGCGGTGACTCCCAGGGATTGGCCGAATTCGGCGATGGCGCACTCAAACCATGATTCACGGAAGATGCGGCGGGCTACTACCATGACCATGAAGAGCGACAGTAGTGTGCCCAGTATGATGAGTATCAGCATGCTTTGCCAATGTTCCAGTACGACATTCACCCGTATGCCAACGATGGCTGATACTACCAGAAAGTCCAGTGCGGCTCCTGCAATGCGTTGCATTTGTCCGTGGTCAATGAGGGTGTGTGCTTTGGCCCGATGCGCTAGCTTCTGGAGAAGTAAACCACCAATCATGCAGAAAGGAAACAGCGGGAAGCCTTTCATCAGCAGTGTTTTGGTTTCCGGGCGCAGGAGCAGCTCCAGCTGGCGCAGCCCATGCAGGATGCCGAATCCTGCCAATATGGCAATTCCCACCAGGGCAATATGCCATGCGAGGGAATCGATGGAGTCGCAGTAAACGGTTTGTGCTCCGGCTGCGGGTTGCTTGTCTCTGTGGTAGATGCCGCGTTGCTGTAGTATGTCCTGTTTGCCGAAAGGGCGGATGTTTTGTATATGCCCACGCCGGGCTGCCCAATTCACGAGGATGATGCCCAGCAGGACGGCCAGTAGCATGCCGGCGGTTGCCATGGTGTAGCCGAGGGTTATGCCGTCTTCCCAGCCAAATGTTGAAAAACTTTCGGCCATGCCGCTTACGGTGCCGTGTCCTCCCTGAAAGCTGATTTCCAGCAGGTTCCCGAAACCTTCATTAACTCCGAACAGGGGGATGAGCACTAAGCCGACGGTGGCAAAGCCAATGACATACTGCCCCCACGCCAGTATTTGTCCGAAGCAGAGCTGTGGGAAGGCATAGCGCACTATTTGCCGCAGTGGTGGTGTAACGGTGCCCAGAAACAGGGTGGCAAATATGACGTTGATCATGAATCCGGGTATTTGGCCTATTGTGGCTGATATTTTGGCCGGAATCAGTTGCGGAAAGCATTGGAAGAGTATCAGGCCGGTGAATCCGCCGATGACGGAGCTTGGCAGGTAGCAGTGCTGGAGCAGTGGTATTGCTGTGCGCAGTATTTTCCCGATGACAAGTAGTACGGAAAGTAGACAGAAAATGATAACGGCGGTCATGTCGGTTGATTACGGGATGCCGCTTGGCGGTGTCTTGTCGTTACTATGTTTTCCGGTCAGGGGGGTGGGGGATGTTTTATTGCCCGAGCATGGTGCGGGCTATGCTCCAGCATTCGGCAAAGGAGTTGGCGAAGTCTTGCGGGCGGCGCTCCAGCCAGGTGTCGATGAGCTGTGCGGGGAAGGGGATGATGCCGGAAATCTCTGCGGCGGGGAAGTGTACTTTTCCGTTGTGGAGGGCGGCGTAGAGGGCAACGTGTTCCATGCCGTTGGCCGGGGTGGGAGGCAAATCTGCCAGGTGCAGCAGTTTGGTATCGGTGATGCCCAGTTCTTCCTCCAGTTCGCGGTGGGCGGCGGTTTCGTAATCTTCTCCGGCATTCAGATGCCCGGCGGCAGAGGAGTCCCATACGCCCGGGTGGCGGTCTTTGAGAAGGGAGCGTTGCTGGAGGAGGCAGTCGTGATTTTTGTTGAATACCAGGATGTGGACGGCACGGTGCATGAGCCCTGTATCGTGGATTTCTTTTCGTGTGGCCTGCTTCAGGATGCGGTTTTGGCTGTCGACTACATCCAGCAGCTCATCGTCTTTTTGCGGTACGGCAGCCAGTGGGTGGGGGTCGTAGGCGTTGGTCACGTTTACCCATTGTTCCAGCCCCAGTTCTTCCGGTCGGGCGGTGGGGGAGATGTTGAGTCGCGCCGCAATTTCTTTCCACTCCGGCTGGGTGGGGAGCTGTTTGTGCATCTGTTTGCGGCGTTGGGCAAAGCAGCGGCGCATCAGCTCATCCATGAGTTTATGGTCAAAGGGGGGCAGGCTCAACGGGTCGCGCGGTGTGAGCAGCATTACCGTGGAATCAATTTTCGGACGGGGTGAGAATGCTTCCGGCGGCACGGTTTTGAGTGCTTTGGGCTCCCAGTCCATTTGTATCCGCAGGGAGAGCAGTCCGTAGGCTTCATCGCCGGGTTGCGCCAGGATGCGGTCAATGAATTCTTTTTGCAGCATGACTACGGCGCGTGATATGGCGCAGGGGGAGGTCAGAAAATTGGCCAGTATGGCTCCGCCTGCTGAGTATGGGAGGTTGCCCATGAATTTGACCGGGCGTTCTGCAAAGAGCGGTCGTGGGTCCCAGGAGGCTCCGTCTGCATGGTGCACGGTTACGTGCGGGCTGTCAGCCCAACGCTGGCGCTGGTATGCTGCCAGGCGGGCATCGAACTCTACCAGTATGAGTTTGCGGCACAGTGGGGCTATGTGTTCGGTGAGTGCTCCTGTGCCGGGGCCTACTTCCACGACGCAGTCATCCCGGGTAATTTCGAGTTGGCTGACAATCCAGCGCGCTATGTTTTCGTCCACCAGGAAGTTCTGCCCCATGGATTTGGAGGGGGTTACTCCGGCGGTTTCCAGTACCCGGTGAATCTGCGTGGCGTTCATGCGCGCGTATTGTAGCGCGGGTGCCGTGTGAAAGCAAGATTCCCGTTTGACATGCAGGGGCTTCTGTGCTATGCTGGCGTGGATGAGAGTGTTGCACCCAATCTTGCGCGTGGTTGTCCTGTTTCTGGGCTTGCTGGTGGCTGTCCCCACGGTTGCGTGGGCGGATAAGGATGATGATAAAAGGGAACGGTCTGCTCACCGTGGGGGGAAGCAGACTTCTAATGAGGCGGCGGTGGAGCGCCGGTATGCCAAGGAGGTTGAGTTGTTGGCGGAGGCGGAGCCGATTGTGGATTCCGCGCAGGATGAAAAGAGTGCCAAGGCTGCGGCTAAGCAGCTCATAAAGATGTTTGATTCTATGCCTGTGCTGATGGACGGGAATGATATTCAGCTGGATAAGCTGGCTCGGGCGCAGAATAAAATCAATATTAAGATGGAGAAAATCAAGAAACAACCATGGTTTGTATCCTCCGGTATGCAGGAAGCCTGGGGGCTTATCACGGTGCATTCGTTTCGTCGGCGTGCTTCTAACCAGAATTGATGAAGGCTCTTTTTTTCAGTGTTTTGTTGGCTTCCGGTGCTGCTGCGCAGCAGGATTCCATTACTCTGGATCCTGCGGCCATGAGCGAGGTGTGGAGTCAGGTGGCGGGGGGGGCTGCTGTTCCCGGTGGGCCGGTTCTTCGGCTCAACGAGGCGGTTCCGGCTGCCTGTCCGGAGGCAGCGGCTCTTTTCCGGGAAGCGCGGGGGGCGGTGGGTACTCCTGCTTTTCCTGTGTTGTTGCTCAGTTTATTGCAGCAGCTTAATCCGCAGCTTCCCATGGATAAAAATGTGTGGGCGTATGCGGCGGCTCTGGAGCTGCATCGGCAGGCATTTACCGGCAGTTCCAGAGCTTGTGCAGAGTTGGCTGCTGCACTCAGCTGTGGCAAGCTTGCCGGGCTGATTTATTTTGCAGATGCCGTTCTCGCGGCGGAATGTGCGGCGGCTTCGCAGGCGCAGCCGGGCGGGCAGGTTGGGGCTTCTGAGTAGCGGCAGTGCAGGCGCCGTTTCAGCAGGCTATCCAGGCTGAGGGGACCGGCGCCGGTGCATACGAGCGTGCCGTAGCATATCAGATAGAGCAGGGGTAGCTCTGTCTGTGCCCCGCCGCCTTGCGCATGCACAACGAACACTGCCACCCAGAAGTTGATGAGAAGTATCAGTGCTGACATTCGGGTGAACAGGCCGATGATGAGCAGCAGGCTGCAGAAGGTTTCTGCAAACGCGCATAATGCCAGCGATAAGGTGCTGCCGATGCCGAGCGGGTCGAGCCATTCATTCCCGCCTCCCTGTATCAGCAGCCACAGTTTGGGGAGTCCGTGCATCAGCATCAGTATGCCTACGCAGGTGCGCAGGAAAATGATTCCCATCCTATTTCTGTATACCCATGGGGCATTCAGTGTTGCGCAGATACAGGTTCTCACCGGGTTTTTCATGTGGGTTGGTGTCTGTGGGGCGGTTTTCGTTCACTAATTATTGGAATGGTGCGCCGGGCGAGGGGGCTCTGTGGGCTCTGGCCGTTTTTTTGCCTGTTGTTGGATAAATAGATTTGTTAAAACTTGACAATAATTATCGGAATGATATTTTAAGAATCAAATGGAGAGCATGAATGTATGGAAACAAATGAGGGCTTGGCTGCTGTTGGTGGTGGCGTTTACGTGGGTGGGGTGTTCTGCGCCGCTGATACCTGCCCCCCGACAGCCGAGGGTCGACAGGCGTGAGCTGCCGGATAATGCTTTGTTGGCTGATTTGAGGAAGGAGTGGGATATTCTGAAACATCCTCGAGCGGATGCTCTGGTGCGTGGTGCGGCTCTGGATCGTTATAATGAGAAGCTGTTGACGTTGTTGCGGCGAATTCGTATAGATTATCTGGAATCTGATGAGAAAAAGACAAAGCCTGATTTGGGTGGGGTGGAGCTGTTCTATGCCGGGAAGCGTCCGGAGCGTCCGCTGGCGGTGGTGTATGATGATATGGTGCCGGCTGAGGAGATTGAACCGGATGAGCTGGAAGAGCGGGTGACGGTGCGGGGGCTCGGTGTGCCGCTGGTGGGCGTGATTCCGGCTGACAAGGTGGAGAAGGCTGAGCGGGATTTTAATTTTCAACACCGCGGGACGGTGAGTACCCTGACGGCGGTGCTGGAGTTTCCGGAGAAGAGGGCGGAAAAGCCACGTCTGCACCTCATTCGTCGTCTGCGGGTGGAGTCTGTTCCCGTGGGGAAATATAATTATGTGCTTGCGGCGGATTTTTCTGCCCCCATTGAGGTGTATTGGGCTCTCACCGGGGTAAAGAAAGACCGCCTGCTGGGGATGCTCCGGCCGCAGAAGCTTCGTGATTCCATGGGGCTTATCAGCATGGAAAACTATAATCCGGATCGTATTCCGGTGGTGATGACTCATGGCCTTATGTCCAGCGCAGGTACTTTTAACAATTTGGTGAATCGTCTGATGGCGTACCCGGAGATTCGCAACAATTTTCAGTTCTGGTATTTCAACTATCCCACAGGTGTGGCGTGGACTCTCACGGCAGATGAGTACCGCAAGGCTCTGGCGGCGGCTCGCAGGCGTCTTGACCCGCAAAAAAAGAACCGCAACTGGGACAAAATGGTGGTGATTGGTCATTCCATGGGTGGGCTGATTACTCGCTACAGTCAGTGTGTGGAGCCGTGGAAAATGCTGGAAACGGCTGAGGGTACATTCCGTGGCAATAAAATGAAGCAGTATCTTCGCCCTGAGTATGTAGATAATCCCCTGCCTGATGGTCTGGAGCCGTTCCGTACGGATTATTTCTTCCGCCCTGTGGGGGCAGGTATGGTGGTGTATCTGGCTACACCGCACCGTGGTGCTCCCATGGCAACGTACGGAATTGTGAACTGGTTTATCAAGCTGGTGAAATTGCCCCAGCAGTTGATTGGTGAGGTGTACAATATCGCCACCCTGCAGCAGGACAGTCTTATCATGCAGCCGGCGCGTATGACGGAGTGGTTCACCAGCACCCGCCAGCTCTCACCGGAGGGCTACTCCATCAAAGGGTTGCAGAATCTTTCCGTGCGCCCGGTGCCGACTCATTCTATCATCGGTGACCGCGGCAGGGGAAATACCCCGCGGAGTTCGGACGGCGTGGTGCCGTATTGGTCCAGTCATATAGGCTGGGGTACGGAAACGATTGTGCCGGCGGATCACTCTGTGCAAGATGTGCCTGAGACTGCTGAGCGTCTGTCGGTTATTCTGCGGGATTACCTGAAAGACAATAAAGCGGAGAAAGTTTCACCCCGGCATCACAGCAGGGATTCCAGAAGCCGCCGCTCAGTATCGTTGTAAGGTGCGGCTGAGGCATCGGCGGCGTGTCGGCGGGCAGAGATGCAGCGCACAGTAGCGCAGGGTCCCGCCGGACCGCTGATGCAGAATTCCCAGTGCAGTGTGCTGTTGCCGATGCGGGTGAGCCGCGCGGTTACGGTGATTTTCTCAAAAAATCGCAGCGGGGCGTGGTAGTCCGCCTCAGCATGCACGCGTGGGTAGGTGTATTGCCGGAACGTATCGGGTTTGGCGAGGGAGGCCAGCGCGTGGGTCTCTGCTTCTTCTGCCAGACGGAAGTAGTTGGCAAAGTGGACGATGCCGGCGGCATCTGTCTCATGAAAAACAATGCGGCGTGAATAGATGTAGGCAGGCATGGTGATAATGGAAGGAATGTAAATTATCTCAGGCGGTCACGCCCGAACTCCATACCGAAGCGGCGGCGTTCTTCATCTGCCACAGCATTCCAGCCGGCATCCTGCACCTCTGCCACGTTAATTTTATCTCCCTCTGCATTGGTGCGGATATAGAGCACAGCCCAGTGCCGGCCATCTGTTACGGTCAGAAAACGCTGTCGGCTCTCAAACATGCTGTCCACGGAGGGCAGGTTGATGTCCCGCTCATCCCGCAGTTGTCGGCGGTAGGCTGTCGGTACCTGCTCCAGGTGAAGCCACTGTTCCGCCTGCTGTGGGCTCAGCCCACCAAAGGCTTCGTGCCGGGAGATGTAGGACATGACTCTGTAGGCGGCATGAACGGCGGAGGGCGTGGCAAGGGTGTGTCCGCCGGGCAGTGTGCGGGTGTCAAACATGCGTTGCAAATCCCGTTGCAGGGCTTGTTCTTCTGTGGGCTGCGGGTAGAGCATCACCCAGCCGAATCCCAGCAGGAGCAGTATGATGAGGCATGCAAGCCGCACTCGCTTCTGCCGGAAATAGTGGTGTATGACAGCGCGAAAACCGACCACTCGCTCCATATCTGCTTCTCCAAACATAAATTTGGGGGCAGGGCGTTGTGGGTCTGCGGCTATTTCCTCTACGGTGCGGGGCTGCAGGGAATCCAGTACGGAGGCTTCTATTTCTCCGCTGCTTTCTCCGTCTGTGTCTGGTGCCGGGAAAAGATGCCGGGTGAGTACCAGACGCACTGTGGATGCCGCTGCCACATAAATAGCCATGATGCCCAGCCCCTCTGTCAGCATGCCGTTCTGGTAGGAATGCGTTGCGGCTGTCAGTTCCGGAAAGTTGGCTGTCAGCACGGGCCAGGCCAGTAGCGCGAGGATAAATACCGGCAGTACCCCGCAAAACCATACGCGGTTGCGCTTTGGCCCGAGAACCACCCAGAGTTCCAGCAGTAGCATGGCCCAGAACCACATTTTTTCATGGAAGAAATGGATGGTGAATCCTTCTGCGTAGGCGGCAGCAGGATCCGGTGGGATGATGGAATCCGGGAATGAGGCACAGCACAGAAACAGCAGTGCCAGCAGCACTGTTATCAATACGCGGAAGAAAAAGATGAGCTTGCTGAGCATGAGTCTATTCTAGCGCAGGCGTGGCGGTGGCGCAATCTCATTTGCAACAGGATTGCGTCAGTTCAGCGAACCCAGTCGGCCGATTTCTTTTCCGATGACGCCGCGGGTGGCGGCGGTGTGTAGCAGGCGCGCCTCCACATCTGCGGGCGGTGGCATGAGCCGGTGGGGTAAATCTGCCGTGAGCAGTTCCAGCGCGCAGGCATTATGAAGTGCCATCGTTGTTTCAATGTAGCGCATCGCTGTGGGTTCTTCCAGTATAAAATTCAACGGTATTTTCCGGTTGAGTACGCGCTCCGGAGAAATGTCGGCTCCGTACTCATCCTCCACCCCCAGATTGGCCAGCAGGGTGGCGGAATTGTGCACGGCTGAGGCATCCATGCGGCGGCGCAGGGCATTGATGCGTCCGGAGCAGGTGACCACGCACCAGGCAGAAACCATAACCTTAGTGAGCTCTGCCGGGTCATCCATTCCGCAGTAACGGACTCCGGTCGGGAGTTCGTCCCGCACGTCCCGTACATCTGCCACAGTGATGCGCATGCCGCGCTGCTGCGCGTGCAGTACCACGCCGCGCCCCACCTTGCCATAGCCCACTACCAGTAGAGCCTTGCCTGCCACCTCGCCGTAGCCCAGCTGCTCAAGTGCGCGGAAGAAGCCATCACCCGTGCCGAGGATGGTCTCAATGCGTTTGATGCGTCCGTCATCTGCCACAAAGACAGGGTGGTGAACCCGCTCCAGCCGGGCGACTCCGCTGCGGGTCAGTTCACAGAAGCCCAGTGTGGGGTGTAGGCGGTTGAACTGTCCGGCGCAGTCCAGAATGATGTCAAAATCCGTATCTTGCTTTCCTGCCGCGCGAATACCGAAGGTGCGGGCAAGCTGCAGGGCGGCGGGGTCACAGATAGCGGGGCGGGCGGGGATGAAAAGTTCCGCCCCGGCGGAGAGCAGTGCCAGATACTTGGCCAACGTGTTGTGGAAAACCGGGGTGGCATCCAGAATCCGCAGCCCTGCCAGTGGGCGGGTCTGCTGCCACTGTTCCGCCTGCTCCAGCAGGGTGGGCCACTCTGCTGCCTCATAATGCTCCGCAAGATAGCTCTTCAGATTCGCAACGTGCGCGTTCATGTCACCACCCAGTTTACGCCTGTTGCTGGAAAAGACAAGCATAACTTATGCTTTTCTGCTTATTGTTATTTATGGGTATTGCGTGCAGTGTCTCACATCAATCTCCGACACGTTGACTTGGATTCGCTGTTTTCGGAGAGTGTGTTTTTGTTTTATTCATTCTGTTTCTGCTGGTTCGGAGCGGGCATGAAAAGAATCACCCGGTAAATTTCTTGCCCTTGGATTTTTTTCTGCTACATTCCTACACGGGTAGACGCTCTACCCGCCACAGCCTATGAATAATGATAACCAACATCACACCTGCAGCCTTCCGGCTGATAAGTCACATTCGCTCACTACACCCAACCCAACAACAAA
>JAFQEY010000031.1 GCA_017398765.1 Akkermansia sp.
CCAGAGTGCCGGGTGGTTGCTGCGGGTGAGGTCACAGCAGGCGATTTGCAGGTAGCCTCGGTAGAGGTATCGCTGATGGAGCGTGATGTCTCCGTCTATTGTTACCTTTTTGGTCGCGCGGCGGCCCATGTGGTCATAGGCACATTCGATGACCGTGTTCGTCTCCGCATTGTTGAAGCTCACGGGGCGGTTTTCGGCATCGTAGGTGATGCTCCAGATACCTGTGGTGGTTTTCACGAGTGTCTGGTTACCATCGGCATCGAAGGTGGGGGTGAAATCTCCCACGGCGGTGTACTGATTCAGCTCATTGGCGGTATAGGTTGTGGTGATTTCGCTTTCTGTGGCTGTTTCTCTATTACCGATGTTATCGTAGTCGTAGGCGTAGTTGCTGCCGTTGACTGTGGCGGATGTGAGCTCGCTGCGGTTGTTGTAGCCGAAGCTGTCGTTCTTCACCGTGCCCTGGCGGGAGGTGTTGCGAGCCGTCGGGCGACCGAGTGAGTCGTAGCTGTACTGGCGGTTGGCTACCAGGGTGGTGCTGCGCTTGTACGCCATGCCCGTGAGCAAATCTCGCTGTATTTCGTAGCTCTGCGTCAAGGTCATATTGTTCGGCATGGTGAGCTTCTCCAACAGATGCGTGCCGGAGAGGTACTCATAACTGAATTGTTTTTCTGCGCCGCCGTGGAGGAAGCCTGCGGTCGCGATACGACCATCTGAGCCGTAGCCCGTGGTGACCGTCTGTTGCACCGTGCCATTCTTCGCGTAGGTGTAGCCTGTGGAGCGGCCTTTCTCATCGCGGGTTTCCGTGATGAGGTGGGTGACGCTGTCGGCTACGAGAGAATCGCTTTCCTGCTCACCGTAGGAGTTGTAGCCGATCGTGCGTACTCCGGCGGCATCCGTTACCTGTGTGAGTTGGCCAAGGTGGTTGTAGGTGTAGGAGCGTGGTGTGGTGCTATCGTTATAGCTTGTTCCCAGCAGCAGACCACGGGCAGATTCGTAGGTATGGGTTTTGACTTTGCCCCGGGCGTCTGTTTCCGTCAGCACGCGGTTGTAGGCATCGTAGGTTTTCACCACGGATGAGTTGTCCGCGTAGGTCTTGGCCGTTTCCATGCCGGAGGCATCGTGATAGCTCCAAGTGGTCGTATCGCCGTCTGTACGGTTGCTCGGGTCGGTTGATACCGTTTCTGTTCCGGCGCGGAAAGTGGTGAGCGTGACCATGCGGTCGGCATCATCGTAGCCGAACAGGACAGGCTGAATGCCCGTGCCCCATTCCGCGACCTTGCGACCTCGGACATCGTAGCGGTAGCAGGAGGTGTTACCCTGTGCATCCGTTACCGTGGCGGGTAAATCATGCGCGGAGTCGTAGGCCGTGGTGGTCACATTTCCGGCGGCATCCGTGACCGTCAGCGTGCGTCCGGCGGTGTCCGTCACCGTGGTGGTCGTGTTGCCGCGACCATCCGTTCGGGTTTGAATCATCCCGTTGGCCGTGTAGCTGCGTCCGGCGGTAGTCGTTACCCCTGCGTTATCCGTCTGCGAGAGCGTAAAGCCATCCACCGTCACGGCTTCAGCGGTGATGTTGCTGGTCGGCAGGGTGTTGTAGCTCTTGCGTTTCGTTCCGTTATGATACTCTACCCATTGCGTGGAAGTCAAGTTTCTTTCGTCAATTGTTAGATTTTTGCTCTCCAGGGTATCTGACAGATTGGAAACGAGTGACTTCTGCACACTCACCAGCAGATTTCCCGCTGCATTGTAACGCGTGCGGGTGACGGTGCGATAGATGCCGTCCGTCAGAGCTTCCGCACCGTAGGCCATCTCCGTGACGGGTGAATTCTGCGGCGTGGGCGAGCTTGCCAGCGCGAGTGTCTGCTTCACCACATTGCCGAACGCATCATATTCGTAGAGCGTGGCGGCGGTTTTCGCAGTATTCCAGCCCGTATCCTGATACTGCTTCGTGAGCTGCCCCTTGGCGTTATACTCGCTGCGGGAGTAGATAAAGCCGCCGTTCGCATTCGGTTGAGCTTGTGCCACCACCTGACCGAAGTCGGTCGTAATCGTCTGCGAGAGAATCGTGGTGTTATCAGCCAGCTTCACCGTCTCACGGGCGTTGTTGCCGTTGAGGTCATAGACATAGAACAATTCCCGCTGCCCCGTGCCGGCGAGATGCGCCACGCTGCCATCGCGGTTGCGGGTAGTGATGAGCGTTGCCCCGGCGGGCGTGGTCAGCGTGGTCGTCAGACCATCTGCACTGTAAGCGGTGGTCGTGACGCGACCGAGAGTATCCGTGCGGGACGTGACCCGCCCCAGGATATCATAGACCATTGATTCCGTTGTAGTCATGGCACCTATATCGCGACGGGTGGTCAGCACGCGCCCGGCGGCATCGCGGGTATAGGTCGTAATCGTCTCCGGCGTGATGACAGTCTCACCGTCGCGCACCTCGGAGCGAATCGTCTCCATCAGGCGGCGGGAGGCATCGTAGCCGTAATCCGTGCGCACGCCGTCCTCGTCCACCTCCCAGAGGAGTTCGCCCGTGCAGATATAGCCGCAGGAGCGGGAGCGACCGTTGTCGTGCAGCGTGGCGATACGGCGGTTCTGCGTATCATATTGGTGCGTTTCCCCGGATGTGAGCGCCCACACTCCGGAGGAAAGCAGCAGGTAGGACTCCGAACGCAGCACGTTGCCATCCGCAGAGATATACTCCACCGAGCGGGTGGATTGCCCAGCCACGGGAGCACCCTCCACGCGCGTTTCCGTTGTCACCGAATAGAGCGCCCCGTGCAGCGAAGTGGCGGTGTAGAGATACCATGTCTGCACCCCGTTGGCGGCCTGCGACATGCGGGGGCGTCCGGCGGCATAGGGATGAGCATAGGCAGCGGTGTATGTCTCCGTGACCGTGAGCTGCGTGGTGGCGGAAGTTCCGGCCGTGGTGCGGCATTCCACGCGTTCCACGCCGTCAGAAGTGGAGTAGGTGTATTCCTCCGTGCGAACCGTGGCAACGGAAGAAGCCGTGGCGAGCTTGGTGACGATGCGGGCGGGCTCCGAGCTGCGGGAAGAACCATCCGTGCGGTAGCTTGTCTCCGTGACGCGCTGCCCGGCAGCACCCCAGGGGGAAGATTCCTTCACCACGCGCCCGGCGGTGTCATAGGCATAGGTCGTCACCCCGCCATCGGGAGCCGTGCGGGTGATGAGCTGCCCCATGCGGTTGTATTCAAAGGTCGTGGTGCGGGCGAGCGGCGTACCAAAGCCCTCCGTGCGCCTCAACAGAACATCGCCTTGCGCGCCGGAAGCATCATAGACCTCCTGCACGCAGGAAGCCACCGCGCCGCCGCGGGAAAGAGTCGTTACCACGGAGTAGGTCCCTGCTGCCGCATCATCCGTGCGGGTGCGGGATTCCGTAATCAACGCATCACCGGAGCCGGAGGAACGCGACCATGTGCCGCCGACGAAACTCCAGCAGGTTGTGACATCCGGCATGCTCTCCGGCTGCTCCGCATCATGCTCCGTCACCGTGAGGGACGAGACCGTGGCATCCACCGCCACCGACACCGTGCGGAACGGAGTGCCCGAAACGGCATAGAGCGGCGACTCCGCATCCTGCGCCGGGGGCGTGACCTGCGCGGGCAGGTAGAACGAAATGGTGTAGCCGGAAGCATCCTCGCGCGGCAACACCTCTGTGAGCCCATCCCAGGGATTCCAGATTTGCCGGATGGCATCGGACTCCTCATCGCGCAGCACCACCAGATAATCAGCGGCATTTTCCGCAGAGAGCAGCGCGCCGGCGGGTGTCAGCATTCCGGCAAAAGAGCCATCGGAAGGCAGGAAGAAGAGCGCCGAGCCGTCCTGACGGGTGACGCGGATATACACCGCACCGCTGAGGGCGCAGGCAGGAGCATCGAGCGACATCTCCGCCACAGCACAGAGTGTGGTGCGGGTGGAAACGGAAGCCCCCACGGGGAAGAAGTGGTTACCCGCGCCGCTGCACATGAAGTTGAGATAAGAATCCCCCTCCTCCAGGCAGACAAGCTGATTGGCAACAGCCCCGCCCTGCGGCACATGCAGCACCGTGGCCAGCGGGTGGCGCAGACAGAGAGACTCAGGTGAAGCGAGAGCGGCGGCATCAAACGCGCGGGCTCGCAGCTCCAGCCGGGCAGAGGGCACGCCGGGCATGCCGCGGAAGGAGGCAACATTGCAGCTCCAGCTCATTTCCTGCGGAGCGGAAGAACGCCGCACCCCGCTGCCGGCAGAGGAAGACGAGCCGGAGGAAGAACGCGCGCTGAATGCTGAGGGCGACAGATTCTCTGAATTGTCGTTATTCTGCTGAGACGGACCGCCATCGTTACCGGAGCCGGAGGCACAGGTGCATTCGCAGGTACATTCGCTCGGCGGTTCGTTTTCATCCGGCACAATACCGATGATATCCGTAACAGGGGAAACCGTGCAACCGATAAAAGAAACATTGGCGTTGGGCGGGTAATCAATATTGGTATGCTCCGCCGACACCAGATAATACCCCTCGCCGGAGATGGGAATCGAACCATTGATAACAACCCCTGCGCCGGAGGGACTGCTGTAGGAACCACACCCCGGAACGGAAAGAGTCACCCGGTCATCCACCCGCCCCGAAGCCTGAAGCGAAGTAGCCCCCGGGCCGGCATAGACAATCCGCAGCGAATCACGCAGACAATCCGCCGGGTAGGAAGGAATGCCCTGATCATAGGAAAAAGTGGCAGAATCCCCCGCACGACCGGAGCGAGAAGCCGCAGAAGCCTGCAGCACACTGAAGCCAAGGTTACGATTCGAACGCTGTGTAGCTGATTTTCTGTATTTGGTCATATTTAATATTTATATAGTAGTTGAATGTTGCTGCCCCGCCATGGAGCAGCGAACGTATACAGAAATACCATGCTTGCCTCAGTAAAGGCAAGAGAGCAGCGGGGTGATTCTCTTCGTTTGCGTGATGGCAAACGAAGAGAAAGGTAACACGAAAAAATTGAGAACAGGTAGGAATTCTGTTCTCCCGCATTGAAGAGAGCGGAATGTGCAGGGCAGGGGAGCTTCGTAGTGTTCGGCGTGGAAATCTGCACGGAAAGAGATATCCCCATATATATATTAGGGGGGGGAGAAGGCAAAATATCGTGTCATTTAAGAAAAATTTAATAAAATTCGGTGAGTGAGGGGCATGGGGAAGGTGAGATAAGAAAAAAGGGGCAAAAAATTGCAGAAATTCGTTAAAAATGCAAAGAAAAGGCTTGCAATATAGGGGAAAACGGCTATACTCTGTGACCCGCTAAGTGTGTAGAACTACGCACCATAGAAGGATTTTATCGGGTCCGCCGCCGGAGAAATGGCAGGTTTCCTCAAGGGAGAGGGACTTGTGCATCTGCTACGCAAGGGCCTGAAAAACAACAAACTAAAAGGAAACATGCCGACCATTAATCAGCTCGTCCGCAAGGGACGTACCGTACCGGAAGAGAAGTCGAAGTCTCGCGCTCTTCATAGCTGCCCGCAGCGTCGTGGCGTCTGCCTTCAGGTGATGACCCGTACGCCGAAGAAGCCGAACTCCGCTATGCGTAAAGTTGCTAAGGTTCGCCTTACCAACGGTGAAGAAGTAATCGCCTACATCGGCGGTGAGGGACACAACCTGCAGGAGCACTCCATCGTGCTTGTGCGTGGTGGCCGTGTGAAGGACTTGCCCGGTGTTCGCTATCACATCGTTCGTGGCGCCCTGGACTGCCTGGGTGTTGATAAACGCCGTCGTGGCCGTTCGAAGTATGGTGCCAAGCGCCCGAAAGCCGGTGCCGCCGCCGCTCCCGCTAAGAAGCGCTAAGTAATTGAACCTGCAACGATAAGAAAATACAGATATGTCTCGCCGTAAACGTGTTTACAAGAAGATTGAGCGTCGCGACTCCCGCTACGATTCCGTGCTTGTGGGTCGCCTCATTGGCAAGGTGATGCTTGCCGGTAAGCGTGCTCTTGCAGAGCGCATCGTGTACAAGGCCATTGATCTGGCTAATGAAGGTACCGATACCGTGAGCCCGCTGGAGGTTCTGACGCGTGCTATCGAGAACGCCAAGCCCCGTGTGGAGGTGAAGAGCCGCCGCGTGGGTGGTGCTACCTACCAGGTGCCGCTGGAAGTGGCTCCGGATCGCTCCGAGGCTCTCGCTATGCGCTGGATCATCAATTTTGCCCGCAACCGCAAGGGTGTCCCCATGGCCAAGGCTCTGGCCAACGAAATCAAGGAAGCTGCCGCCAACCAGGGCGCTGCAGTCCGCAAGCGCGACGATGTGCACAAGATGGCTCAGGCCAACCGTGCCTTCGCTCACTTCCGTTGGTAAGAAACGGCCGCGGAAGTTACTCGTAATCTCTGAACAATAACAACTTCATATTACTTTCAATTATGGCTAATGTAAGCAGCCCCAACCGCAAGGCCCCGCTGGAGCGCTACCGTAACTTTGGTATTGCCGCTCACATTGACGGTGGCAAAACCACGCTTTCTGAACGTATCCTGTTCTACACCGGCATGATCCATAAGCTCGGTGAGACGCACGATGGCTCTGCCACCACCGACTGGATGGAGCAGGAACAGGAGCGCGGTATTACCATCACCTCCGCCGCCGTTACTACCAACTGGAAACAGCTCCCTGCTGAGGGTTGCTACAAGATTTTCGAGAACGATAACTTCCAGCTCAACGTTATCGATACTCCCGGGCACGTGGACTTCACCGCAGAGGTGGAGCGCTCCCTGCGCGTGCTCGACGGTGCTATCGTGGTGTTCTGCGGTGTTGCCGGTGTGCAGCCCCAGACTCAGACTGTGTGGCGCCAGGCTTCCAAGTACAACGTGCCCCGTCTGTGCTTCGTGAACAAGATGGACCGCATCGGTGCCAACTTTGACAACGTGCTGTCCGACATCCGCACCAAGCTCGGTGCCAACGCCTCCCCCGTGCTCATCCCCATCGGCTCTGAGGACGCCCTCGTCGGCCAGATTGACGTGGTGAACCAGAAGGCCATCATGTACAACTCCTCCGACAAGCTGGGCTCCACCATCGAGGTGGTTGACATTCCCGCCGAGCTGAAGGAAGAGGCTGAGATGGCTCTGGAGGAGCTCAAGAGCCGTGTGGCTGACGTGGACGACGAGCTCGCTGAGCTCTTCCTCATGGAGGAACCCATCGATGCCCAGACGCTGAAGGCCGCTATCCGCCGCGCCACCATCGCCAACAAGTTCGTGCCCGTGGCCGGTGGTTCCGCATTCAAGAACAAGGGTGTGCAGGGGCTTCTGGACGCTGTGGTGGACTACCTGCCCTCTCCGCTGGAGGCCAAGCAGGCTACCGTGACCTCCACCATCTCCAACGGTCTTGACGAAAACGGCTATGAGACCTTCGAGGTGAAGGAAATCAACCCCTCTGATGATGACAAGCCCGTGGCTCTGGCATTCAAGCTCTGGGCTGACAAGTTCGTGGGCTCTCTGGTGTTCATCCGCGTGTACACCGGTGTGATTCGCAAGGGTGATACCGTGTACAACCCCCGTACCCGCAAGCGTGAGCGCGTGGGTCGTCTCCTCCAGATTCAGGCCAATGTTCACACCGATGTGGACGCTGTGTACTCCGGCGACATCGCCGCTATCGTGGGTCTGAAGAACGCTACCACGGGTGACACCCTCGCTTCCGACGACTTTGACTACACGCTCGAGCCCCCGACCTTCCCGGATACCGTGATTTCCATGGCCGTGGAACCCCTGACCAAGGGTGACCAGGAGAAGATGTCCAACGCTCTGCAGCGCCTTTCCGCTGAAGACCCCACCTTCCGCGTCAAGACCGACGAGGAGACCGGCCAGACCATCATTGCCGGTATGGGTGAGCTTCACCTCGACATTATCGTGGACCGCCTCAAGCGCGAGTTCAAGGTAGAGGCCAACACCGGTAAGCCCCAGATTGCCTACCGCGAAACCATCACCAAGTCCGCCGACCGCGTGCAGGGCAAGCTCGTGAAGCAGTCCGGTGGTCGTGGTCAGTACGGTGACGTGGTTATCGCCATGCGTCCCGGCGAGCGTGGCACGGGTCTCAAGATTGCCAACAAGATTGTGGGTGGTGCCATTCCCAAGGAGTACATGAACGCCGTGTACGCCGGTCTGAATGAGGCCATGAACTCCGGTTCCGTTGCCGGTTACCCGGTGGAAGACGTGGAAGTGGACGTCATCGACGGTTCCTACCACGAAGTGGACTCCAACGAAAACGCTTTCAAGATGGCTGCTATCTTCGCCATGAAGAACGCCTTTGCCAAGTGCGCTCCCGTGCTGCTGGAACCCATCATGAGCGTGGAAGTTGTCACCCCCGCTGAAAACCAGGGCGATATCATGGGCGACCTCAACCGCCGCCGCGCTCAGGTGAACAACATGGAGCACAAGGGCAGCGAGTGTATCCTCACCGCTTCCGTGCCGCTGGCAGAGATGTTCGGTTACTCCACCGACATCCGTACCCTCTCCAAGGGTCTGGCCTCCTACTCCATGGAACCCTCTCACTTCGAACAAGTACCCCCGAACCTGGTCGCTCAGATCGTCAAGGCTCGCGGTGGTAACAACTAAACCAACCATACAATATTAACCTAAACATAACCGCACGTTCATGCAAAGTCCCAAAATCCGCATCCGTCTCCGTGCATTTGACAGCCGCGCTATCGATCGCTCCGCTTCTGAGATTGTCGAGACCGCCAAGCGTACAGGTGCAAAAGTCGCCGGACCGATTCCTTTGCCGACTCGTATCGAGAAGTTCTCTGTGAACCGCTCGGTCCATGTTAATAAGAAATCTGCCGATCAGTTCGAAATCCGTACCCACAAGCGCCTGCTCGACATCATCGAGCCGACCTCCCGCACGGTGGAAGAGCTCAAGAAGCTCAACCTGCCTGCCGGTGTGGACATCACGATCAAGATCTAATCCTGCGTCTTGTCAGCAATCATTACGAACCTTAACACAGATTTTTTAGAAACATGTCTTTAGGACTTATTGGTAAGAAGGTTGGCATGACCCGCGTTTTCAATCAGGAAACCGGCGCCATGATTCCCGTCACTGTCATCGACGTGACCGGCAACACTTACGGCCAGATCAAGACCGCTGAAAAGGACGGTTACACCGCCGTTCAGGTGGCGTTCGACGCCCAGAAGGAGAGCCGCCTCTCCAAGCCGGTCGCCGGCCATTTCAAGAAGCTCGGCATTGCACCCGCCAAGCTCCTCAAGGAGTTCCGCGTGGATGCCGCTGAGCTGCCCGCAGAGGGTGCTGCTCACCCCGGTTGCGAACTCTTTGAAGAGGGCGCCTGGGTGGACGTCATCGGCACCTCCAAGGGTAAGGGCTTCCAGGGTGTTATGCGTCGTCATAACTTCCATGGCTCCCCCATGACGCACGGCTCCATGATGCACCGCCGTACCGGTGGTGTGGGCGCCTGTGCCACGCCGTCCCGTGTGTGGAAGGGTCAGAAGATGCCCGGCCACCAGGGTAACGAGCGCAAGACCGTGCAGAACCTGAAGGTTGTTCAGGTGCGCAAGGACGACAACGTGATTCTCGTTTCCGGCCCGGTTCCCGGTGCCAAGGGATCCTACGTGGTGGTCCGCCCGGCCAAGAAGAAGAACGGTAAATAAATATACGAACTAGGAGAACCTATCTATGTCCGCTACAGAATTCACAATCGAAGCAGCCAACGCCGCCAATATCGTGACGGTGGGTGCTGAGAAGGGCAGCCAGGCCGTGCATGACCTGGTGACTGCCTACCGTGCCAACCGTCGCACGGGCTCCGCTAACACGAAGACCCGTGGTGAAGTGGCCGGTAACAACCGCAAGATCTACCGCCAGAAGGGCACGGGTAATGCCCGTCACGGCGACCACCAGAGCCCCATTTTCGTGGGTGGTGGCGTGGTGTTCGGTCCCCGTCCCTGCGACTACTCCAAGAAGGTGAACAAGTCCACCCGCAAGCTGGCTCTGCGCCGCGTGCTCGGTGACATCATCTCCGGTGGTAAGGTCGTGACCGTTCCTTCCTTCTCCGTTGAGGATGGCAAGACGAAGAGCTTCGTTGCCGCCGTTGCCTCTATCGCCGAGGGCAAGAAGATCCTCATTATCGCTGATTCTTTTGACGAGATGACGAAGCGCGCCGGCCGCAACGTGGCCGAGGTGCTGCTGATGTCTGCCGCCGAAGTGAACGTGGAGCAGCTGCTGCACGCCAACAAGGTGGTGCTCGTTGAATCCGCTCTGGAAACAATCGCCAACCGCACCAAGTAATCATGAACGACATTTACGACGTTATTAAGAAGCCGCGCGTGTCCGAAAAGGCCACCGTGATGCATGAGGAGACGGGCGTGCTGACGCTTGAAGTGGCGGTTAAGGCCACCAAGATCGAAATCAAGCAGGCCGTGGAAAAGGCTTTCGGTAAGAAGGTCGCTTCCGTTCGCACCGCCAACTACGACGGCAAGGTACGCCGCAAGCGCACCAAGGATGCCGGCGCCGCACCCGCCTGGAAGAAGGCCTACGTGCGTCTCAAGGATGGCGAGACTCTTGACCTTGTGTAAACCACAACTCAGAACCCCTAAATACGTAAGCTATCATGTCCCTCAAGTCATTTAAGCCTACCACGCCGTCCAACCGCTATAAGGTTCTGCCCTCTTTCGACGAGATCACCAAGTCCACTCCCGAAAAGAGCCTTCTGCGCCCCATCCGCAAGAGCGGTGGTCGCAACAACAACGGCCGTATCACCACCCGCCACATCGGCGGTGGTCACAAGAAGCACTACCGTCTGGTGGACTTCCGTCGCTCCCGCACGGATGTTGCCAAAGTTATCGGTATTGAGTATGATCCGAACCGCACCTGCCGCATCGCCCTCATCCAGTACACGGACGGCACCAAGAGCTACATCCTGGCTCCCGTCGGTCTGACCGTCGGCATGCAGGTGCAGGCCGGTGCCAACGTTGCCCCCAAGGTGGGCAACGCCATGCCCCTGAAGAATGTCCCCCTGGGCACGGCTATCCACAACATCGAGGTGCGCCCCGGCACCGGCGGCAAGATTGCCCGCTCCGCCGGTCAGCAGGCTGTGCTCTCCAACCGTGATGGTGAGTATGCCCTCGTGAAGATGCCCTCCGGCGAAATCCGCAAGTTCCGCGTGGAGTGCTTCTGCACCATCGGTCAGGTGGGTAACGCCCAGCACATGAACGAATCCTCCGGTAAGGCCGGTCGTACCCGCTGGATGGGCATCCGTCCCACCGTGCGTGGTATGTGTATGAACCCCGTCGACCACCCCAACGGTGGTGGTGAGGGTAAGTCCAAGTCCGGTGGTGGTCGCCAGCACCTGAAGTCCCCGTGGGGTCACGTCAAGGGCCAGAAGACCCGCCGTCTCCGCAAGCCTTCCGATGTGTTCATCGTGCAGCGCCGCAAGTCCAAGTAATCATACTAACCATCAACATTTCTAAGAACAATGGGACGTTCCCTCAAAAAAGGACCCTTCGTAAGCCAGTCTCTTCTCGACAAGGTTGACGCCGCTCTCCAGAGCGGGGACAAGAAGCCGATCAAGACCTGGAGCCGCGCCTCCATGGTGATTCCGGACTTCGTCGGTCTGACCTTCCTCGTGCATGCCGGCAAGAGCTTTGCCACAGTGTATGTGACCGAGAACATGGTGGGCCATAAGCTTGGTGAATTCGCTCCGACGCGAATCTTCAAGGCACACGGCGGCATCGGCAAGAAGTAATAGGACCTAAGAAATCATCAACATGATCGCTCTGCGCCGGCATTCCGACCTGTTCGCCGTGGCTCTTGCAGCACTGGCAGCAGTAACCGGAACAGCAGGCGCGAGCGAGAGTGACACGGAACGCAGAATCAACCAGCTGGAACGCCAGATTGCCACTCTCCGCGAAAGCTACACACTCGCTCGCAGCGACGCGGCAGAAGCAAGACGGCAGCTCAGGGAAATCCGCGCCAGGCTTGAAGCCATCGGCGGAACCGCCCTGGGAGAAGGGGAGCAGAAACTGATAGAGACCGCCTCACAGCTCGAGGCCGCACGCACCGAGCTGGATGCCCTCCGCCAGAGCACCCTTCGCCTCACATCCGCCCTCAGCGTCTATATGCGCGCTGCTCTCGTGGATGATGCGGCTGCCCGGCAGGCACTGGAAGCCGCCCTTGCAGATCTGGATGTAGCCCTCGGGCTCCGCCAGGCCAGGCAGGACGAGCTGAGCGGCACGGTGGATGAGGCCAGAGTACTGAGCATCGACTCCGAATCCGGACTCATCGTCATCAACGCCGGCAGCAGGGCAAAGGTGGAAGTGGGCATGCCCATGGAAATCACCCGCGGTGATCAGGTCATAGCCCAGGCGGTTGTGACAGACGTTCGCAAGAGTGTTGCCGGACTCCTGGTGCAGAAGCACCTCAACCCGGCACTCTCCGTCAGCGTGGGCGACCGCGTCTCCGTGACCACCAACGATTAATTCTTCAACAAATACCGTAACAATGGAAGTGAAAGCACAATACAAAAACGCTCGCATCTCTGCGAAGAAGATGCGCGACGTGGCTGCCGCCGTCCAGGGTATGTCTGTCTCTCAGGCTACCGACGTGCTCAGCTACACCCCCAAGAAGGGCGCTTATCTCCTGAATAAGACCCTCAAGGCCGCCGTGGCCAATGCCGAGAACAACAACGGTCTCTCCGCCGATGAGCTCATCCTCAAGAGCGTCATGGTCGACGAAGGCCCCACGTTCCGCCGCACGATGGCTCGCGCCCGCGGTTCTGCCAACATGATCCGCAAGCGCACCGCTCACATCACCGTAATCCTCGCCAGCAAAGAGGCATAACCACACATAAACTGAACATAACATTATGGGACAGAAAGTAAATCCTATCGGCTTCCGTCTGGCCGTGACTAAGGACTGGCGCTCCAAGTGGTATGCTACCGGCAAGGACTATGCCACCAAGCTCCACGAGGACCTCAAGATCCGCAAGTTCATCAAAGACTACTGCGCCGAGCTCAACAAAGATCTCAAGGGTGCCACGCCCGCTATCTCCCGCATCACCATTGAGCGCGCCTGGAACAGCGTCCGCGTGACCATCTCCACCGCCCGCCCCGGTCTCATCATCGGGCCCAAGGGTAAGAACATCGAGGACATGACCGCCGCCCTCACCAAGCTGTGCAGCGGTGCTCAGGTCAAGCTCGACATCATGGAAATCCGCCAGCCGGAGCTGGATGCCCAGCTCGTGGCAGAGAACATCGCCACCCAGCTGGAGCGCCGCGTCTCCTTCCGCCGCGCCATGAAGCGTGCCGTGCAGGTCGCCATGGACTTCGGTGCTGAGGGTATTCGTATCCGCTGCGCCGGTCGTCTGGGCGGTGCCGATATCGCCCGCGCTGAGCAGTACCGCGAGGGTAAAGTGCCGCTGCAGACGCTGCGCGCCCCCATCGACTACGGCTTTGCCGAAGCTCACACTCTGTACGGCCTGATCGGTATCAAGTGCTGGATCAACAAGCGCCCGGAGGTTCCCGGTGCTGCCAACAACGGCGGCCGTCAGAACCGCTCCCCGCGTCCCCGCCGCGACTCCCGCCGCGATGCCTGATGCCATAACCCATTAACCGAAACATTAAACCAATAGGAGAATAAGACTATGCCTTTAATGCCCAAACGAATCAAAGGTAACCACCGCAAGATGCACCGCGGCAACAGCGGCGGCAATGCTACCAGCGGCGATTATGTTGCCTTCGGCGATTTCGGTCTGCAGGTTCTTACCCGCGGCTGGGTTACCAACAATCAGATCGAGGCTTGCCGTATTGCCATCAACCGTTACCTGCGCCGTCGTGGCCGCGTGTACATCCGCATCTTCCCGCAGAAGTCCTTCACCAAGCGTCCGCCGGATACCCGTATGGGTAAGGGTAAGGGTGCCGTGGAGGGATGGGTGGCCGTCTGCCGTCCCGGCAACATCATGTTCGAGGTCGGCGGCGTGACCGAGTCCGCTGCTCGTGAGGCTCTCCGCCTCGCCTCCAACAAGCTGGGTATCCGTACTCGCTTCGTCTATCGCCAGGGTGTCGAGCCCCAGGCCTAAACCAGTAACATTCCAACATTACAGATATTATGCCTGTCAAGAAAGCTAAAGACTTCCGCGGTATGCCCGCCAAGGAGCTCGCCGCCCACATCAAGGGCCTTCGCGAGGAGTACTTCAACCTGCGCATCCAGCAGTCCACCGGCCAGCTGGAAAACAACCAGCGCATCCGCATCGTCCGCAAGGAGCTCGCCTGCGCCCTGACTGTTCAGGGCGAGGGCAGCACTGCTGACGCCAACTAATCAATACGAAAACCCAAAGGACTTAATCTAATGAGCGAAGAAACTACTACGACCAAGCCCCAGGGCCTTCGTAAGACCCGCGTCGGCGTTGTTGTCTCCACCAAGATGAGCAAGACCATCGTTGTGGAGTATGTGGCACGCGTCCCCCACCCCGTTTTCAAGAAAATCGTGAAGAAGAGCAAGAAGTTCTATGCTCACGATGAGAACGAGACCGCCTCTGTGGGCGATACCGTGCGCATCCGCGAAACCCGCCCCCTCTCCGCCCTCAAGCGCTGGGAGCTGGTGGAAATCATCAAACACTAAACACGGAAAGGAACTGATTTACCATGCTTCAGATGGAATCCCTCGTCCAGGTCGCTGACAACACCGGCGCCCGTACCGCCAAGATGATTGGCGTCATCGGCAAGTCCGGCACCGACCAGGCTCACATCGGCGACATCATCACCTGCCACATCCGCGAATCCATCCCCACCGCTTCGGTGAAGAAGGGCTCCGTGGTCAAGGCTGTGGTGGTCCGCACCGCCGCCCCCATCCGCCGCGATGACGGCTCCGTCCTCCGTTTCGACACCAACGCCGTTGTGGTCATCGACAAGGACAACAACCCGAAAGGCACCCGTATCTTCGGGCCCGTGGCTCGCGAGCTTCGTGAAAAAGGTTTCATGAAGATCGTCTCCCTCGCCCCCGAGGTGCTCTGATTCATACGCAGAGGAAGGGTATTTGTTGAAGTCAATTCACTTCCCCTCTTTAAGCTCCGTTGGCTCACCCCAACGGAGCTTTCTGCTTCTCCTCACTCCTCCGCACCCTCTCGCGCCCCATTCTGCGGCTTTATTACTCCCGGAGCAGGGAACTACTCCCCGTTGTCCCCATCCCGCGTTTTTGCCCCCCATTCAGAGCCTTTTCTGCTCATTTCTTCGCCTGATACCCATCCCCACTCCGGCTCACTTGCATTGCTTGTGCGAATAGATGTTCTCCTGAAAGCGTTTGCGGTGGTGAAATTACACTTTTTTCTCTGTACATCGCATTTCAAAAGTGATAGCATGAGTACATTCTCTTTTAGACGGTCTTATGAAACTGCATCTTCCTCTGTCTCTTCGGTCTTCTCTTTTGGCACTGTTTTCATTAGTTGCCACTTCAATATCGCATGGTGCTTCTATGCATTCCGATGCAACACTGATTACCTATACCGATTTTGGACAGAATAAGGGAAGATATGTAAATGAGAGCAGAACGAATGCCTTGCTTCAGCATATTCGCACCGCAGCAGGTGGTGTTGTTATCAACTATACGGATGGGACGACTCCCTATGTCATTTCAAAAGAGCAGGGTACACCCAACTTCAGCGCAACAATTGACGAAGGCTCGGCAGGTCTGATTTCGCCCAACATCGTAGCGACTGTTTGTCATCAGTTGGGCAATATCTGGTCTTATTCATACGGAGACAGAGAGATTGGGGCTCTCAAACAGCAGTATGATGTTGTCAATATCGGCACAAATGCCACATTCAGCTTACGCCAGTCAGAGGGAACAACGGGAACATACGATTACATGCTTCTGCGTCAGAGTCGTATTGTAACGGATGCAGAGGCATACGCGGTGAGTTCGCTCACCAATTCAACCGTAAATACGCTGGCGAATACCAAGTTGTATCATAGTGGCGGTGGTCATAAGTATTTGTATGATGCATCAACCGGAAATACTCAGGATTTGTATGCTACCTATGTATATATTACAGGCGGGATTAACAAAATTACCTCAGCAGGTACAGCAGGAAATGCAATTGCCGTTAATTCAAACCCTGACTTTCCTAATGGTCCCGGTGCTACTCTTGAAAACCCGTTGCCCGTGGGGCCTAAAGGCGGAGACTCAGGTAGTCCTCTGCTTGTGTACAATGACGGCCGGTATGAATATGTGGCGGCAATGCAGACTGCCACAGTAGGGGGGCACACATCCGGTGCGACCGCTCGTGGAAATCTGGATTGGACAAAGAAGACCATGGCGGGACTAGATGCGGTGATTCAGCTGAATGGTGTTTCTGAGGTTCATTTGGGGCGGGTAGAAACACAACTGGGCGATACTGTAACGGATGGACAATACTCCACAACTCTTTATACCGGGGCAGCAACGGATAATAACGGTAATTCTCTGGGAAATTACATAGGCCTTCATCACTCAAAATCTACCTGGCGTTCGTTGTCGAGAGATGGTGCATGGTATAACTACAATCATAGCAGTTTCCAGAATGCATCGGATGCGGATTTGTTCTTCACGCAGAATCTCGTATTTGCTAATCCTACACAGGAAGAAACAAAGATTGTGCTCGATGCCACCGTAGATACAGGTATTGGTTATACCGAATTTGGCAACGGAGAACTGGATGCTGCCCGTTATATCATTGAATCTGCTGAGACAGGAAATTACCAGTTACATACATCCGGCTATGTTATTCATGATAATACAGAGGTGCATTTGCGCCTGGTGAATCCGGCTGATTATGTTTCCGAATGGCGTAAGATTGGTGATGGTGACTTATATATAGATGGTGAAGGTGATACGAACGCTCTTCTGAATGTGGGCGGAAAAGGTAAGTCTTATTTGAACCAGAAGAATGGCTATGCTGCCTATAACGTACTGGTAAACACCGGAGCAACGGTAGTGCTGAACACCGGGAACGGGGTTTCGCAGATTGAGCGCGACCTTACCTTTGGGGTCGGTGGAGGTGTGCTTGATATGAACGGTAACAGTATGCATTGGTATACTGCCGCAGAAAGTCAGGCAGATGATTCCCGCTTCTCTATCAACGCATTGACAGAGGAAGCTGTTATCACTAATGATTCCAAGACAGTCTCAACCTCTACCTTGACATACAAACAGGGTGGTGATTCAACTTACCTGGGCTCTTTTGTTGATACTGAAAAAGGCGCTTTAGTTATCGATTACCAAGGCGGAGGAACGTGGACGCTCAACAGCATACGAACTGATTTAACCCATAATGAGGCCAGCTGTCTCTCCGTGACAAATGGAAGCGTGCGGCTTTCCGGTACAAATACGGTGCATGCCATGGGCTCTGCAACAGGCACGAATGCTTCCCGGTACACAAACTCCAACGATTGGCATTATGCCGATGCAGCCATGAACGTGACCGTAAGGAATGGGGCTTTCTTTGAGCTGGGAAGTCACGCGCGACTCAGTGGTGATGTGACGGTGGAACAAGGCGGTGTCTATATCATGCGTGAAGGGGTGACACATACCCGGGAATATGTGGAAGGCGGGCAGGAGCTCGAAGATACATCCGGGTATGCTGCGTTCTTTGGTCATAAAGGGGGAGTCATGCTGAATGGCGGCACATTTGCTGTGCAATTTAATGAAGGGGTTGATTCTACGCTGGCTTATTCAGGCTCGGTAAGCGGATCCGGAACGATGAGCGTGAATTCAGGCCGCGATGGTGGTATTTTTGAGTTCAGCGGGGTAACAGATTCGACGGTTCAGAAGGTAGTTGAAGGTGGTTTGCTGCGGCTTTCCGGAGCAGCTGCTGAAGACACTGAGAACACGTGGACGGTGAACGCAGGAGGCGTAATTGTGGAGAATACCAGTATTGCGGATACATTACGCCTTATCAATACGAGTTCAACAGGTACCATTGCCTTGGTGCAGGACTGCGTTGAACAGGTTGAACCGGGCAATCATGCTGGCATCAGCATAGGTGCTTTCAATGGTATGACGATTCAATACGGACAGGTCGGCACATCAGAACAACTCAACACCTGGCGCCTTGGTGGTGGCGGCGGCGAACTGGTAATCAACTATCAGCTGAGCGGCTCTCATGAATTGGTTCTTGGTGCCAGTAGCGAAGCCCGGGGAACTGTGACTCTGGCCGGATCCACAGAAGCGTATACAGGTAAAATACTTGTACAGGGCCTTACTTTGAATGCAGGCCTACTGGAAAATGAGATTGTACTGAACAACGGTTGCTTGAATGTTCAAGAGGAAATATCAGGAAAGTACAATGCATCCAATATCTCTGGAAATGGCACATTGCAATTGTCCTTCAGCGATGATATCGCGAATAACGAACTGGCGGTTCAAGAGGGATTGAAAGCCGATGTGCAGTTGAACAGAGGCTCTGTTCAATACAATGCCGCAAGCAGCTTTGGCGGTAATTGGTCACTGCACGATGGCGTGACCTTGCGACTTGGAGACAAGGTGAACTCTGTTTCCGATACGCTGAAGTTGACCGTATCCGGTCAGGTTGAGCTGCAAGGCTCCGGTGATTATTCATTTGCCGCAGGAACTATAAGTGGAGATGGGGAGTTTGTTAATGCCATTTCGGGGAATGTTACCATTGCTGATTTGAGTAATCTGGCTCATTACACACATGCATCTGAGGGAGCAACGACCATAGTAGAAGACTCCACGACGGTTAATGCTCTCTCTGTCACGGCTGGTAACGTTTACCTTAAAACGCATAATGACTCTCGGCGAGTTAAAGGCAACATTGTCATAGATGGCGGTGCTTTGCATTTTAGTTCAGCCGACACGTACGATATGCTTGATTACAATCTTTCCGGGCACTCCATTCAAGTTAAAAATGGCACGCTGGATTTCGGCGCGACCCGCCAGACAATGGGTGGGTGGCATCTGATTCTTGGGGATTCAGCTCTGGTGACCGGTAATGGAAATGCCACCTATGGAGCTATTGATTTCAACGAAAACAGCACCATTCTGGCAACTGAAGGCACGAGTGAAATCGCCGCAGTGACGCGCATACGCAACGGTATAACGTTGACGTATGATATAAGTAAAGACGCAACATTGAATGTGACCGGCAAAGTGTTTGCGCAAGGTTCTGATACGGCTAATATTATCAAGACGGGTGAGGGTAACATGACGATTTCGCAGCAAAAAGGACTTTCCAATCTGAGCGTTTTCGCCGGTGAATTGGCCATCGCCTACACCGGGACAGACGGTAACACGCTCTATCTGCTGGACGGATCCATGGGGGGGAAGGCCGGCGGCACGCTGCGTCTGGCTCAGGACGTGAAGCTGACGGTAGCAAACCAGATATGGGGGCGCAAAGCTTCCTCCATTGTACTGGAATCCGGTTCTGAGCTGACAAGTACGCAGGATAGCGTAGTGATTTCCAACCGCCGCGCTGGCGCAGAAGCTACTCTGCGTACCAACACTCAAACAAATGACTCAGAATATGCAGTCGATCAAGAAGCGTGGGAGTTGACCAATGCCCATATCATTGCAAAATCCGCTTCAGCATCTGACCTGCTCAATAAGCTGGTCAATACCTCTGTGGAAAATGCAGGCAGCGGCAAGCTGACGGTGAGCAATGCCGCCAACAGCATTACTGATGTATATGCCTCTGCCGGTGATATGGCCATTATGCAGCAGGCAGCCGGGCTGAATCTGGAAGAGCTGGTGGTGGCCGCCGACAAGACGGTGTCTGCTTACACAGGCGGGAACGCGATAGCAGCAGAAGAGGCTGATGTAACCGTTCGAGGGCATGCCGAATTCGGCAAGGGGGCTGTGCTGAACGCCAACCTGACGCTGGCCTCCGGCAGCAGCCTTTCCGTAGCAGAAGGCGGGCTTGCCATGGGCAGCACCCTGAGCCTGAGCACAGGTATCACGCTGGATGACACCACGCTCAACCGCGTGTATAGCCTGAACACGGGCGAAAGTCTGGCACTCTTCACCGGTGTGGATGGCCTGAAGCTGGGGGAAACGAGCTACGCAAGCATTTCGGCAGATGACGGTATACTGGCTTCCCCGTATTTCACCAATATCAATAGCGACCAATACCGCCTGACCTACACCGGAACGGACAATGGCACGCTGGCCATCCTCTCCGCCGCCGTGCCGGAGCCCGCCACCGCAACGCTCAGCCTGCTGGCATTGGCAGCTCTTGCCGCGCGGCGACGCAGGAAATAAGCGTTCGCTCCCCTCCTCGTCATCGGGCGCAGCCCCGCGTGAACTCGCGAGGCTGCCGCTCGTACGGCAATGTGTAGTGTTTGTATTGCCAAAATTACTTTTTTTTGCTGTACATCGTATTTCACAAGTGATAGTATGGCTACATTCTCTTTTAGCCGGTCTTATGAAACTGCATCTTCCCCTTTCTCTTCGCGCTTCTCTATTGTCTTTATTTTGCGTCGCTTGTACAATGTCGGCACAGGCATCGGTCATGCATGGAGATGTTCCGCTGATTACCTACACGGATTTCGGGCAGAATGCGGGACGCTTTGTAGCAGGGGAAACTAATGCGCTGCTGCAGCATATCCGGGAGCGTGATGGCGGTATCTATATCGATTACACCGGGGGACAGGATAGTTACCTGATACCATTGGCGCAGGGGGTGCCGGATTTTTCTGCTACGTTTTATGTTTCTACGGCAGCAGCACTATCTCCATCCATGATAGTGACGGTGGGACACAATGGTGAAATCAGTTCAAATTTCACTTCAGAGGTTGCCGGAATCGGAGCAACGCATGCAGTAAAATATCAGGCTATCGGAAGTCGCTATTCGGATGTTTACAGCAACTATCAGTACAACACGAATTCTGTTCCGGACTGGCGAGTGTCTCGTCAGAGCAAGATTTTTACGGATATCACTCCTTACAGCATCTGCTCATCAAATGAAGAGGCCAAAACCCTGGCGCTGAGCGGGCCTTTTTATCACGCAGGTTCAGGAAATCAGTCGCAGAGCGGCAGCAGTTGGTCTGTGGGCGGATACCAGTTTACAACGGGTGGTATCTCAAAACCCATTTATGTTGTGCATAACGGTGGGGATGTTTATGTGCAGTCCGAATATAATTCTTCCTCAGCCGGGGTCAATGCGGATAACCCGCTTCCTTATCAGGTTAATAGCGGAGATTCCGGCAGCCCGGTATTTGTATATGATGGTGAGCAGTACAAACTGTGGGGCAGTGTGGTCGGCATGATTGGTTCTACCCATTCCATCTATGATAGCTATCCGAGCCAATATCAGAATACCATTGACCGGTTCAACACGGCTCTGGACATGAGCTCTGCTGACCGGGTGAACGGGGTGAATACCGTGTATCTGGGGGCTGTGACTGAGCACGGAGAACTGATAGTGGATAATGAGTGGAGAATGGGGATGAATTGGTACGGAAGCGCGAAAGTGGGTGCTCAGGAAATTCGCTTCTGTGGGGTGAAAAGCGGTTTGAATACCTGGGCGGATTTGAGTGATCTGAAAGATACCCAAAACTGGTATGCCTACAATGGGCGCTTGAATTTGGGAGTGAAGGACTTGTTCTTTACTGAGAATTTGCAGTTTTCCTCATCCGCAGAGCAAAATCGGGTTGAGCTTTCGGCGGATATTGATACCGGTATCGGTTATGTGGAGTTCAGCTCGGCAGAGGGGAAATCCGTTCATTACACGGTGGCTTCGGAGTCCGGTAAGGAATACTGTCTGAATACGGCCGGATATGTGGTGCGCGAGAATACGTCCGTTCACCTGCAACTGACTAATTCGCCGGACTACATGAGAGAATGGCGCAAGACCGGTGAGGGTGATTTGTACATAGAGGGAAGCGGGAATAATAATATTCTGCTGAATCTGGGCGGAAGCGGCAAAACGTACCTGAACCGTGAGTCCGGTTATGCTGCGTATAATGTGCTGGCGAATGGCGGTACAACCGTTGTCCTGAAAAATGTTGATCAGATTGCGCGTGACTTTACCTTCGGCAATGGGGGTGCCACGCTGGACATGAACGGTAACGATATGGACTGGTACACCGGCGGCGTTGATGTGGGTGCGGAAGGGTTTACAATCAATGCGTTGACGGAAGATGCCATTATTGCAAACTATAGCGGCAGCTCAACGCTTGTTTACCGCCAGTCCGGCGATACGCAATATGTGGGATCTTTCCGGGATACGTCTGATGCCTCACTTCGGGTGGTGTATGCCGGCGGCGGCAGTTGGACTCTGAACAGTATTTTCACCCGACTGCAACATGCTGACAGCGGTTTGGAAGTAGCTGACGGTCGCGTTATTTTAAGCGGTACGCATACCGTACACGGAGTCGGATCCAATATGCCGACCTCCACCGGTCGCTATCAGAACGAGGATGATTGGCACTATGCTGATGCTGCCATGAACGTGACTGTTCGCAGTAACGGCGTATTTGAATTGGGCAGTCATGCCCGCCTGAGCGGCAATGTGGCGGTGGAGCAGGGCGGAACTTATGTGATGCGCGAGGGGGTACGCCATGCGCAGGAGTACGTGGAAGGCGGGTTGACACCGGAGGATACGGTTCAGTACAAAGATTACTATGGTCACAAAGGGAACACTCATCTTGAGACCGGTGCTGAGCTGAGGGTAGAGTTTTCAGAAGGTACGACAGCGAATAACATATACGCCGGAGATATCAGCGGTGAAGGTAAGGTGAGTGTGGATACCGCCTCCGGTTCGCTGACCCTGACCGGCAACAACACGTTTACCGGCTCTCGTGAGATTATCCGTGGTACTCTTATTGCAGAAGATTCGGCGGCTGCCGGAACAGGCGGAAAATGGCTTGTGCGGGAAAACGGAGCATTTGCCTTGTCCGGGGCAGATATTGCCACTGCGCTGCAGCACATTGATTCTCGCTCTGCGGGCGTGCTTGCCCTGACGCAGCAGCATGCATCTCAGTCAGAGCTGCTGGCCGGGTATGACTCCCTCTTCATCGGCGCGTTGAGTGGGCATACCGTAGAATATGGTACAGCCGGGACTCAGGAGACTCTCAACGCCGTAAACGGAGCCTGGCGTCTGGGCGGCGGCGGCGGTGATTTGGTGGTGCACTATGCGCTCAGCGGCAATAATCAACTGATTTTGGGAAATGGGTATGCCGGCGGGACGGTTACGCTGGCCAACGCTTCCAATAACTTTTCGGCAACATTGGTTGGCGGTGTCGGTTGCTCCCTGCTGTTTGCAGATACTGCGGCGGCGGAAAATGTTTCTCTTTCCGGCGGGTACGGGGTTCGGCTGATGGAACAGGCTGCCATGGCGGAAGATTTTGCCGGAACCTTGCTGCTGCAGAATGGCATGGGGGATTTGTCCGTATCTGATACTCCTTTGGCTGCGTTGGGGGCAGACGGGAATGTGGAGTACGCAGGAAATATCACCCTCGATGCGGAAGACTCATACCACTTTGGCGGTATCACCGGGCAGCTTACCGTCAACTCAGTCGTGGGTGGTGCTCATGATTTGGTGGTGGATAATCAGGGCTATGAAAACGGAACCCTTGTGCTTAACAATATCAGCAACCTCACCGGAAACGTGACGGTGCAGGGCTGTGATTCTCAGCAGACAGGTGTTGACGGAGGCTCCATTAAGCTGGTAGTGACACAGGACGGAGCACTCAGCTCCGCTTCTTCCGTGGAATTACGGAAAGGGGCGACTCTGGATATTGCCGGCACAGCGCAACAGTTCAATGCTGATTTCGTGAGTACGGCAGATAGCCTCATCACGGATTCTTCGGCAGACGGCGGCGGTTCCGTAACGTTTGCTCTCGCTGCGGGGGAGGTACTGGACAGCGTGCATGGCGCAATAGATGCTGATGTGCGTATCACCAATGGTCGCATGGTGGTGCAGAGTGCTGATATTCTGAAGCGAACGGTGGATGGAGCGGATGCTGCAACGCTGGAGATGCGGCTGAGCGGGGAAAAGAGTGTCAAGGGCGGCCATTTCCTCAATTTGGCAGAACTGCATGTGAGTTCCGGTTCGTTAACGGCCGTCGGTGCGTTGGATGCTGCCCTTATCCGGGTAAATAGCGGGGCTCAGTATGCCACCGGCAGTAGTCACAGTTCTGCTTTTGTGCTCGCCGGTGACGGCTTGGACGGTGCCGCCCAAAGGGGGGCTCTCTCTCTGGCAGGTAACGTGAATATGACCGGCGCAGTGTCATTTGCTGCCGATACAACGCTTAACGTTGTTGACGGTTGGAATGCGACCATCAGCGGCGCGGTGAATGCCGGAGGTCATGCTCTCACCAAGAGCGGGCAGGGTAATTTGACGATTAGCGGAACACTGACCAATACGCATGAATTTTGTGTTGAATCCGGCAAACTGGCGTTAAGTTCCTATACGTCAGATGGAAACACGCTTCAGCTGAGCGGTGGCGGGGAGTTATCCGTCTCCAACTGGGATAAAACAGAGACGGCTGCCGTCATACGGGATAATAGTCGCCTTGCCTTGTCGGTGAATGGTGAGTTCATTAGTCGGGTAAGTGGTAACGGTGCCCTCAGTCTCAATTTCAGTCGCAGTGGATTGGGTGTTATTAATAGCTCTTTCAGCGATGCTGAAAACGGCAAATTGGCACTGGAGATTCAAGGAGGCACAGTAAGCTATCTTCCTGGCGGAACAGCCAGCACACATAGCGGCGGTACAACGCTGCGTGCGAATGTGGTTTACATTTACAATTCTCAGGATCTGGGACAAGGCGAGGTGGTGCAGAATGGTGGTACAATATGTCTCTACGATAAGGATTCAAATCTGACAGTGGATTCACTGCGGGGAAGCGGTACGGTGACAAAATATATGGATTCACCCGTTCTCAATTTGACCGGTGCACTTTCGGATGCTTCGCATGTGGCTAGCTATAAGGGTGCACTTGGCGTTTCTGTGACCAAGAGCGGGCAATACACGCAGGAGTTCCGGCTGACAGGAAACACGACGCTTCCTTCTGCCACGGTCAATGGCGGGGCTCTGCGGTTTATGTCCGATGCGGCATTGAACATCAATTCCCTGAATGTTGCTTCCGGCGCGACTTTGGCTCTGGGCGGCTCCGGCAGCAAGACTCTGGGAAGCGGCACGATTAACGGTACTCTCGATTTGAGCTCTATGATGCTTACAGATGGAGGCGGGGTGAGCGTGGCAGCCGGTTCCACCCTGTCGTTTGCCTCCGGCGCATCGCTTGTGCTGGGTGGGCTGGAAAACGGTAAGACATACAGCGTGATAGATTTGTCGGCTTCAGGTGCATCCCTCATCGGTTGGTCACAGAGCAATATCTCCGTGCGCTCAACGGATTCTCATGGAGCAGGCTTTACGTTGTTGAGCGGCGGCAAGTTGAGCTATACAGCCGGTTCTCACTATCATGATTTGATATGGACGGGAGGAGAAACCGGGGGATGGAATACCCAGTCCCTGAACTGGCGCAGAGAATCAGATGCTTCCGCTCAGGCAAGTCTTTCTCATGATAGCGTTATCTTTGAGTCCGGGGATTACCGGCTTACTCTGCAGGAAGATATCACGCTGACCAAACTAATGGTGCGGGACGGCGCGAAGCTGTCTCTTGCAAACGATGCCGGGTACGCCTTCAGCACAGAGCAGATCAGCGTTGAAAACGGGGGCTATCTGCGGGTGACGGACAGCGGCATGGGGGCTGCTGCCATGAGCATCAGCGGGGGCGGTGTCGTGGAAGCTGAAGGCTCCCTAATCCTGGAATCCGGGATTTCTCTGTCGGACGGTGGCGTGCTCCGTTTTACCGGTACCGCGGTTGATACGATAGATTACACGAGACCTGACAGCATTACTGTGAGAGATGCCGTGGTTGATTTCGGTACGACTCGCCAGACCTTGGGCGGATGGAGTATTTCGCTGAGCGATGGTGCTCGTCTTATTGGCAGTGGTTCAACGGATGCCGGGAAATCGGCTCTGGATTATCATGAGAACGGAACCATCTCCGTCACAGGTGGGGATAATCTTATCACCGCTCCCATACGTGTGCGCTCCGGTAAGGTCTTGAGCTTTGATGTGGCAGCTGATGCTGCGCTGAACGTTGAGGGGATTATTCGGGATAGCGGCAGTATCGTGAAAGAGGGTGCCGGCGTTCTGGAATTGTCTGGCAACGGAAGTTATTCCGGAACAACTACGGTAAAGTCCGGGGTGCTTCGGGCTACAGTCGGTGGTGCTTTGGGGAGTTCTTCTCTGGAAATCCTCTCCGGTGCCACCGCTGAAATTGAAGGCGATAAGACGCTGAAAGGCAATGTGACCGTCCATTCCGGTGCTCGTCTGAACTTTACCGGTTCGGCTGCCGATTCCATCGATTATGACGTGAGCCGGAATTTGTCCGTAAACGGTGGCGTGGTGGATATTGGCGGGACGCGTCAGACGATGGGCAGCTGGAATCTCACGCTCAGCGGTGGTGCCTCCGTTACCGGTGTAACGGATGGGGCGACCACCGCGCAGGCGGTTCTGGATTACAATGCCGGGGGAACCATCACCTCAGCCGCCGGGAATAACAGCATTGCTTCTCATATCCGCGTGCGCAATAATCAGACTCTGACGTTAGATGTGCAGTCTGATTCGGTATTGACGCTTAACGGAATGGTGCGTTCAGATGCCGGTTATTCGTCTGCAACTCTCACCAAAACAGGAGACGGGGAACTTGTGATGACCCGGGGGCAGCAAAGTTTCACCGGACTTGCTCTGAATGTCAGTACCGGACGTGTTGTCCTGAATGGAGGTGATACCTTTACCCTGAGCAAAAGTGTGAGCGGTAGCGGTATACTGGAGCTTGCCCGGGGAACGTCCCTTGAAATAAACGGTGCGGAACTTTCTGCTGATTTGGTGGTGAACGGTCAGCTTTCATACAATACCGGTCAGCAGGGTAATGACGGGAAATACATTGTTGGAGAAGGGAAACTTGGCAGCAATGTATCAGTCAACGAGGGCGCAGTATTTACTTTCACCGGCAGCGGTTATGATGCGTTCAAGGCGAATACCTCCGGCTCGTTTGTCGTGGACGGCGGTACGGTGGATTTCGGCTCCACGCGGCAGACCGTAAGAATGTTCAATCTTACTCTGAAAAACGGAGCGATTCTGCAAGGGGAAGGTGGTTCATACGCCGATTCCGCATATACGGCGGCTCTGGATTTCAATAATAATTCCACCATCTCGGTCGAGGGAACAGGCAATCTCATCTCTGCCAACATTCGTTTGCGCGGCGGGAATGCCAGAACGCTGACCTATCATGTAGCGGAAGACTCAGATTTGGAAGTATCCGGTCGCATGCATGCCGATACTACCGGGGCTCTGGGAAATGTCTCTAAGACAGGTGAGGGCAACATGACGATTTCGCAGCAAACCAGACTTTCCAAGCTGAGCGTTCACGCCGGTGAATTGGCCATCGCCTACACCGGAAAAGACGGGAACACACTCTATCTGCTGGACGGATCCATGGGGGGGAATGCTGGCGGTACGCTGCGTCTGGCTCAGGACGTGAAGCTGACGGTAGCAAACCAGATATGGGGGCGCAAAGCTTCCTCCATTGTACTGGAAGCTGGTTCTGAGCTGACAAGTACGCAGGATAACGTAGTGATTTCCAACCGCCGCGCTGGCGCAGAAGCTACTCTGCGTACCAACACTCAAACAAATGACTCAGAATATGCAGTCAATAACGAAGTGTGGGAGTTGACCAATGCC
>JAFQEY010000032.1 GCA_017398765.1 Akkermansia sp.
ACTATGGCAAAACTGACTGTTCGCGACCTCGACGTCGCCGGTAAGGAAGTCCTCATGCGCGTGGACTTCAACGTTCCCATGAAAGACGGCGTCATCACCAACGATGCCCGTATCGTGGCCGCCCTGCCCACCATCAAGTATCTGGTGGAAGGCGGTGCCCGCCTCGTGCTCTGCTCTCACCTCGGCCGCCCGGAAGGCACCGGCTACCAGGCCGAGTTCTCCCTGAAGGCTGCCGCTGAGTGCCTGTCCGGTCACCTGGGCAAGACGGTTGCTTTCGTTCCTGAGACAATCGGTGAGGCCGCCACGGCAGCCCGCGCTGCGCTGCAGGACGGCGATGTGCTTCTGCTGGACAATGTCCGCTTCGACAAGAAAGAAAAGAAGAATGACCCCGAGTTCGCCAAGGCTCTTCTGGGCAATGCCACGCTGTATGTGAACGACGCATTCGGCTCTGCCCACCGCGCTCACGCCTCCACGGAGGGTGTGACCCACTTCGCCGAGAAGTCCGCCATGGGCTTCCTCATCGAGCACGAGCTCGAGTACCTGGAAGGCAAGCTGGAGAATCCTGAGCAGCCTTTCGTCGTCATCATGGGCGGAGCCAAGGTCTCCGACAAGATTCAGGTGCTCTCCAAGCTCATGGAGAAGAGCCAGACCTTCATCATCGGCGGTGCCATGGCCAACACCTTCCTGGCAGCCCAGGGGTACAACGTGGGCAACTCCAAGATTGAGGCCGACAAGCTGGACCTCGCCAACGAGATTCTGGCCGATGCCAAGGCACGCGGCGTGAAGTTCATCCTGCCCGTTGACACCCGCTATTCCTTCAAGTTCGAGGAAGGCGCAGAGACATTCTGCACCGCACCCTGGGCAGAGGGCGGCGAGGTTCCGGAAGGCGGCATGGGCATCGACATCGGCGACAAGGCCATCGAGAACATCTGCTCCATCCTGAAGAGTGCCAAGACTGTCCTCTGGAACGGTCCCATGGGCGTGTTCGAGCTGGACTCCTTCTCCGCCGGCACCAAGGCTGTGGCAGAGTGCCTGGCAGAGTCCGACTGCACCTCCATCGTGGGTGGTGGCGACTCCGTGACAGCTGCCAAGAAGTTCAAGGTAGCAGACAAGCTTTCTTTCTGCTCCACGGGTGGCGGTGCCTCCCTTGAGCTGCTGGAAGGCAAGATTCTGCCCGGCATCGGTTCCCTGACCGACAAAGCCTGACAGAGTGGGGACTGAGCCCCCTCCCCCCCTTTAACCGACACAGCCGACCGAACACCCGGTCGGCTGTTTTTTTAATCCCGATGATAAGGAGCCCCCGCCAAGAGCGTGTGAATACGATAAAGTTGCTCCAACAGAACTACCAATGCCAACTCATGCTGCATGGTATGCCGCCCGAGGCAGAGAACGTAATCACAGGTGTCCCGCAGAGTCTTGGTATGCCCATCTGCCGCCCCAATCAGAAAAGCAACATGTTTCACGGAGTGCAACTGCCAGTTGCGGACATATTTCTCAAACTCTCGGGTTGTCCAGTTCTCTCCCCGCTCATCCATAGCAATTCGTAAACACCCCTCACTTGCCTGCAGCAACCGGGCTGACACCGCCTCAGAGTCGCCGGCTTTCACATAGCGCAACTCCACTTTTCCCAGTGGTTTCAACCGGTCCTCAAAGAATTTTACCCCATCCCGCGCATAGGCTATGGAAGGCTTGGCGGCAGCAACAATGCGAAAATCCATGCACCAAGACTACTGCAAGCCATACATTATTGCAAGAGAAAACATCTCTCACCCCACCGGATAATTCAAAGCACGGGGTGGGAGACACCTGCACAGCTCACACCCTTTCCACCAATTAGAGCGTCAGCCCACAAAAAACGGCTTGCCAAGTGTGTCATGCACGTGTATAATCTCCGTGCATCCACACGGTGCTATTATTTATGTCCGGCAATCTCACATACAAGCAATCCGGCGTCGATACCATTGAGGCGCAGTCTTTTGTTAAGGATATCAGTGCACATGTCAAGCGCACACAGAAAAACCGCCAGCTCTGCAACGCTTTCGGTTTATTTGCAGCTGCCTACGACCTTTCCTCCTACAAGGAGCCGGTCATCGTGACCGGAACGGACGGCGTGGGCACAAAAACGGAAATACTCTTCGACATGGACATGCTCGAAACAGCGGGCAAGGATCTGGTGGCCATGAACGTGAACGACATCCTCACCACCGGCGGTGACCCGCTCGTGTTCCTGGACTACCTCGGCATTTCCAATCTGGAAACAGAAAAACCCCGCATTACCCGACTGGTCGCCGGCATGTGTGATTATCTGGAAAGCTGCAACTGCATCCTCGCCGGCGGTGAAACCGCCGAAATGCCCGGAGTGGTTCCCGAAAATCTGGTGGAAATGGCCGGTTTCAGCATAGGCTGCGTAGAAAAGAGTCAGATGATTGACCCCTCCAAGGTGGCTGTGGGCGATGTGCTCATCGGCTACCCCAGCGATGGTTTCCACGCCAACGGCTGGAGCCTGGTACGCCGCATCCTCAAGCAGAATCCGGATTTACTCAGCGAGCAGGAACTGCGCGATTTGCTGGCCCCCACTCGCCTGTACCACGATGTAGTATATGACATGCGCAAGCTCGGCATCACCCCCAAGGCATACGCTCACATCACCGGCGGCGGTCTGCCGGAGAATCTGGAGCGTTTCCTGGGTGACAAGGGTGCCGATCTGGAAATTCCCTACTGGGATAATGCTCCGGCTCAGAAGGTGCTCACCTTTGTTGATGCCGAGGATCGCTTCCACACCTTCAACATGGGTATCGGCTGGGTGGCCATCGTCAGCCCCGATCAGGTGGAGCAGGCGTTGACCGCCGGTCCCGGTGGCACCGTCATCGGCACTATGAGAGATGGCCAGGGCATCAAGGTAACGGTCAAGAAGTAAACTTCAAACCATCAGGAATTATGTCGGCAGCCATTCGCCTACTGAAGCCGCTCTCCTATTTTGCGGAGAAGTACGGCACGCCTGAGTGGGCATTCAATAAGCTTTTCCTGCTCATGGAAAAGCAACACAACCGCGGACAGGACGGTGCCGGAATCGGTTGTATCAAGCTCAACATGCCGCTGGGTGAGCCCTACATCTTCCGAGCCCGGGATACCACCCCGAACGCCGTCACCAGCATTTTCTCCAATCAGCAGCGCAACCTGCGCCACATGCGTGAGGACGGCATCATTAAAGGAACGGATGCTGCCTCCTACAAGCGCAGCTTCAACTTCGGCGGAGAAGTGCTGATGGGGCACCTGCTCTACGGCACAAGCGGGGAACACTGCGATGAGGGTATTTGCCACCCCTACATGCGCCGCACCAACTGGCCCACACGCACCCTCATGATGCAGGGCAACATGGGTATCACCAACATCTCCGAGCTGCATGAAAAGCTCATTTCCCGCGGTCAGCACCCCGTATTCGGTCCGGATATCCAAACCCTCATGGAGGAGGTGGGCTATTATCTGGACGAAGCTCACACCGACCTGTACCGCCAGCTGCGCGACAAGAATGTGGACGGGCGAGAAATCCCCCACATCATTTCTGCTGAGCTGGATCTGTTCGACATCATCGGCAAGGCCAGCAAGGACTGGGACGGCGGCTACACCATCATGGGCGGCATAGGCAACGGCGATTTCTTCTGCCTGCGGGATCCGCACGGCATCCGCTACTGCTACTACGTGCTCACAGACGAGTATCTGGCCGTAGCCAGTGAACGCGTTCCGCTGATGAGCGTCATGGAAGTGGAGGAGGAAGAGGTTAAGGAACTCACCCCCGGCAACATGATTGTGGTGAAGTATGACGGCAGCGTCACCATCAAAGAGTACACCAAACCGCTGGAGCCCACACCATGCTGCTTCGAGGACGTGTACACCTCACGCGGCAATGACCCCATCATCTACCGTGAGCGTAAGCAGCTGGGGGCCAACCTCACCGAGAAAGTAGTGGCAAGCCTGGACGGCAACTTCTCCAAAGCGGCCATCACATTCATCCCCAACACGGCAGAAGTCTCCTACTACGGACTCTTGGAAGGCCTGCGCGCCTACCGCCGCAACAAGGTGACAGAGGCCATGCTCAGTGCCTACCGAGACGGCACCATGAGTGAGGAACTCATCGAGGAACTCATCCTGCGCCGCTGGCCGCGAGCAGAAAAGATAGCCCACAAAGACATCAAACTGCGTACGTTCATCTCTGAGGAAAGCAGCCGCAAGCAGCTCGCCGCCATGGTGTATGACCTCACCTACGGCGCAATCGGCAGCGATGAAGTGCTGGTTGCCATTGATGACTCCATTGTGCGTGGCACCACGCTCAAGATGAGCCTGCTGCGCCTGCTGGCACGCACCAGGGCACGTAAAATTGTAATAGCCTCCTCCGCCCCGCAGGTTCGTTACCCGGACTGCTACGGAATCGACATGAGTGAGATGGGTAAATTCATCGCCTTCCAGGCGGCCATCACACTGCTGAAGAAGCGTGGTATGTACACCCACATCATCGATGTGTACGAGGACTGCAAACACCAGCTCACCCTGCCGGCGGAGCAACGTACCAACCCCGTCAAAAAAATCTACGAACCGTTCACGGAGGATGAGATTACCGATGAGGTATCCCGCATGGTCACCCCGGATAACAGCCCCTGTGATATACAGGTGATATACCAGACACTGGAAGGGCTGCGCAACGCGGTAGAAGGCCCCTGCGGAGACTGGTACTTCAGCGGTGATTACCCCACCCCCGGTGGCTTCACCGTGGTCAACAAAGCCTTTATCAACTGGTTTGAAAGCCGCGATTCGCGCGACTATCAACTGTAATCCTGACCGCAGAGAGGCGGTTGAGAAACAGCCTCTCTTTTACCCCCCTTCCCCGGCGGCGCAATGCCCGCCGCCGGGGATTCCGCCCAACCAACCCATGACAACCCCGAACGAATGAACAACAACGTCAAAGAAAATTTCTCGGAAATGGAGGACGAGCTTCTTATCCAAAAGACGCTCGAAGGACAGACCCGGGCTTTTGATGAGCTGGTGCGCCGCCACAGCCGCAAGCTCAATGCCATGCTTATTGCCATGCTGAACAACGAGGCAGATGCTTACGATGTGGCACAAACCTCTTTTTTGAAAGCATTTCACTCCCTGCGTTATTTCAAGGGACAGAGCAGCTTTTACACCTGGCTGTATTCCATCGCCCTCAACCAGGCGCGCAACTTTCTGCGCAAGCGCAAACGCGAGCGCGACAACTCCTACAGTCTGGACAACGACGAAAACGGCGACCCGCTGGAAAAGAATACCGATTTATCAGATACCAACCGTGCATCAGACCCGGTGCGGCAGGCCAATATTGCCGAGCTGCGAAAAAAACTGCAAAGAGCTATCAGCCAGCTTTCCCCGGCACATCAGGAAGTCATCAATCTCTGTGATATCCAAGGGCTCTCCTACCCGGAAATCTCCAAAATAATCAATATCTCAGAAGGCACGCTGCGCTCCCGCCTGCACTATGCTCGGCGGCAGTTACAGGGACTGCTGGCAGAGGAAAAACCTTTCTGAAAACAGGTCATGCGCGCGGTGACATCACTTTTGTGCCTCATCTGTCTGGCGGCGGCATTAGCCACGGCAAACGAAGCTCCGCCTCCGGCACTGCATGCGGTGGAGAACAGCTACCGCGTCAGCTCTGAACTTTACCGCAGCGGGCAGCCGGATAAAAAGGGGTTCCGCACCATTGAACGAGTCGGCATCAAAAGCGTGCTGAATCTGCGTGAATACCACACGGATGATGATGAGGCCGCCGGGACGAAGCTGAAACTGCTGCACTACCCCATTGCTGCCGGTTCGGTAACGGAGCAGGATATTGAACAGATTCTCCGCCTGCTGCGCAGCGCCCCCAAACCGGTGTTGGTGCACTGCTGGCATGGCTCAGACCGAACAGGTATCACCATTGCTGCCTACCGCATCGTTGAACAAGGCTTTTCCGTTGAAGCGGCCGAAAAAGAATTCACCGATGAGTGCTTCGGGCACCACGAATTCTGGTACGGCAACCTCCGCCGACTCCTGCACCAAATTGACTGGGTATCCCTGCGGCAGCGCTTGAACACCAAATCCGGCGCGGCGGGAAAATAAGGAAAGAAAATTTCCGCCGACTGCCGGAATGACAGTCGGCGGGAAGGTTAAAAAGCAGGAGTCAGGCAAGCAGTATCATCACTCAGCTCCACAGAGGAAGCAGGAGCAACAAAGCTTACCGGGACCCCCGGCTCAGCCACGCAAACCAGCAAGCCATCCGGCGTAGTCACCGTGCAGGTCTGGGTAGCCACCACTTCATATATTCGTTCACGTATTGTCGGTACTGTCATAACACCCCAAGCATACACACCGGAAGAACTTCAGACAAGCACGCGGCGGGGTGATTCACTTCGTTTGCGTCAATTTTTCTGCTCCGAAAGGCTCAAACTCCACGTTCGGCTGTTTCCACGCAGGTTTCCGCACCGCATAGATGATGAAAGGAATCCCCGCAAACAGCAGCGTGCCGAGCACCAGCAGGGTCACATACAGAGCCGGGCTTCCCACGGAAATCTGACCGGGCGGAATGAAACTGAACACAAAAGCCAGTAAACTGCCGATGAGCCCGATACCCGCCACCAGCCACATGCCCGCATTACCACCCGGTATACGGAAGGAACGCGGCGTTTCCGGCTCTGCATAGCGCAGCCGTATCGCAGCAGCAAACATCAGCATGTACATGATGAGATACAGGATAATGGTCAACTGAGAAATCATCTGGTATGCCGTCTGCACACTGGGCAGCAGCACAAAGAGGGCGGAAAGCAGTGTCACCACCACCCCCTGAATCAGCAGGATACCCACCTGCACCCCCTCCTTGTTGGTACGCTGCATGAAACGCGGCAGATACCCTGCACAGCCTACCTGCAACAGACCTTTGGAGGGACCGCCCACCCAAGCCACCACCTGCGCCAGTACGCCAAAGGTAAGGCACACTGCCACCACTGCCCCCAACCAAGGCATACCGCACCAGGCAAACAACTTATCATACGCCACCAGCAAACTCTGTACCAGATTGATTTGTCCCTTGGGAATGATAAAGCCTATGGCCAGTGTACCGAACACAAAGATACACACCGTGATAACAGAGGCGAGCCCGATGGCCAGCGGATAATTTCGCCGCGGATTCTGCACATCATTCACATGCACCGCGCTCATCTCCATGCCGGCATAGAACAGGAAAATGCTCGCCGCCAGCACCAGATTATTAAAATTACTCAAATCCGGGATAAAACTTCCCGGATTCATGGAAATATCAATGGGATTACCCAGTGCCCAATACGCCATGCCCAGCACAATCAGCACCGCTGCCGGAATCACCGTACCAAAAAGGGTTCCCCACTTGGTAATGCTACCGCTCAGCCCCATGCCGCGCATGTTCAGCAGCGTAGCTCCCCAGTACACCAGCAGCACTATCAGCAGCACATATTCCGCATTGGCTGCCAATGCGGAGTCCCAGTGCTGATCAGGCCCGATAAACGCCAGCGACACCGCGGCAAACGTCAGCACCGTGGGAAACCATATCGTGCTCTCAATCCACTGCAGCCAGATTGCCAGAAAACCCCAGCGCGGGCCAAACGCTTCCCCCACCCAGCGGAATACACCGCCCTTCTGCGGCCAGCCCGTGGTCAGCTCTGCCGCCACCAGTGATACCGGGATGAGGAAAAACACGGCAGCGAAGATGTAGTAGAATGCAGAACTGAGCCCATAGGTACTTTCTGCCGGTAGTCCGCGCAGGCTCACGATGGCTGACACATTTATCATCGCCAGAGTAAACACGCCCATTTTCAGGGCACCGCTTTTCTTATTTCGGGTCGTAGAATCCATGTCTTCTCCTTACCCCGTGAGTGACATTTCTGAATCTCAAATTGTTTCATAAAGGGTAGAATTGTCAGCAAATTCAACAAAAAAACACTTATTTTCCAAATTCAGCTTGACTTTTTTCTCAATTTATTGTACATACCAGCCCCACAAAGTTATGGCAAAAAAAAGCTGGATCGAAAGAAACAAGAAGAAGGCAGCTGTCGCGGCTCGTTATGCAGACCTCCGTGCCAAGCTGAAGGCTGAGGGCGACTACATCGGGCTGACGATGCTTCCGCGTAACGCTTCTCCCGTGCGTCTCGTGAACCGTTGCGAGCTCACCGGGCGTCGTCACGCTTTCCTGCGTCGCTTCCATCTTTCCCGTATCGCTTTCCGTGAGCTTGCCAACGCCGGCATGATTCCCGGTGTGACCAAGTCCAGCTGGTAAGCCGCATTATCTGCTTGACAATTTTACTGCGCGGGCTATTCTATTACGAATAGTCCGCGTTAAGCTATGCCTCTGTACGAATATATTTCCGAAAACCCTGATGACGCATCCCTATCCTGCCCGATGTGTCGGCGGGGCTATGAACTGATGCGCCCACTGAGCCGGGAACCGCACACGCGGTGTATGTATTGCAAGAACCCGGTTCGCAAAAAAATCGGCACGGTGAATGTGCCGAAGATTTCCGCCCCCCTTTCCGTAACGGATGCCCGCAAGGCAGGTTTCACCGTCCTGCAGAAACGCGATGAAGGTGTCTACGAAAAACTCTGACCCCCCATTTTCTTTTCCACCTGTTAAGTAAAAACCGATGACCGATTTTCAATTTTTCCTGACCGCCGAAGAAGCCGCTAAAGTTACCTGGGAATACCCCAGCATCAGCTCCATCGTCATGTTTGTGGTGGGCATCAGCTTCTTCCTCTTCCTGAACGCCTTTTTCGTGGCCAATGAGTTCGCCAGTGCCCGCGTGCGCGAAAGCCAGCTCGCAGAACAGGAGGATGACAGCAAAGCCCAGGCCAAACGCCGCAAGAACGCCCTGCATATCGTCAAGCATCTGGATACCTACCTCTCTGCCAATCAGGTGGGTATCACCATTGCCTCCCTTGCCCTCGGTGCCATGGGTGAACCCTTTATCGAAAGTCTCATCGCGCCTCCTCTCAGCTACTTCCTGCATTTGTCAGAGGCAGTGGTGAGCGTGGTATCCTACTCTCTGGCCTACATCCTGTTCACCTTTGCCCACGTGGTGCTGGGTGAGCTGGTGCCCAAGAGCATTGCTATTCGCCACCCGCTGCAAATAGCCATGGGGACCTCCACCTCCATGTACCGCTTTGCTCACTACACCGCCTGGATTATCAAATTCTGCAACAACACCGCCAACCTCATTGCCCACCGTGTTTTCGGCGTGGACCCGCACTACAACTCCAGTCTGGCTCACAGCGCAGAGGAAATCGCCCTCATCGTGGAACAGAGCGGCAAAACCAATGAGGTGACGGAGACCGAGGCGGAAATCTCCATGAATGCGCTGGAGCTCAACGACCGCTCCGTGCACGAAATCATGGTGCCGCGCAATAATGTGGAGGTGCTGGATATTGACGCACCCTTTGAAACCATCGTTGAGCGCGTCACCAACAGCCGCCACAGCCGCTTCCCGCTCGTTTCCGGGCATCTGGACAACGTGAAAGGCTGGATTCACGTGAAGGACGTGCTGCGCATGCTCCATGAGAAAAACCATGACCTGCACCGCGTTCACCGTGAGCTCAAGGTGGTGCCGGACACCATGAAACTGGACACCCTGCTGGACTTCTTCTCCAAGGAACAGACTCACTTCGCCCTGGTGGTGGATGAATACGGAGATGCTCAGGGGCTGGTGTTCCTGGATGACGTGGTGGAAGAGGTGGTGGGTGACAACATACGCGATGAATTTGAGACCGAAACCACCCGCGACTTCTTTGCCGTGGGTGAGGGGCAATATGTTGCCAGCGGCTCGCTCACCCTCTTTGATTTGGAGGAAGAGCTCCCCAACGTGGGTGAGGTGGAAAGCGAAAGCGTCTCCACCCTCGGCGGCTACATCACCGACCGCCTCGGTCACCTGCCCCGCTGTGAGGAACAGGTGAGACTCAAAGACTACCTCATCACCGTCACCGGCACAGACGGTCGCCGCGTTACCCAGGCTCGCATTGTCTACGATCCCATTGAAAAACCGGAACCGGAAGAAATGCTCGCCATTTGATACGGAAATACTTATTTAATACCGCCTCCGGCAATGTTTGATTGTATTCAAAGATTGCCGGAGTAATTTTTTATTAAGGGATCTGCTTGTTCTGCACATCGCATTTAAAATGAGATACACTCCCGCCGCGCCGCTTCCGGCGGCAAGAGAAACACCTCGTAAACCCTTAAAATATAATTAACTACATGAAAACAAGATTACCCAAAGCACTTTTGAGCGGTCTGCTTATAGCGCTCGCAACAGCAGCACAGGCTACGGATTACAATGTCGGTGTTCACACCGGCAAAGACAATCTGCCCAGCTCCGCTTCCAACTACTGGACACATACGGAGAATGATCTCACCCTCACCGGCACAGACAGACTGGGCTACATCTCCGGTGATACCCTGGTGACCGGTCTGGGCAAGGAACAGTGGAATGCAAGTTGGGGCAAATGGACGCAGGCATCATCCGGCACCGTAACCAAGAATGTCAATATCAACGGCACGCTGACCATTGAGGATGATGCACAGGTGGTGCTCGGCGGTCAATACAAAACGGCTACAGACAGCTTCGGTCTTTCCAGCGTGGACGAATACACGGGTATCATTGCCAATAAGGTCGTGGTAAACGGTAACGAGGGCAAAACGAGCCTTTCCTCCTGGAATGCTTCCGTGAACGTGTTGGAAATCAACAGCGGTAATGTGCGGCTGCATGACAAGGTGCAATCCGGCAACAATCATTTTGTCTATGAGGACAAAGATTCCAAACAGGTACGCATCAAACAGGCTCTTCATATCAACGGCGGCAACACCGTCATCAACCTCAACCAGCTGGATTCCAGTAACGGGGCTGATGATGCACACGTATTCACCAGTTTCGGTACTATCAACTTCACCAATCCCAAATATAATCTGCTGGGCAGCCTCACCGGTGCCGACAGCGCAGAAATCGCCAGTTCGCAGATAACGCAGACCGCCGGCACACTGACGGTTAACGGTAAGACCGCTTCCGTGGGTGGTCTGAACATCAACCAGAGCGGTGGCACCATGAACATCTCCACCGATGGCAGCAGATACCACTCCTGGCACATTCTCTCCGACTACGGAGACAGCACCATTACCCAATCCGGCAATGCGGTGCTGAATATCGGCGGCATCAAGGCCTACAATTCCAAGTACGACACAGTACTGGATCTTTTACTGGAAAAGGGAGTTTCCTATGATCCGAATTCCGGCGAGCTGAGCAGCGACGGCAGAACCGTGGAAATCAATCCCTCTATCTCCATCAGCCAGACAGGCAGCGGCTCTATCAACATCGTTAAAGGTATTGATTTCACCAATCAGAAATCAGGTGAGGCTTCCTCTGAAATCAGCGAAATCAAGCAGAGCGGCAGCGGCAGCATCAATCTGAGCGGCACCTACTCCGGTGTTACCTTCGATGTGGAGCAAAGCGGCAGTGGTACCATCAACATGAACTCCTCCATGTCGCTGAATGAGGTGAAGCTGAGCGATGAGAACGGTACCGGCGGCAAGCTGAATATCGCAGCTGGCGCCGTAGTTACTGCCAGCAGCATCACCATTGACGGCGGCAGCATCGTCAACAACGGCACGATTAACGGCGTTGTTTCCATGGCTCTGCGCTCCGCAGGGGAAACCATCAACATCACTGATGGTGAGCTGGTCAACAGCGGCACCATCAACGCCTCCGTCAACATGAGCGGCGGCACACTGGTGGCAGAAGCCGACAGCGAAATTGCCGGAATCAGTGCCACGGGCGGTGACATTCTGGTGAATGGAGATTTCACCATGACCGGTGATATGGTGCTGGACGGTGATGCTGAACTGATTTTCGCTGATGCAGATTACACGATTGACCTGGGAGAATACGATGTTGAGTTCTCCGGCAACAGCAGCATTGCTCTGACTCTGGGAGATGCAGAACTTTCGGACGTGGTGCTCTTCACCGGTGCCAAGGATGACACCTACTCCGGCTACAAGATTTCACTTCTGGACGAAAAAGGTAACACCACCGGTACCGCCGTGTTGCAGTACAATGCAGATGGCTCCGTTACGCTGGAAGCTGCAGCAGTTCCTGAGCCGACAAGTGCTACGCTTTCCCTGCTGGCACTCGCTGCGCTGGCTGCACGCCGCCGCCGCAAATAATCAAGCCTTTTACAGGTAAAAAATCACCCTGCCACGCATGTTGTGGCAGGGTGATTTTTCATAAAGCATCCAAGCCGGAGAGAGCCAAGCACACGGGCGGGGAATGTGAGCGGTCAGACCTGCTCTGATGGCAGCCCCAGAATGGCCCCGGGCATAATCTTGTGCCCGGCAAAGAAACTTTCCGCATTCATCTTACGCGCACCGGCCGGTTGCATGGTCATGATGCGGATAGCCCCGCCGCGACTGCCGCCGCAGGAGACAATCATACCCTCCGGGCCGGATTCCAACACCATACCGGGGCGGCAACCTGCCGGCTTCTTGTAGCGGGCAAAAACATCCACCGGGGGATAAATCTTGAGCGTCTTATCCACGCCCTTGTGAACGGAGGGGTAAATTGTGAACGTGCCGGGCCAGGAATGGTAGGCGCGAATCCTGCGCGCGACCTGGAAAGCGGGTTGAGCCCAGTCAATCTCACCATCTGCACGCAGCAGCTTGGGTGCATAGGTCATGAGATTCTCATCCTGCTCCTCACGCTCAGCCGTGCCGTTGCGGAGCCCCTCAATGGCCTCCAGCACCACAGCGGGAGCCAGCTGCGCCAAATCATCATGCAAGGATTCCGCCGTCTCACGCCCACGCAGGGGGATAACAGAGCGGCAGATGATATCACCGGCATCAAGCTTTTTGACCACATGCATCACGGTAATACCGGTTTCATCATCCCCGGCCTCAATAGCAGCCTGGATGCACGCTGCCCCGCGATGACGCGGCAGCAGAGAGGCATGAGCATTGATACAGGCCAGAGCCGGAACATCCAACACCTCCTGTGAAAGAATCTGCCCATAGGCCATCACTACCACAATATCCGGCTGCAGCTCCCGTAGAGCCTGCACCGCCGCAGCGTCACGCATCTTTTCCGGCTGGAGCACGGGAATAGCCGCTTCTTCCGCACACACCTTGATGCGGGGGGGAGTCAGCACCATGTGTCGCCCCACGGGGCGATCCGGCTGCGTTACCAGCCCCACCAGCTCACCCGTTCTCCCCAATGCCTGAAATGTAGGGATTGCAATATCCCCGGTTGCCATCATCACAATGCGCATGACTTTCTTTTATGCCAAAATTTTGTGCAGGTCAAGCCCTTTTGAACAAAATCAGGGATAATTCTCAAAAGTTACGATAGGGGGGGACCATTTTGCGCTGAAGAGGTGCGGGAGAGAAGCGATTCACCCCCGGGTAAAGGCACAGGACGGGGCATCACAGGACATATTCGAACAGATAAAAGGTTCGCCAGCCAACGGCATCATAAAACAAACGCAGAGAACCGCAGGGAACAAATCCGGCTTTCGTATAGACGGGAGCCGCCGGCAAATTATGGTCGATAAGGTCAAGCCGCACAGCCTTGTGCCCCGCACGGAGCGCATGCTGTATAGCGTGATGAATCATCCGGCGACCAATTCCCTGTTTCCGGTAAGATGTGCCCACCCCCAACGTGTGGATAACAGAGAATTCTCCCGGGGCAGCCTGGGTGTTCCAATCAGCCGACAAGTACCCCTCATTGGCAGACTCATTCACCACCATGGCAGCTGCAATCCGCCCGCAAACTTCTGCCACGTAAAGCTCACCGGCGGCAATAGAGCCGCGCAAATAACTTTCACCCGGGTACACGCCTCGTGTCCAACAGGGATGATACGGCTCTTTTTCCAAATCCTCCGTCAATTGGTCATAAAATGCCTGCACGGCTTGGTAATCAGAATCCACCGCAGGGCGTATACTTGCATTCATGCCCACCATCTTACACAGCCTCCCCCGCAGCGTCAATGCAAAACCGCCCCCGACTGCGGCATGCAGCGGGGGCGGTCAAAAAGGACTTACAGATGAGAGATTAAGCCTTGGGCGCATCTGTCGGTGCGGGAGCGGGGGCAGGCTGAGCAGAAGCCTTACCCAGATAGCTGGGAAGCTCCACGCCCACGCTACTGGCAAGCTCATGCAGCGGCAGAGTGCCCGTCACCAGGTTCTGCACAAAACCGCCCACGGAACCGCTCTGCGAATCGCCTCCGCCCATGACCACCACCTTGTCGAAACTGAGGTTGCGGATAGCACTGGCCTGAGTCTCCACAATCTGCGGGAGCTGCTCAGTCACCAGCAGACCGGAAGCAGAGCGGGCATCCCCCGCAGCCTCCACAATCCGGCGGAAACCGTTGGCCTTGGCCTCCAGCGCGGCCTGAATGGCAGCAGCCTGACCGCGACCCACCAGCTCAAGGCCTTCACCTTCTGCCTTCTTCTTGAGCAGGAGCGCATCTGCCTCACCCTTAGCAAGCTTGATTGCAGCGTTACCCTCAGCCTCTTTCTCGATGATGAGAGCATCTGCGCGGCCCTGCTGCTCACGCACCAGCACAGCGGCAGCGGCCTCTGCGGCAATCTCCTGCTTGCGCTTCTGGATTTCGGCCTTCACGATTTCGTTGGCGGTCAGCGTGGCGCGTTCCAGCTCGGCACGCTCCATTTCGGCCTCGCGGCTGGCCACATAGCCCGCCTGCTCGGCACGTGCAGCCTGCTCACGCTCGGCCACCTCAGCAATACGCTGAGCCTCTGCCTGGCGAACCTTCAGGCGGGCGTTGGAATCAGCCACCTTCATCTGAGCCTCATTGTTACCCTCCACAGCAGCGGCGTTGGCCATGGCCACCTGCACCGTCTGCTCACGCAGAGCCTCTGCCTTACCAATCTCACCGCGGCGGGTTTCCTCTGCCACCTTAATCATGGCATCATTGATAGCGCGGGCGGCAGCCTCCTGCCCCAGAGCGGCGATGTAGCCGGAAGCATCCCGTATATCCGTAATATTGGCGTTGATGAGGTAGAGCCCCACCTTGTGCAGTTCCACATCCACACCGCCGGTGATTCCCTTGATGAGCTTCTCACGGTCAGCGTTGATTTCCTCAATGGTGAGCGAGGCGATGACCACACGCATCTGCCCCATGATGATTTCGGAAGCAAGGTTGCGGATATCCTCACGGGTGCGCCCCAGCAGGCGGCTGGCGGCATTCTGCATAATTTCCGGGGTGGTGCTGATACCGACGATGAAGGAGGATGGCACATCCACGCGGATATTCTGGCTGGAGAGAGCCCCCTTGAGCGGCACATCGATGTTGATGGGGTTCAAGTCCATGAACGCGCAGCTCTGAATCACCGGCATCACAAAGGTGGCACCACCGTGAATGCACTTGGCAGAACGCCCTGCGCCCACCTTACCGTACACGATAAGAATCTTGTCCGACGGGCACATCTTATAGCGGCTGAACAGCAACGCAGCCGTACCCAGCAGGAACACCACAATGGCAACAATGGCAATGATGCTCTGCGACGACGATTCGCCGGTTTTGGCGGCGAGAATGAGTAGTGTATTAATCATAGTTGTGTTTGTTTATTGTTGGGGAGATTTCGGGGCGGTCAGGGAACGAACCGTCAGGCAGTATGTAGTGGCAGCCACCACCACGATGGGAGTCTGCGCCGGCAGGGGCGTATCGCCCTCTTGCACGGCGGCCATGGTTATCATCTGGCTGGGGTGGGAAACCTGCACCTGCCCCCCCGGTTCGCCATGCGGGGGAATGGTCAGATACACCGTCCCTGTGCAGCCTACCAGTGTATTATAATCAAGCGAACCATCACACTTCAGGCTGTAGATGAATTTCAGCAACCCTACCACGCAGAAGAAAATAACCAGCCCCACCAGCAGGCCCACCAGAATAGCCAGCCACACACCGGCTCCGGACTGTACGGCAGCGTAGCCACCCCAGCCAAAGCCCATCATGAAACCAATGACGGCGCGCACGGAAAACACCCCCGTATCCGCCCCGGCGGCATCGGAGGCCTCCACAGCAGGCACATCCACATCGCTGTCACCTAAATCAAAGAAAAACGCCATCAGCATCGACACGATGGAGAGCAGCGTTGCCAACCAGGCTATAGCACAGAAAATACCGCGGGCAGAAGTAAAATCAGGCAGGAGATCCGCTGCATGCAGCAGCGCCTTCCCCCATTCAAAAAACTGAGTCACATATTGCATAGTTGGATTGGGTTAACTGCGGGGAATAGTAACATCTACCGGCGGCTCCAGTCAACCAGAAATTCAGCCACAGGCAGAATCTGAGGCTGAATTTGTTATTTTTTACTCATTTTGGGCTTGCATCTTCTGCGAAGCGTGCTATCATCCCCTCACCTTGTAGGTCGATTTGCCGCAGCCACGAAAAATCAACCAAATAAACAAGATACATAATACAATGAGCGAAATCAACGTCAACGACTTCAAGACGAACGAGAAGGACACCGGTTCCACCGGTTTCCAGGTGGCCGTGATGACCAAGCGCATCGTCCACCTTACTGAGCACCTTAAGGCTAACAAGCACGACCACGCTTCCCGCCGCGGTCTGCTGATGCTTGTCGCCAAGCGCCGCAAGATGCTCGACTACGCCAAGCGCACCAATCCTGATCTTTACAAGGATCTGCTTGTGCGTCTCTCCCTCCGCCACTAATCAGGGGCGGAACGGAAGGCTTCGTCAGAAGCATCTATCGCTACAGGAACGCCGCTGAGTGGTCGACTCTGCGGCGTTCCTCCGTTTTCAGTCAGATAGCCCCCTCATCTGAAGGTGCGGCAGCCGATATTGCGCTCAGAGCACCTGTGAATTGACTTGACTGGAGAGCACAAAGCGTGTAGACTACCCGCCCGGCTGCAGTGTCTCCAAGAGCTCAAACCCGGGAAAAGCGGCTTGCGGAGTGAGGTTGGCTACACGGGGGTAAGAAAGCAGCGTTAAAACGGAACGTGGCTACAGATATGATTCACATCGTTACACATCCTTTGATAGGCAATTACGGCGGAATGCTACAGGCGTTTGCCTTGCAGCGTGCCGTGGCAGGACTGGGACACTCGGTGAAAGTTTGTGACGAAGTTCCGGAATTTGCAAAATCAGGCTACTTTTCAAGGGGAAGAAGAGTCAGATGGAATCAATGCAAGGAGATTATCAATATTATTTTAGGGCGGTTGACCTATACACCGGCTTTCCTCAAATATAAAGTTGCAAAGAGCTTTAAAACAGCCTTCATGGAGGTGAGCAACAAGAGCGAGATAGCTGCCGGAGATTCATTTATCATCGGGAGTGACCAGGTATGGCGATTAGAGTACACTCGCACGTATAGCGGTGCAGAGCATTTTTTTCTTGATTTTGCAACACCTGAGCAAAGGCAGAGAAGCATAGCGTATGCGGCTTCATACGGCACGGACAAATGGGAAGGAACGCCGGAAGAGACAGAGACGTGCCGCGCTCTGCTGCAAGCTTTCAAGGCTGTCTCAGTTCGGGAAGAATCCGGTATAGGGCTGTGCCGGGAAATATTCGGGGTAGAAGCGTTACAAATGCCGGATCCCACCCTGCTGTTAAATGCCGGAGAATACAGCAACCTGATCAATAAATCCCGCACCCGCAAACCATGCAGTCGGTATATGGCTGACTACGTGCTGGATTCAGCACCGGAAATTCAGCAGCTGTTGGAGGCAACCGCACGGCAGCAGAACATGTACCGCCAGCACCTCATGCCGCATGTGCATGCAGAAAAATGCCGAGACCGTTTTCCCATGTCTGTCCCGCAGTGGTTGCGCTGCATCAGAGACAGTCAATACATGATAACGGATTCATTCCACGGCTGCGTTTTCAGCATCATCTTTAACAGACCTTTCATTTGTCTGGGAAATGCCGCGCGCGGCAGCAGTCGGTTTGACACCTTGCTTAAAACCTTCGGGCTGCAGGGACGAATGCTTACGGAACCGACCCCCCAGGCTGTAGAAGAACTCATTTCCACCCCGATTGACTGGGCAGGAGTTAATGCAAGGATTGAAGATGAGCGCCGACGTGGGCTCCAGTTTTTGCAGCAATACTTACCCCAAGCGTAACGATGTCCAGTGTCAAACAGGAAACCGTGGCCGGAGCCAAGTGGCTCATGTTGCAGAAGTTCACGCTCCAACCTCTGCAATTTCTTTACAGCATGGTACTTGCACGACTGGTTACCCCAAAGGAAATGGGCATTGTGGGACTAACTGCCGTATTCTTCGCCGTGGCAGGCACCTTATCTTCAGCCGGGTTCGGCTCTGCGCTCATCCGCAAAATAGACCGCACGGAAATTGACTGCGATACAGCCTTTTGGTTTAACCTGGGAATGAGCCTGCTGATGAGTTCGGTCTTATTTTTCGCGGCTCCCTGGTTTGTCACCTTTTATCAGCAGCCGGAGTTGCTGTGGCTGACACGCTGCAGTGCTGTGATGATGTTCCTATCCTCCACCGCAGGGGTTCACTGGACCCTCTACACAGCCCGGAGAGATTTCAAAACACCGGCCATCATCCAGACCGTGTCTACCATCATCTCCATGCCCGTGTGTTTGGGGCTTGCCTACATAGGCTGGGGAGTCTGGGCTCTCATGTGCGGCACTCTTACCAGTGCTCTGCTTTCGTTGGTGTGGGTTTGGCTGGTTTCTCCGTGGCGACCGGGCAGGCAGTTTTCCGTGGCCTCATTCCGTGAGCTTTTCGGCTTCGGCAGTAAACTGGCTGTCACCGGTATCATCAGTACCCTCTTTGCCAACTTACGCACATTCATTGTCGGCAAATTTTACAGTCCCGCCGAACTGGGGATGTATGTGAAAGGCGCACACGTGGGGATGATGGCACCTGGGCTGATTAACGGCATACTGGGAACAGTAACATACCCCATACTGGCAACCCTGCAAAATGACCGGGCACGCTTAACCTCTGTTTACCGCAAATATATCAGAGTGGCAACTCTTCCTATTACCATAGGCTGCATGTTGGTGACAGCCTTAGCAGAACCACTGGTGGGTCTGTGTTTCGGTGAGCGGTGGTTACCATGCGTTATCTATGTTCAATTGGTGAGTGCCGCCATGATGTTTGACCATGTGGTCACCATCAATCTGAGTCTTTTGCAGGTTCTGGGTCGCTCTGATTTATTGCTTTGGCTGGAAATATGTAAAAAGGCTATACTGCTGCCCATGATATTATTTGCCGCAAGCATCAGTGCCCCGGCAATGTGTGCCGTGTCCATATTCTACGGACAGATAGCCATTTACATTAACTGTTACTACACAGGGAAATTCCTGGGGCTCACCTGGTGGAAGCAGCAAAAAGACTACATGCCTTATGTTATCTGGGCGGTCATTGCCTGCATACCGGCCTGGCTCTGCACACTTACTGAGTGGCATTACATAGCCCAACTGCTGGCAGGCGGCTGCACTGCGGCCCTCATTTATTTCGGCGGGCTGCATGTTATCCATGATGCCTCATACCGGGAATTATTCGAAATTATCCGGAGCAAGTTCAAAAAACAGGCAAATAATTGATAAAAAAAGGGTTCCGATTTGCGCCCAAACGACTTTCAGGCACAGCAGACGTGCCGGGCAAGATGGATTTGAACCGCCTGAATCACGCAAACGAAGAGAAAGTGACAGCTCCGCCCTTGCCCGGCGGAGCCACAGCGTATATGCTGAAAAAGGCGGCAACAATGCCCCGATACCATAATGGAAACGCATAAAGACAAAATTAGCTGGCTGACCGGTCTGCTGACCGGTTGGGGGATTCGGGAAAGCTGGGCAAAGCTCATAGCGGGAGCCATCGTGGGAGCGATTGCCTCACTGGGATGCTTCAGTGCCCTGTAACAGTACCATTGAGCAGGGGGGAGCAGCAGCCCCCCTGCTCTCAGATTCTTTGCCGTATGGTGCCGGCAAGTTGACATTTTTCCATTTTGACAGCTAAATGGGTATTTGCAAAGTGAGCCCCGCTGAGGGGCCATTTTATAACACCCACGGGCACTGATTTTGGCGGCATCTGCCCGCGCACTTTCTGCAAATTGCCATTTTCCTGATTGCGCCAACGCGTATAATAAGCTCTTTTGTATACGCACGGAAAGCTTGACAAAAAAATGGGCGTAGTCTTTACTAAAGACAAAACCAAAGCAAGCAGACCATGACCACCAGAACGATTCTCCTGACGCTGGCACTGAGCATGCCGATAATGGCGGCACCTCAGGCTGACACAGCAGCCACCACGCCGCCCCCCGCCACGACCACCGCCCCCCAAGGGGAGCTGCAGGTTGACCCTGAGCTGGTCTGCGGGGAGCTTCCCAACGGTATCCGCTACATGATACGCCCGACCAAAGAGCCTGCGGGGCGCGGGAGTGTACGGCTCTATGTCAACAACGGTTCCCTGAATGAAAGCAAAGAAAACTCCGGGCTTTCGCATCTGATTGAGCACCTCGTGTTCAACGGCAGCCGCACCTACGAGCGCGGAGAGCTCATCCCCACCATGCAGAAGCTGGGACTTGGCTTCGGCGGTGATGTGAACGCCTACACCGGGCTGCTACAAACCGTTTATAAATTGGATTTACCCCGATTGGATGAAGAAACCGTCAGCACCACCCTGACGATACTGCGGGATTTTGCCGACGGCGCAACGCTGACGGACGATGCCATCAACCACGAACGCGGTATTGTTATCAGTGAGTTGAAAGCGCGTGACTCCCAAAACTACCGCACCACCATTGCCCTGCTGCGCCTGCTGTGCAACGGAACCCGAGTGCCGGATTTCATGCCCATCGGGCTGGAAAGTGTCATCCGCGATACCCCCTGTGAACAGGTGCGGGAATTCTACCGCAACAATTATCTCTCACGCCGTATGACCGTAGTGGTCACGGGAGATTTCAAAGCGGAGGACATGGTGGCTCAGGTGGAAAAACACTTTGGCAGCATGAAGGATTCCGGAACCCCGCCCGCCCGCCCGGAAATTGGCACCCCGGTGGATTTGGGGGCGGCAGAGCTGATAGTCAAGAACCCGGAACAGGCGCATGTGAGTATCTCTCTCAACGTGGTCTCCCCTTGGGAGTTCAAGCCGGACACCATAGAGCAACGCATCAAGGACATGCCGCTCACGGTTGCCTGCGCCATGCTCAATCAGAGACTGGCGCGCATGGTGCGCGAGGACAACTGCCCGTTCATGGCGGCAGAAGCGGGTGAAAGTGAGCTCTTTGAATCCGCCCGCCTCTTCTCCGCCAATCTGACCGCGCAGCCTGAGCATTGGAAACAGGCCCTCACCACCGTGGAACAGGAACTGCGCCGTGCCTGCGAATTCGGCTTCAGCGAGCAGGAGCTCACAGAAATCGTACGCTCCAGTCTCGCTGCCGCCCTGGTGCGGGAGCAACGCTGGGAATCCACCACCTGCACCGCCATGGCAGACGCGCTCATCTCCGCTATCGGAGAAAGGGCCACATTCACCGCCCCGAAGGAGGACACCCGCACCCTGCAGGCAGCTCTGGCTCAGATTGCTGCGGACCCGGATATCTGCCGCCGAGCCCTCAAGACGGCCTATGAGGCTGACCGCATCAAGCTTTCGCTCACCGGTAATACCCCGGAAGACCTGACCAAGGAGCAGCTGCGCGCCGCCTACAATGAAGCCCGCGCCACGGAAGTCACGCCACCCGAGGAAGAGAAAACAGCAGCCTTTGCCTACGAAAACATAGGCGAGCCCGGCAAGGTGGTGCAGAGTGCCTATCTGGAAGATGTGGGCGTGACCACGCTCACCCTCAGCAACGGTATCCGCGTCAACATCAAACCCATTTCCACCACCAGACAAGCCGTATCCGTTGCAGCACGCATCGATGGCGGCTCCCGCACCATGACGGGGATTCCCGGGCTCAATATCCTGGCGGAATCCGTCATGAATCAGGGGGGGCTGGAAGCCCACACGGCAGATGACCTTTCCCGCATTCTGGCGGGGCGCCACGTGGGATTCGGGTTCGCCTCAGAAATGGACAGATACGTATTCAGCGGGAACTGCACGCCGGAAGATTTGGAGCTGCAGTGCCAACTGCTGATTGCCGGAATCCTGCACCCCGGCTTCCGCGATACTGGCGAAACGCTGCTGCGCCGCAGTCTTCCCCAGATATATAACCGCTTGAGCAACACGCCGGAGGGCGCGTTCTCCTACCAGAGCTCCCGCATCATGCACGGGGAGGACCCCCGCTTCACTATGCCTGCCCGGGAACAGCTGGAATCTCTCTCTACTCAGCAGGTGCAGAATGCCCTCACCCCGGCTCTGCAGAAAGCGGCCATGGAGGTAAGCATCGTGGGTGATTTCAGGACAGAAGACATCATTCCGATTATTGAACGCACTTTTGGTGCCATGCCGGAGCGCAATCCTGATTTCACTCCCGCCACGGCAGAGGAACGCAACGTCAGCTTCAGAACATGGGGCTGCCACGAGTTCCTGCGCTACCCAACCGAGCTGGATAAGACGATTGTGACACACGTGCGCTACGCCGGCAACGGCCGCGACACGCGCCGCAACCGCCGTTTGCAGGTGCTCAACTCCATTGTCAGAGAAAAGTTGTTCGACGGAATTCGAGCCGAGTTGGGAGAAACCTACTCCCCCATCGTACGGCTCAAACTCAACAACAACTATGACAACGCCGCCACCATCTCCACGGCCAGCACAGGGGTGAAAGGCAACCGCATCAAGGTAAATACCGCCATGGAACTCATCCTGCGGAATCTGGCTCTGGACGGCGGTATCACGGATGAGGACTTTGTGCGCGCCATCCGCCCGATTATTGCCGCCACGGAAAAATCACTGAGAACACCCGGTTTCTGGCAGGGAGCCATAGCCCGACTGCAAACAGAACCGGAGCGTCTGGAGGAACTGCGGGACCTGCTGCAGGATTTACGCAGCATGACGGCAGATGAAATTCGCACCCTGGCAAAGGAAATCTTCGGCAACGATGATAAAGTGAACAAGTTCTTCACCGTGCCGGAGGACTTTGACGAAACAAAGCACTAAGCGAAGCTAATCCCCTTCCCCGGCCAGGGGTTCAGGGCGGTCTGATTCCAACACAGCGGGGGAATTTTTTCCCGTGGCTTCTATCAGGAGCGAACCTTTATCGCCGGCGGCGTTGTATAACCCGCCGGCGATTCTTATGCACAGATACTCCCCATACGCCCAGGCCTTGCCGCTTTGGCGCCGCAACCTCAGAAAAAGACGGTCAATTTCCCGCCGGCTGACAGGGGCTCCATTCTGAAGCGCGTGATAGAGCGCATCATGCAGCAGGGTCGGCATCAAATCACGCGGGCGGGTGCACCCCCAGGTCATGCCGTCCCAGATATAGCGGCGGTGCAGAATGAACGTATCCCCGCGCGCCTCCATCAACACACGGTGCGGAGGCTGCGGGTGAATCGCCCGCCAACTGCCCAGATTCATCTCCAAATCCCGCCATACAACCGCATGACGGGTTATCAGACAAAACCCCGGAGAATGCTCCGGCAGGTAGGCATACCAACTCCCCGGCTGAACCGCCGCCGCACGCACCTCAGGAGAAATCTGCTTCATTTGAATGACATGCACCACCTGCCGACAGCCGCCGCACAGAAACACCACCCATGCCATGATTATGATTCGGCATCGCATCTGCTCTCAATATACGCCCGGGCGCGGCTCTTGTCAATCCACTCTTGACCTTTCCCGTCCAAACAGCTACACTTCCGGACATGAATGATATGATGGGCGGATTTTTCGGAATAGAGCTTCCGGCATACAACAATTTCCCCTTTACGGAATCTACCAACTGTGTCTTTTGCAACAGCGGACGCACCGCGCTGGACTGTATCCTGCGCAACCTGCCGCGCCCACGCCGCATCTACCTGCCCCGCTTTACCTGTGACTCGGTGACTGAGCCTCTGGCCGGAATCCCCACCATGCGCTACGGGTGTGAGAATAATCTCGCACCTATTCTGCCGGATGATGCCGGAGAGGATGACATCATCATCCTCTCCGACTACTTCGGGCTGACTGCAAACCACGTCAAGCGCGCAGCAGAGCAATTTCCCGGTCGCAGCATTGTGGATGCCACCACCGCTCTGTTCCGGCGGGATTCGGACAACAAATTGCCGACATTCTACAGCCCGCGTAAATTTGTCGGAATACCGGACGGGGGTATCGCCTGTGCCCCCTTCCCGCTCACCCGGCAGCCGCAGCACGGCGAAAGCTCAGCAGAATTTGCCCTGCATCTGCTACAGAGGCTGGAAAGTGGTGCCGCAGCCGCCGCCCCGGCAGCACAGCGGCTGGAGGATTCCCTGCACGGCAAACGGCTGCGCATGAGCCCACTCTCCCGAAAACTGCTCAACACTATCGATTTTGCCTCGGTGGCAAAAAGAAGAATGGAAAATTACAGCATCCTGCACCGTGCCTTGCAGGAACTCAACCGACTCCCCCTGCCGGAGATACCCGACAGTGCCCCAATGTGTTACCCCTTTGTCTCAGGCATCCCGAAATTGCGGGATGAATTGATTGATGCCGGCATTGCACTACCCCTCTTCTGGCCGGAAGTTCTGGAAAACACCCACCCGGTAAGCACCGAATACAAACTGGCCGGAACCCTGCTTCCCCTGCCGCTTGACCAGAGATATGACAGGCATGACATGAACTTCCTGCTCCGTCTCATCCTGGGTGAATGAGCGATTTTCACACAATTTCAACAAAAAAATAAAAAAATTGCCATTCGGGGGTTGACCTTGACAAAAGGTATGCTAATATGGTCTTACGTATGCATGCCGACCTTGAGAAACTCGTGAATGCCGGTAAGATTCCGGCTGATTTTGCCGCCCGTCTGGACAAATTTGCGCCCGGGCAGTACGTATTGCATCAGGATTGGGGCGTCGGCAAGGTTGCAGTCTGGTCTCTTGCCAAAAACAAGATTAAGATTGACTTTGAAAAGAACAAAGGCCTTGTGCTGGGCTTGAAACTTGCGTTCAACCAGATTACGCCCATTCCGAACGGACACTTCCTTATCACCTGTTTTAATGACCCGGAAGGGTGCCGCAAACAGGCGGAAGACAAGGATACCATGCTGGACTTCATCCGCATGGTGCTTACCTCCAACATCTCCCTGCGTGAAGGTATCAGCGATGTGCTGCCCATGCAGCCGGAGGATCTGGAAAAATACCTGAGCGGTCGCATCATCCCGGAAGAATCCTGGAAAACATGGTGGGAAAAAGCCCGTGCCGCCATGCGGGAGACCCCCACATTCCGCCTGCCGACCAAGCGTGGCGAGGCAATATCCCTGCGCAAAGCCACCTCTGCCGCAGAGGCCCTGCTGGATGACTACACGGATGCCACCACACTGGAAACCTGTGTACGAATCCTTGACCAGAGCCGCCCGGAAGTTCTGAAAGGTGAATACGCCATCGCGGCAAAACTCATCAAGGCCATGGAGGATGACATCCACCACGACCACACAGAGCCTCAGCATGTTCTGGAACTCATCATCATCCGCGACGAGATTCTGGAAATCGTGGCAACGGATGAGAACTCCCGAGCCCTGCTGGATGCCGAGCTTTCCGATGCAGGCGTTGATTCCGTAACCACCCTCGCTGAAAAGCTCAGCAACATCACCTCTGAGTCCATTGTCACCTATATCGGTGAGCTCTCAGCTCTCCGCCAGCAGAAAGTATATGAAGCTCTGCCGGAAGCCATTGGGGAAAGCTGGCTGCCCTATGCCACCAACATCTTCCTCTTCGGTGGGGCCAAGGTGACAAGCGTCATCGCGGAATTCATCCTCGCAAAAGGCGGCAAGGAACAGCTCTTTACCGACCTTATCAACGGTATCTCCCGCCAGAGCCTCAGCCCGGATGTCCTCATCTGGATTTGCCGTGAGCGCAACGGCATTGCCAAGGAAGTGGTAGACAAGGCACGCATGGCTCTCGGCTCCGCCATTATCAGTGCCATTGAGCGCGACAGTGCGGAGGGCGGACCGAACCGCGCTCTGCGCCTGCGCAACCTGCTGCTGGAAGACAAAGAGCTGGCACCTGACCTCGTGTCCGGTATTTCCGATCAGGAAGCACGCCCCTTTGCCAAAGCCATCTACGACTCCTCCGTGCTGCCGGATTTGGATCGCAACCTACTGATTGCCAACATGATGAAGATTCACCCGTCTCTGCAGGAGATTGCGCTCAGCCGCAACACAGCCAAGGAGAAGCAGACCATGTTTGTCTCCCTGCGCTCCTTTGCTGCCCGCAAGGCAGAGTATGAGGATATCATCAACGTTCGCATCCCCAAGAACAAGCATGACTTGGAAGTCACCCGCGCCGAAGGCGACCTCCGCGAAAACGGCGGCTATCAGGATGCCAAGGCAACACGGCAAGTTCTCATGCGCCGTTCAGAGGAGCTTTCCCGCCTGCTCGCCAAGGCTGAGCCCACCAACTTCAGCGGGGTCTCCTGCGACGAAACAGCTATGGGCACTCAGGTCACCTTTGTCACCGACAAGGGTCAGGAAGTGGTCTACACCATTCTGGGAGCCTGGGACTCCATTCCGGAGGAGCGCGTGATTGCTTACAGCTCCAAGCTCGGTGCCAAACTGCTGGGACACAAAGTAGGTGCCACCCTGCGCCTCCCGCTGGAAATCGGCGGTGACCAGGTGATGATGACGGTGAAATCCATCGCCCCCGCACCGAAAGAACTCATCTACCCGGACGGAGAAGTCCCGCAGAGCTGATTTCCTATAGTTTAATAATGATGTCTCCAGGCGCACATCTCCCGCAGATGTGCGCCTTCTTTTGTCAGCATCTCACACCTGCGGCACACCTATCTTCTTTTCAGCCGTAATTGACTAACAGAAAAACGGAACATAGGTTACTTTATGCTTGCATACTGAAAATTAGATGGTACAATGCGCGCGCAGGGCGGCACAACCCCCGGTGTGGAAGATGATGAAAAAGTGCGTTCACATTGCAGCAATATTGGTTGTCTGCCTCATGCTGATGCTGAAATCGGCAGGTTTTGCAGCAACAGAAAACAATGAAATTTCCTCCATTGATGACCTTGTCGGCAAAAAATTAGCCGTTCCCAGCTCTACCGTGCAGGACATTTATCTGCAGAAGCACTACCCGAACATTGAGCTTCAGCGCTACAATCTGGAGGCGGATATGATGCAGGCACTGCAGAATGAACGCTGTGATGCCGCCATTATGGACGATATCATCTGCTATGCCCTTGCCCGCAAGTTTGACAATGTGACCATTCTGCGCAACAGCCCGGTGCCGGAAAATCAGATGGCCGTGGTATTCAACAAAGAACAGACCGAGCTGCACCGGCAGTTCAACGAGTTCCTGAACGGACTGCGCGAAAGCGGCGAGCTGGAGCGGATTTGTGAAAACTGGATTCACCGCTTTGAGACCACCCCCATGCCCAAACTTGATATTCCCACGGAAGGAGAACCTATCCGTGTAGGCATGGAACCCTGCACCGAACCAACCGTCTTTGTGCGCAACGGCGAAATAGTGGGAATGGATGCAGAGCTCATCATGCGTTTTGCCGCCCACATCGGGCGCCCGGTGGAAATCCTGAGCATGGACTATGACGGCTTGATACCCGCCGCAGTTTCCGGCAAGGTGGACATGTCCGCCTCCGGCCTGCTGGTAACAGAGGAACGCGCAGAAAATGTACTCTTCTCCGACCCGTATTATAACAGCGGCTCCTGTATCGCCGTGCTCACCAAAAACACAGCCAAAGGTGCTAAAGCCATTGCCACACAAAAGAAAAAAGCCAACGGTATCACCGGTATTGAGGATTTGGTGGGCAAAAAACTGGCTGTACCGAGCTCTACCGTGCAAGATATCTACCTGCAGAAACACTACCCGAACATTGAGCTTCAACGCTATAATCTGGAGGCAGATATGATGCAGGCACTGCAGAATGAACGCTGCGATGCCGCTATTATGGACGATATCATCTGCTATGCCCTTGCCCGCAAGTTTGACAACGTGACCATTCTGCGCAACAGCCCGGTGCCGGTGAACCGCATGGCCGTGGTATTCAACAAGGAGCAGACTGAACTGCACCGCCAGTTCAACGAATTCCTGAAAGGGCTGCGTGAAAGCGGTGAGCTGGAAACCATCTGCTCCGCCTGGATTCACAACTTTGAGACCACCCCAATGCCCAAGCTGGACATGCCCACAGAGGGAGAACCCATTCGCGTGGGCATGGAACCCTGTACCGAGCCCACCGTATTTGTCCGCAACGGAGAGGTAGTGGGGCTGGATGCAGAGCTCATCAAACGCTTTGCCGTCTACATTGGACGACCGCTGGAAATCCAGAGCATGGACTACGATGGGCTGATACCCGCAGCAGTCTCCGGCAAAGTGGATATGTCCGCCTCCGGCTTGCTGGTGACAGAGGAACGCGCAGAGAATGTCCTCTTCTCCGACCCTTACTATAACAGCGGCTCCTGTATCGCCGTGCTGACCAAAAATGCAGGAGACGTGGAATGTATCACAGCCGGAACCGCCCCCACCCGCCATAAGAAACTTGGTTTCTGGGAGGGAATCAAACGCAGTTTCTACCGCAACATCATTGCCGAAAAGCGCTATCTGCTACTGTGGGACGGGCTGAAGCTCACCATCTACATCTCCCTCTGGGCAGCCCTGCTGGGCACAGCACTGGGCGCAGGAGTCTGCTACCTGCGCATGCGCAAGAGCCCCACCCTGCAGCGCATTGCCAAGACCTATATTGACCTGATGCGCGGCACCCCGATACTGGTTCTGCTTCTGCTGATGAACTACGTGGTGTTTGCCAACTGGAAAAACGGCGGCACTCCGGTCGCCATCATCACCTTTGCGCTCAACTTTGCCGCCTATGTGAGTGAAATGTTCCGCACCGCCATATCCGGCATTGACCGCGGGCAGACAGAAGCAGGTATCGCCATGGGATTCACCCCCCTGCGCACATTTATCTACATTGTTCTGCCACAAGCGATTCAGCGCGTGCTTCCGGTGTACAAGGGAGAGCTGATATCGCTCATCAAGACCACCTCCATCGTGGGCTACATCGCCATTCAGGACCTGACCAAGGCCTCGGATATCATCCGCGGGCGCACATTTGACCCCTTCTTCCCGCTGATTATGGCCGCCGTTCTGTACTTCCTGCTTGCCTGGATTTTCGGCGCAGGGCTGGATTGGATTGGACGCCGCTTTAACGCCACCACCACCAATGATGAAGAAAAGGCATGATTCAGATTAACAAACTACAGAAGGACTTCGGCAAGCTCCGCGTGCTGCGCAACATCAATGCCCACATTCGGCCGGGAGAAATCATCTCCATCATCGGGCCGTCCGGGGCAGGAAAAAGCACCTTTCTGCGCTGTCTCAACCTATTAGAGGAACCCACGGGCGGCAGCATCATCATTGATGGTGAAGACCTGCTCAAACCCGGCATCAATGTTGCCCGCATCCGCAGGAAGATGGGCATGGTGTTCCAGTCATTCAACCTCTTTAACCACTTGTCCGTGTTGGACAACGTATGCATCGGCCCCGTGAAACTGCTGAAAAAGAAGCGAGCCGAAGCTGAACAACGCGGCATGGAACTGCTCAAACTCGTTGGCATGGCAGAAAAGGCCCACTCCATGCCGGATGAACTCTCGGGCGGACAAAAGCAGCGTGCCGCCATCGCCCGCTGTCTCTCCATGGAGCCGGAAATCATACTGTTTGATGAACCGACCTCAGCCCTGGACCCTACCATGGTGAGCGAAGTGCTCTCCGTCATTCGCTCCCTGGCCCGCCAGGGCATGACCATGGCCATCGTAACCCACGAAATGAGCTTTGCCCGAGATGTCAGCACCCGTGTCTTCTACATGGATAAAGGCACCATCTACGAAGAAGGCACGCCGGAACAGATTTTTGAGCACCCGAGGCGAGAGCTCACCCGTATCTTTGTCAACCGCATACGGGATTTCCACTTCTGCTTCCACAGCAAAGACTATGACCGCTACGCCCTCAAATCTGAGTGGCAGCAGTACTGCAACAAATACTTCCTGACTCAGGAAACCATGCAGAAAGCATTGCGGCTTGGGGTATCGCTCTTCCGACTCATTCCCTTTGACAGGGGAGCTGTGGACATGTTCTTCCGCTATTCGGAAAAAACACGCCAAATGAGCGTAGAGGTCCTGCTGCCGCCGGGCATGGAGTCAATTCTTCCCCCGAAAGACAGTAAGAAACTCGCCGTCATCAACGTGCTCTGCAACGGAATCGAAACCAGCGAAGAAGAAACACGAGAGGGTGTTCGTGTCAAATACCGCATGGAACTCCGCCACCGCAACCACTGAACAAATCATCATCCCCGGAAGGGCCCCATATCATACCCCGCTCAGATCTGCGCCACACAAGCGGCAGACACTTTCCCCAATTTTGCGCAATTTTCAGCACATGCGGGACAGGACATGCTTTTTGCTTGCAGAAATACGGTGGTAATGCTACAGTATGGGGTAGCATGAAAGTCATCACCATATACGGCAGCAAGAGCGACCTTCCCTTCATGGAACCGGCGCGAACCTACTTTCAGGAAAACAACATTGAACACGAGGAGGTAATCTACTCCGCCCACCGTGATTTACCGGCACTGATAGAATACCTTAAAGAGCTGGAAAACAGCAAGACAAAGGCCGTACTGCTCTGCGTGGCAGGCCTCTCAGCCGCCCTGCCCGGCGTGGTGGTCATGAACACGGAGCTCCCCGTAATCGGCATACCGGTTCCCTGTGGTCCGCTCAATGGGGTAGATGCCCTGCTGGCTATCTCACAACTTCCCGGCGGAGTCCCCGCCACCACGGTTGGGCTGCACAAGAAAACGCCGATTAATGCTGCCATGGCGGCTCACCGCATCATCAAACTGGCAGAGTAAATCCCCCCCACACACCCGCTATGGCCACACTTGGCAAGGACGCTTTGGAAGCTGCGCTGGACGCTTGGGCGGCTCACATTGCCTCAACCTGTCCCCCGGAAGATGGCAAACTGGCGATTGTCGGTCTCATCAGCCACGGGGACAACCTCGCCCAACGCCTCATCCGGCGGCTGGAGGAGAGAGGCATACGCGCCCGTTACGGAGCGTTAGACATCTCCCTCTACCGGGATGATTTCGATATGAAGCAGTGCAAACCGGCACTTCGTTCTTCCTACCTGCCATTCTCAACAGACGGCTTACACCTGATACTGGTGGATGATGTGGTACAGACGGGGCGCACCGTCCGCGCCGCGCTCAATGCTATCTTTGAATACGGCAGACCGGCGCGGGTGCAGCTGCATTGTCTGGTGGACAGAGGGGGGCGAGAACTCCCCATCTGCCCGGACTACACGGCACTGAAACTGGATGCTGTGAACGAGGCAAAAGTGACCGTCCGTCTGCAAGAGATAGACGGCAGCGATGAAATCACCTACACCTGATTCTTATTCCTGGCTACGCATGAAACCGCGAAAAGATTTACTGACTATCGGCTCACTGAGCACGGAAGAGATTAACACCATTCTCGACAGTGCCTCAGCCATGAAAGACATCTTCACCAAAAGCGTGAAAAAAGTGCCCGCGCTGACAGGCAAATCTGTGCTCACGCTCTTCTACGAGCCCAGCACGCGCACACGCTCCTCCTTTGAAGTAGCAGCACACCGCCTTTCGGCAGATGTAACCACGTTCACCGTCTCCACCTCCTCTGTAGTCAAAGGCGAAAGCGTGCATGACACCATCGACACGCTCATGAGCATGAAGATGGACTACATCATCGTGCGCCACAAACACAGCGGCATACCCGCCGTCATCGCGCGCCACTGCAAAGCAGCCGTCATCAACGCCGGAGACGGCGCGCACGCTCATCCCAGCCAGGCATTTCTGGATGCGTTTACCATCCGTGAGAAATACGGCACAGTAGCAGGCAAGCGTGTGGTAATCATCGGTGATATCCTGCACAGCCGCGTGGCTCGCTCCACCAGCTGTATCCTGAAACGCTTAGGCGCAGAGGTCGCCTACATGGGGCCCGGTCCGCTGGTGCCCCCGCAGCAGCACACCGGAATCCCGCGTTTCACAAACTGGGATCAGATTTTTGAGTGGAAGCCGGATGTCATCTACCTGCTGCGCGTGCAAAATGAGCGCATGGACACCCCTTTCTTCCCCGCCGCGGATTATCACCAGGCATTTGGCGTGACGGAGGAAAGGCTCGCCCGCATCGATGACCTGAACCTCTCTATCATGCACCCCGGTCCCGTAAACCGCGGGGTCGAGATTTGTGATGCCGCCATGGATTACCGAAACACACTTATCAACAACCAGGTAGAAAACGGAATCGCCGCCCGCATGAGCATCCTCTACCACCTCACCCCCCAGACCCAGAAACATGACTAACACCTACATCCGCAACGCTATCTGGGCTCCCACCGGAGAATGCTGTGACATCCGAATCGGTCCCGGGCTGAGCAGCACCTTTGAAAATTTGAACAATCTTACCACCTGCGATGCAGAAGTTCACCCCGCCGGAGAATTGCAGATTCCGGCAGGAGCAAGCTGCACAGATGCCGCAGGAAAAATAGTCATGCCGGCACTATTTGACCTGCACGCCAAAGTAGAAGTTCCGGGACGCAGCAAGCGGGAATCCGTGAGCCGCACCGGGCAGGCCGCCGTGCAGGGGGGAGTGTGGGGCATGCTGGTCATGCCCACGCGTGGGTTCATGTTTGACAACTACGCCACCCTGGACAGTTTCAATGATGCCGTGACCCAACGCTCCGCCGCCGAAATGATACCCGCAGGCACCATCACCCAAGGGACGGAGGGTAAACAGCAAGCCCCCTATAACACACTGGCAGCACGCGGGGTCAGCATCCTGACAGATGGGGACAACGTGCCGGACAACCTGCTGATGCTGCACCGAGCCATGAAATACGCTGCGGAGCTGGGGCTTACCTTCGCCATACGCGGAGACGTTCCCATGCTTTCCGCCAACACCTGCATGCACCCCGGCAGCACCTCCTACGCACTGGGGCTGCATGGCACCCCGCCCTGCGCAGAGGAAATCGGCATAGAAATTCTGCTGCGATTGGCAAAAGATGCCGGGGCCAAGCTCCACATTCAGACCGTCAGCACAGCCCGTGGGGTGGAAAGCATACGCCGCGCCAAGAACGAGGGGCAGGAAGTCACGGCAGAAGTAACACTGCACCACCTGCTCTACACGCACGAGCACGTGGGGGATTACGACACCACGTTCAAAGTTGTACCACCGCTGCGGGAACAGAGCGACTGTGAAGCACTGCTGGAAGGCGTAAAAGACGGCACCATAGACTGTATTGTCACAGACCACACCCCCTGCACGCCCTTTGACAAGAAACAGGACTTCGTCAGCGCACCGCAGGGCATGACCGCGCTGGATACCTTCCTCCCGGCACTCTATACCCACCTCATCAAACCCGGCAAACTCAGCTGGGCAGAGTTGGTGCAGGCCTGTTGTGTGGCACCGCTGCACATAGCAAACCCGCAGGATGAAGAGCGGGACGAGACAGCCTGTGTCCCCCTGCTCCTGTTTGACCCTGAACCGGAATACACCGTCACGGCCAACCACCTCATCTGCGGCACACTCAATTCTCCCCAATTGGGTACAACCCTCTGCGGACACGTTACCCTGCCTCTTTGATTCTTTCATCAGCTAAACTCTCCCTCAAATATCATGGTCATCTATATTGTCAGCGATGGTAAAAAAGGGCATCTCTCTCAGACCCGCGGCTTGGCAACCGCACTGCTGGAACAGGCCGCAGAGAAAGCACCTCAGATAGAACACAGTTGCCATGAGGTAGACATCACCGGCAAAAGCTGGCTGAGCAAACTGTTCTACAAAGGACAAGATCTGGATTTACCGCGCCCGCACCTCATCCTGTGTGCCGGGCACAGCACCCACCTGGCTGCACTCAGTCTGGCTCGCCACCTGCGCTGCCTCTGCATGGTGTGCATGAAACCCAGCCTGCCCACAGGGGTGTTTGACCTCTGCATCATGCCGCGGCATGATTTGCCCACCGGAGCCACGGCAGCACCGGGTGTATTTACCACCAATGGAGCCATCAACAGCATACGCCCCCAACCGGATACGCCCAAAACCGAAACGCTCATCCTGATAGGCGGTCCCAGCAAGAGCTACAAATGGGAAGAAGAAACCGTCATCACCCAACTCAGCACCATTGCCCGGCACAATAGAACCCCCATGGTGCTGACCACCTCTCGCCGCACACCGGCTGATTTTGCGCAAGATGTGGCTGCAGCCTGCCCGAGTATCCGAGTCGTTCCCGTGGAAGAAACAGGGCCCAACTGGGTAGCAGAGCATCTGGCCAAAGCAGCGCAGGTGTGGGTCACACAAGACAGTGTCTCCATGGTGTATGAGGCTCTCTCCAGCGGGGCACCGGTCGGCATCATTGAAATGCCACCCGTGGAAGGGCCGCACAAGCCGGATGCCTCACGCATAGCGCGCGGGCTTAACATGCTGATAGCAGATGGCAGTGTCAGCCGCTTTACCGAGTGGGCCAAGACCCACACCCTGCCACGTTGTACCCATGTGCTCGATGAAGCCGGACGCACCGCAGCCTATATCCTGGAGAATTTCCCGAAGTTGCTGCCATGAAAGTGATGCATCTGCTACCGTCCCTCTCCTCCGGCGGAGTTGAACAGGTTGTACAGGAACTCTGCCAGGGGCTCTGCGCCCGTGGCGTGGAAAACGTAGTCATTTCAGCCGGGGGAAACATGGTGGAAGCCATAGAAGCAGCCGGGGCTCGGCATATACTGCGCCCCATCGGCAGAAAAAGCCTGCTCACTCTCCTGCAGGTAGGGAAACTGGCAAAACTTATCCGCGAGGAGCGACCGGACGTGCTGCACCTGCACTCCCGCGTACCGGCCTGGGTGGGCCACTTGTCCGTCAAACGGCTCCCGAAAGCACTCCGCCCCGCCATCGTCTCCTCTTTTCACGGCTTCCACTCAGTGAATGCCTACTCCGGCATCATGGCCAAAGGAAACTGCGTGATAGCGGTCTCAGACTGCATGAAACAACATATTCTGGAAAATTATCCCAAAACACCGGAGAGCAACATCGTCGTCATCCCCAACTCCGTGGACTTATCCCAGAATTACCCCGGCTACACCCCCACCGACAGCTGGTGGCAACAGTGGCGAGCAGATTACCCGGAGCTCAGCGGAAAATACACGCTCTGCCTGCCCGGGCGAATCACCCGACTCAAAGGAGCACTGCACCTGCCGCAGCTGCTCAAACAGTTACACACACGGGGCATTCCGGCACACGCCGTCATCGTCGGCGAAACAAAAAAAGGCAAGGAAGCCTTTAAAGAGGAAGTAAAAAATGCCCTGCGCGCCGCCGGAATGGAACAACACACTACCTGGACCGGCCACCGCCGCGATCTGCGAGATGTACTCTGCGCCTGCAACATCACCCTCTCCCTCACCCTGCAGCCGGAATCATTCGGCAAGACCACACTGGAAGCCCTGGCACTGGGGCGCCCCGTAGCCGGCTATGAACACGGCGGAGTGGGTGAGCAGCTGGGCCTGCTACTGCCGGAGGGTAAAGTACCCACCGGAAACATAACAGCCATGGCAAATCTCCTGGCAAAATGGTACACCGCCGCACCGGTACCGGCAGCAGTCGGTTACCCCTACCGGCGAGAAGACATGATAGACGCCCACATCCGCACCTACAAGAGCCTTCTTGCCCAGGCATGAACATCCTGCATTACAGCCCCGGTCTGCGCCCGGGCAGCATCAGCCAGCTGGCCGCGGACTTGGCAGCGGGGCTGCAGGATGCCGGGTTCACCAACACCGTCGTATCCCCGCCGAACGAATTGGTAGGAGCCCTCACGGCGGCGCGGGTAGAACACCGCCCCGCCCGCAGCAAACCCACCCTGTTTACCCTGCGCGGCGTCCTTAAACGGCTACGCGGCTACATCTCCGAGCAGCAATCAGACATTGTCTATGCCTACGGCCCCCAGGCTACCCGCCTGGCACTGCTGGCACTCCGGCGCAGCCCGGCAAAAGACAGACCGCGGCTGGTCTCAGTCATGACCGGCTTTCCGCAGCGTATCCTGCGCACAAGGGCACTGCCGCATTGTGATGCAGTTGTCGCCGTCTCCCGATTCCTGCGCAGGGAAATAAGCCGCATCTACACACTCCCGGAAAACTGCGGTATTTGGTCAATCCCCTACGGCGTACATGAAGAGTACTGTAACCCCTTGTACCGCCCCACAGAAGAGTGGCAGGACCAGTGGCAAAAAGCCCACCCGCAGCCACCGGGCACCCTCAGTCTGTGCGTTCCGGCAGCCATCAGCCCCATCCACGGTCAGCACCTGTTGCCGGAACTTCTCAACCTGTTGATTCAACAGGGCATTAAGCCACGTGTCTATCTGGCCGGCGATACGGTCAACGGCAATGCCGCCTATCAGGAAAAACTCCGTCAGCAGTTTGAAGAAACCGGAGCAGAACAATACATCACCTGGCTGGGGCTGCGCCGGGACCTGCGGGATGTACTCTGCAACTGTCACATCTCCCTATCTCTTTCTCTGGCCCCGGCAAGCCACGACAGAGCCATTCTGGAAGCTCTCTCTCTCGGCTGTCCTGTCATTGGGTTTGACCACGGAGCCGTGGGAGAAATGCTCAGCACCTTCCTGCCGGAGGGAAGAGTGCAACCCGCCAACATAACCGCCATGGCAGACACCATCACCCAATGGGTAGCCCTGCGCCCGGACACCATCACCGCCGTCCCCTATCCCTACCGCTTTCAGGATACGGTGCGCAGTTATGCCGAACTTTGTCTGGCTCTTCTTTCATAAGCCTCCCTCCCTCCCCAAAAAAGCCCCCTGCCACATTAGCAGAGGGCTCCCGGAGACCGGAGAATCGGCAACCTTGTATCAGAAACCGTATTTCAGGCCCACATTGCCGGCAACACCACCGCGATCCGGGCCCAATCGCCCATATACCCCGGCCTGCATCTCCCACTGGTTCGCCATAGGCATTGACAAATCAAATCCCAGCTGACCAAAGAAGGGTTCACGCTTCATGGAGCGCACATCAAAACTTTCACCATCAAAACGGTGAACCCCCTTCACCCTGTGCTCAGAGAACTCCACCACCGCTGCCAGAGAAGTGGTCAGCGTGGCATCCTCCCAGCCGGAAACAACATTGAACTTATACGCCGTCCGGGCACCCAGAGCAACCTGCAACAAATTCTGGTCATCATAATCAGACACAAAGTTGTAATTACCCAGCCGCTCATTGAGCGAATCATAGTGCGAGAACGAATAATTCACCGTCATAAATGGCGTGAACGTGGTACGGGCATCCACCACATAATCTCGGCTTAACTCATAGCCCACATTGATGGAACGGGAATCAACACCGCCGGAGGCAGAATCCAGCACATTCCAGCCACCGTGACGCCGAGAGCTGAAATCATGCAGCCCCACACCAACACTCAATCGATGATTCAAACAGCCGGTACGCACCGCCCCGTACAAATCTATAAAATAGGTATCATTATCCATGCGGACACCGGCTGAGCGGGCAATAGCCTCCTCATAACCGAATGAAATACCCACTAACGAATTGCAGCACAGCTGGCGATCCAGCCCCATCAGCAAGCCCTGAAAAGTGCGTGTGTAGTCAGACGGGTGCGAGGAATCGCCGTTAAAGCGATTGTAACCACCTACATAGGAAGCCCACAGAGAATCTCTGAGCGCAGGCATGACGGGCGTACCAATCTTATCATTAGCACAGGGCTCCGGCATCCGAATACGGGAACGCAGAGTATCAAGGTGATAGCCGGCACCGTCCAGCACAGACAGCGGAGCCAGCGTTACGGAAGAGCCGGGAGCGGCGGCAGACGCATAGCCTGCCCCCCCGGACACGACCACGACAACAGCCGCAAGAGCGCGGCGCAACAGCATCGGTATGTGTAATTTCATGGGGTATTTATTTGTATGTTCGTGCGGATTCGGTCTTCTGCGCCGAATCCGCTACAAATCATATTCCCCAACAGCGCGGAAAGCAATGACAATTAGATAACTTTCCGCAAAATACACACTATCAGACTTTCCGAGTCAGGCAATACCAGAGAAAACGGCTATTGTGCACCAGATAGCGCTTGAAAAGACGGCGCGGTTCCCTGCAAAGACGGTAAACCCACTCCAAACCGTGCGCGCGAATCCAGGCCGGGGCCTGCTGCACCAAACCGGCGTGGAAATTAAACGCCGCACCCACGCCGAAATAAACAGCAGGCGGCAGCTGCTCCCTGTGCGTGTAAAGCCAACGCTCCTGCTTAGGGCAACCGAGCCCCACCCACACACAGTTAGCACCACTTTCACGGATAGACTGCAACATCTGCTCATCTGTTCCCTCCGGCCACTGTCCCATCGGCGGGCAGAAATGCCCCACTACCTCAGCCCCCGGAAAACGCTCACCCAAGCGCTTTGTCAAAAGCTCACAAGTCTCCTCCGTGCCACCCAGCAGAAAATGTCGCACACCGGCCGCACGCCCGAGATTCCACATCCACTCCATCACATCCGGGCCATAGAGTCGGTGAGCATCCGCCCCCTTGCGGCGCATCAACCACACAATCGGCATACCGTCCGGGCAAATATAATCAAAAGTACGCACTCCAGCACCATATTCCTCTTCCCCCAGAATCCGTGTCAGCACATGCACATCCGAATGCGCCACAAGATACGCACGCTCCGCCTTGTCAGCCAAGCCAACAAGCTCATTTGACACAGAAGCCAAATCCCCTACCACGTAAGGAATTCCAAAAATCTGTTCGCGTTTCCGTTCACTCATGATTAAATCGCATTTCCAAGCTGTCTGAGAGTGCCTCCCCCGCTACGGCAAGAAACGCACTGCATGGCTCATCCCATTACAGTGCGTTTCAAACAGGCGGGAGTGGGATTTGAACCCACGAATGTCGGTTTTGCAAACCGATGCCTTAGGCCACTTGGCTATCCCGCCGTGCAGCAGTTGCGGACTGAATATACTCGAAGCTCCCCGCAGAGTCAAGCATTTTTTTGAAGTTTTGTGTAATCATGACAATTTTGGCAACGCAGGCTGCCATTATTGAATCTCCCCGCGTGCTCGCAGATCTGCGTTGATAGCATCCAGTATCGCCAGCTCCGGGCGGAAGTTGGCATCGTGGTGGGAGGAGCGGATGAAGGGACCGCTTGCTACATGGCGGAAGCCTTTGGCAAGTGCCACCTCTCGCAGCTCGTCAAACATTTCCGGGCGGATGTAATCAATCACCGGCAAATGGCGGGCAGAGGGGCGCAGGTATTGCCCCATGGTGAGGACGGTGACTCCGTGTTCCCGCAGGTCATCCATGGTGCGCTCAATTTCCTCACGCGTTTCACCGAGCCCGAGCATGATTCCGCTCTTGGTCACGACCATGCCGGGTGCCATCTGCAGGGCTCGCTGCAGCATGTGCAGGGAGCGGCGGTACTGCGCGCGAAAGCGGACGATGGGGGAAAGGCGCTCCACGGTCTCCAGATTGTGGTTGAAGATGTGCGGGCGAGCATCCATGACCAGTGAGAGGGCATCCTCGTTGCCGTTGAAGTCAGAGGTCAGCACCTCTATGACGGTCTCCGGGCAGCGACGGCGGATTTCCCGAATGGTGGAGGCTATGTGTGCGGCGGCACCATCTTTCAAATCATCTCGCGTCACCATGGTGACGACGGTATGGGTGAGCTTCATGTGCTCCACGGCCTCGGCTATCTTGCGGGGTTCCTCCGGGTCCAGCGGAGCGGGTTTCGCTGTGCGGGTGGCACAGAATCCGCAAGCGCGGGTGCAGACATCTCCACAAGCCATGAAAGTGGCCGTGCCGTGGCTCCAGCACTCGCCACGATTGGGACACATGGCTTCCTCGCAAACCGTAACCAGGGCGTTGTCCTTCACCAGGTTCTGGACATCCTTGAATACCCTGCCCTTGGGCAGTTTGACTTTGAGCCAGGAGGGTTTGCGAGCGGGTTTATCTGTCATAGCGCGCAATGTTATACTCTGAAATTCAGGAAATGCAAGTACAAAAACACCCGCGCGGCGTAGAAACGCGGCGCGGGCGGTAAAAGGATGTGTCGTTTCCCCGGTTTAGCGGGAGTAAAGTTCCACGATGAGCTGCACGTTCACAATCGGAGCAATTTCCTCCACGGAGGGAACGCGGGCAATCTTGCCGGAAAGCTTGGCGGCGTCAACCTCAATCCAATCGGGCGTGGTGGCGTTGGCGGCCAGCTCCACGTAGCGGTTGGCGAGAGCCTGAGAACGAGCCTTGGCTGCAACAGCCACCACGTCACCCGGCTTGCAGGAGTAGGAGGCAATGTTGACCTTGCGGCCGTTCACGGTGACGTGACCGTGGGAAACCATCTGGCGGGCGGCAGCACGGGTGCTGGCGAAACCAAGACGGTAGATGACGTTGTCGAGACGGAGCTCCAGCAGCTGCAGGAGGATATCACCCGTCACACCACGGCGACGGCTGGCTTCCTCATAGTACTTGCGGAACTGACCTTCGAGCACGCCGTACATGAAGCGGAGCTTCTGCTTTTCGGCAAGCATGATGCCGTAGTCAGACTTCTTCTTGCGGCCGGCGCGGGCACCGTGCTGACCCGGAGGGAAGGGACGACGGGCAAAAGCCTTGCTGGCACCGAAGAGCTCAACGCCGAAACGACGGCTGATCTTAGCGGTAGGACCTGTATAACGAGCCATAATGTTTGTAATCTTTCTGGGTTAATGGAATTAGGCGCGACGAGCCTTGGGAGGACGGCAACCGTTGTGCGGAATCGGGGTCACGTCGGCAATGGAGGAAATCTCCAGACCGATGGCCTGTACGGCACGCACAGCGGACTCACGACCGGAACCCGGTCCCTTCACGCGAACCTCGACCTCCTTGAGGCCGTGGCCCATAGCCTGGCGGCAGGCATCCTGGCATACCACCTGACCGGCGTATGCAGTGCTCTTGCGGCTGCCCTTGAAATTGAGCTTACCGGCGGAGGACCAGCCGATAACGTTGCCCTTGAGGTCGGTCACGCTCACCACCGTGTTGTTGAAGGTGGAGGAGATGTGCACGATACCGGTGGTAACGTTCTTGCTGCCCTTAGCCTTGAGAATCTTGACCTTGTCGTCGTCATCTGCAAGACCCAGCTCGGCAAAGATGTCGCGGCGACCCTCCGGCTTCTTCTGCTCAGCGGCAGGAGCGGCGGGTGTCTCCGTAGCGGGAGCCTCAACGGCGGGAGCCACGGTGTCTTTCACTTCTTCCTGGATGGTTTCTTCAGCCATGTTCAGTTTTTCTTTTTAAGGGTTTACAGATGATTACTTCTTGGCGCCCACAGTCTTCTTGCGACCCTTGCGGGTGCGGGCGTTGGTGCGGGTGCGCTGACCGCGGACAGGGAGACCCTTGCGGTGGCGGATGCCGCGCAGACAGTTGATGCTGGTCAGACGCTTGAGAGCCATCTGCTTCTCACGACGCAGGTCACCCTCGATGAGGATGTTGTTGCTGGTGATTGCCTGCACAATCTTGGTCAGCTGAGCGTCGGAAAGCGTGCCCGTGCGCAGATCCGGAGAGATACCGGCCTGCTCAAGCACCTTCTTAGCCGTGGAGGGCCCAATGCCGTAAATGTAGCACAGGGAGGCCTCAACGCGCTTCTCATTGGGTATTTCGATACCGAAAAGACGAGCCATAGTGGTGTGTGTTTCTTATTCGTTTGTTCCTTCGCTGCCTTCCGACAGCGCTTTTGACGCGCCGATTCTACTCTCTTTTTCTCTTTTGGCAAGCAAAATTTCATTAAAAATTACAACTTTGGGTAAATTTGGGATTTTAATCATCAGGTGTTGCTTGTACACGCGCGCGCGCAAAAGGGGGGTAGAGTACGCACTTTGGGCTTGCAGACGGCCGATACAGAGCGTATACTCCCGTGGCTAATATGGATTTTTCAACCTTCAAACACCCGGAACAACCACCGCAGGCCACTTGGCCCACCCGCCTGTGGGGCTTGGGAATCGTGCTGCTGGCACTGGCATTTGCAGCGGCACTGCTCACCTATAACAGAGGTGAGATGGGCTGGATTGTCTTTAACCCGGTAGATGCGGAAGCGGCAGCCAAAGTACCCTGCACCAACCTGCTGGGTACGGTGGGGCTTTATATGGCAGGCTTCTGTTATTGGCTGTTGGGCGCAGCCGCTGTATACAGCATGGTACTGCTGGTCATTCTCGGCTGCTGCATTCTGATTTTCCCAAGCCGCCGCTTTGCCGGGCAGAGCATTGCCACGGTGTGCATGATACTGTGCGCCTGTGCCGCGCTCTCCATCCAACCCTATATTTTATACGAGTGGGCAGCCAACACGGGCATAGACAGCGTGGGGGGCAAGCTGGGGTATCTGGACGGCAGCTGCATTGCCGAACCGTTGCTGGGGCGGGACTGGGCTCTCACGCTCTTCATCTGCTGCCACGGGCTGGCCCTCATCTACTTTGCTCGCATGGGTTTTCTGGAGTTCTGCAAAGCATTCTGGGCAGATATCAACAGCATTGCTGAGCGCATCCGCAACCGCCGCGAGCGGCGGCGCAACAAAATTCAGGAACTTCAGGACAACTGGCAGCACCACCGGGACAAAGTGAAAGAAGAGGCAAAAAATCCCATCTTCAGCAGCGAAGTGCAAGAGGTCCCCTCACCCGTCAACCCGGGCTACACGCCCCCCGTGCAGCAGCAGCAGGCAAGGCCGCAGCAGCGCCCCGTCCGGGAGCCGCTGCAGATACCGCCGCGGCAGGCCCCCCTGCCCCCGAGACAAAACTCCGGCATTGCCCGCAATATCTCCCGTGACCAGCGCACACGCCATCTGGATGTAGAGCCGACCACTCAGCTGGATCCGGATTTTGACAATCACTTTACGGAGACTCCGGAGCCGCCTCGCCGCAGCCCGGTTCCCACCGAAAGCCTGCCCGGTATGCGGGCAGCCAACCGCCGGCAAGAGCCCCCTCAGCCGCAAGAGCAAAAGCCCCTTGCCACCCCTGCGCGGGATACAGCGCGTCCCCGCGACCGCCGGGATACCCCCTCTGCCCGCAGCAACGGCGAAGAGCGTCACAACAACCTGCTTGACCTTATGGGTCAGGTGGAGGAGGCCATTGAGCTGAGCAATGCCCCCGGTGCTACCGAAGAGCAGGAACGTGAAGCTCTCAATCTCGAAAAAAAGCCCTCTAACAGCAAGCTCTCGGCTCTCTTCAACCGTGGTAAACAGGCTCTCTCCGGCAAAAAAAGCGACCCGAATCCCGACCGCACCCCGGATAAACCCGCTATCAAATTCCCCCGTACACCCTCACCAACCATGACCTTAGATTCCACAGACAACCGCCCGCAGGAGGCGGATTACCCCCTGCCGCCCTACGAGCTGCTGGACTACAAGCCTGTGCCTGCGGAAGTGACAGAAGCAGCCGCAGAAGAGATGCAGGAAATGCAGCAGCGTATCATCGACACGCTGGACACGTTCAAAATTGCTGTGACTCCGGGAGATATCACCCGCGGTCCCAGTATCACCCGCTATGAGTTCTTCCCGCCCCGCGGTCTGCGCGTCAACCGCATTGCCACGCTCAACAAAGACCTCATGATGGCCACCCAATCCAAATCGGTGAACATTCTGGCCCCCATTCCCGGTAAGGCCACTGTGGGTATTGAGTTGGAAAATGCCAAAAAATCTCCGGTTTACCTGAGAGAGCTGCTGCAATCCCCGGCTTTCAACAACCCCAAGCTGCGCATTCCCGTTGCTCTGGGTAAGGACGTATACGGCAATCCGGTCATAGGTGATTTGGCGGCCATGCCCCACACACTGGTAGCAGGCACCACCGGTTCCGGTAAGTCTGTCTGTATCAACAGCATGATTCTCTCCATGCTCTACAAATTCCGCCCGGATGAGCTGAAACTCATCCTTGTTGACCCCAAGATGGTGGAAATGCAGCCCTACCGCAAACTCCCCCACCTCGCATGCCCCGTGGTGACGGTGGCGGCTCGTGTCATCGGGGCGTTGCGCTGGGCTGTCAATGAAATGGAGCACCGCTACAAGCTATTCAGCCAGGTTGGTGTCCGCAACTTCGAGGACTTCAATAACCGCCCGCCGGATGAAGAACGTGAGCCGGAAGAAGCAGAAAATATCGATGAGAACTATGTGGATTACGATGCCATTGATCGCATGGAGAGCGAAATCCTGCGGCAGGCAGACGAGGGGCGCGAGCTGACGGATGAAGACCAAGGTGTGTTTGACTTCGATGAAGAAGAACGCATTCCCACCCGCCTGCCCTACGTAGTTATCATTATCGATGAGCTGGCAGACCTCATGGTGATGGTGAAAGATGATCTGGAAAGCAACATCGCCCGCCTCACCCAGAAAGCCCGCGCAGCCGGCATCCATCTGGTAGCCGCCACCCAGACTCCCCGTGCCAACGTGGTGACAGGTCTTATCAAGGCCAACATTCCCAGCCGCATCGCTTTCCGCGTAGCCAGTCCGCTGGACAGTCGCATTATTCTGGATACCACGGGAGCAGAGAACCTGCTGGGCGCGGGTGACTGCCTGTTCCTGCCGCCGGGCGGTATCTCCAAGATGACCCGTGTGCAGGGGGCCTGGGTATCCGACCGGGAGATTGCCTCCATCATCCAGCACTGCGCCTCCCACGCCAAGCAGAAGTTTGAGCAGGGAGTCACCGCTGAGATGAACAACAGCGACGGCTCCGGCGACGGCGGAGGCCGCATTGGTCCCAAAAATATGAGTGAAGAGGATTCCGAACTTTACACCCGCTGCGTCAACCTCGTCATCACCTCCCGCAAGGCCAGCACCTCCATGCTGCAACGCCACTTCAGCATCGGCTACGGCAAGGCTGCCAAAATTATGGATGCCATGGAGGCCAACGGCATCATCGCCCCCTCTCAGGGCTCTGCCAGAGCGCGTGAGGTATTGGTTGACCCGCCCAACTAAACTCCCCTGCCCTGTCAGTCGCAGGGCGGCTGAACACATTTTGCCTCCGCAGGGTATACCTGCGGAGGCTTTCCATGAACAAACGAGGCCGTAATGTGTTTATTTTATTCTGCACACATAATCTTAACGAACGCTTCCTCCTGCAGTCGTGTGGCACCACAGGCGAATTTGGCACGAATCTGGAGAGCTTCATCCAGGTCATCACGCACTGAGAGCTTGACCTTGAAATCATCCCATATTCCGAACTGAGCCCGGCTCTTGACCCAGGCAATACAGGAACGGATTCCCCCGGAAACGGGAAGCTGCTCCGTGCGGATAATGCGGAAGCCCAGGAAGGTATCAATCTTCCCTTCAGCCAGCGCGCGCACGGTATTGTAATCGTAGCTGGTGACCTCCGGCTGCTGCAACAGGGCGTTAATCTGGCTGCCGGTACAAGCCAGTACCAACTCATCACCATAGGCGCGTCGTTCCTCGCTCCACGCCTCAGCCTTCTGCAACATGGTGAGCGCATGGCGCAGCTTCCCAACGGTCAGATTACAGCTTGCGGGCGTGCCGCTGTCCGTGTAATCCTCTGCAATCACCTGTGATTCGGGAAAATCCACCGTCTGCGTACCATTTTCTCCGGTATATGCCGTACCGAGGAACGCATCCAGCATCACCTTATCCATGGTGCGCCCGGCGGCGGCGCGCAAGCTTTCAATTGTCTTGCTGACCGGCACATCGATATTGGCCAGCTTCTTGGCATCGAACTCATCGAAACCGATGGCCTTGGTATAGATGTGGGGGAACATGACACGGCGAATCGTAGGTGCCTCATCCAGCACCGTGGATCCCATGCGACCCGTCTTTTCCGTGAAGGAAAGCAAGCCGTACTGGTCAAACGCAACCATCTTGCCGGACAAGCCGGTTTCAACGGTCACATACTTATCGAGACGGGATGCCTCCTGCTGGAGATAGGAACCCCACTTCTCGGAATACTTAATCTGGTAATTCTGTTCTATGTCTGCCATTTTATATAATGTGGTTGTTGTTTTTGGGCGGCAAACCGGTTACATAGGATTATCCACATACAAGACATGGAGTCCGACCGTGCGGTGCACTTTACCGGTTTCATTGCGGTCAACGAAATTGGCGGTCTCGAGCACTCTCGCCATATCTATTCAACCACCAATAGTGCCTTTTGTCACCCGCATCGCGGGCTCATTCCTTTCATGCCCGCTCATCACCATTGAAAATCAAGTTATTACAGCATCAAATTTGTACATTTTTCTCCATTCAGAGGATACTAATCACCAAATTCCCAAAAAAAAGTTGCGATTGAAGCATGCGCGTGATACACTAAGGTGCAAGCTAGCATTTACCCGACATGAAACTCAGAGATATCGAACAAATGCAGAGCGCCGGACTCATCTCTGCCGAACAGGCGGCGGCCATTGCGGAGCATTTCAAGCTCAACGGCAACCGCATGCAGAAATGGCTGCTCTTCTGCGTCTCCTCACTGGCCGGGGCACTCATTCTGGCCGGTATCATCATGCTCATTTCCGCGAACTGGGAATGCATCCCGTCGGCGGTGAAAATGGGCACCGGCATCGCGCTGATGCTGGGCTTCTGGGCGGCGTACGGCTGCCTGCGGGAGAAGATGCCGATACTGGCAGAAACCATGGGGCTGCTGGGCAGCGGCATGTGGCTGGCCAACATTGCGCTCTACGGGCAGATTTTCCAACTCCAGAATCCCTTTGTGGAGGGTTGTGCCCTTTTCTTCTGCGGCATTGTGCTGTTGCCATTTCTGGCAAAGCAGCGGCTGCTCATTGCGGCCGTCATCATCACCTCCTTCATCCTGCTACCGGCCGCGCGTGAGTGTGAGTCAAGCGCGCTTCACCTGCCCATCACTACAGACGAACTGCTCACCTGTCTTTTCCTGCTGGGGACATTCTGGTGGCTTTTCAGCGAGTTCTGCCGCCATTCCGGCGGGGCGGCCAAAGCATACGCATGGACGAGCATTCCCCTCTCCCTGCTTGCCGTCTGCGCCACACAGGGACTCATCCTGTACGGTGACTTTGTCAATGTCGACACCATCATCGGTTGCAGCACCCTGGGCGCAACCCTGCTTTTGCTGCTGGTATTCAAGCCGAAAACCGCCGCATGGCTCCCCTGGATTCCACTTGCCATCCTGACGGCAGGCATCATTCCCGCTGCAAATGTTTTCGACGATGCAGACCTTGAACTGCCCCGCATCATCTATTGTTTCCTCTATGCCCTGCTCTGGATTTGGAACGGATGCAGCGCCAGGCGAATTGACTGGATCAACTACGGCACTATCCTGGTCTGCTTCACCGGCATCGGGCTCATGGCCAACATCATGGAGTCGCTCACCCAATCCGGTTTTGTGCTCATCTTCATGGGCTTCATCATGCTGGGGGCGGCCATCCTCCTGGAGCAACAGCGCCGCCGCCTCATCCGCAGCATCCAATCCACCCCCGCCGAACAGAACTGACCCCCACCCCATCCCGAATATGAAAAAAATCCTTCCATGGCTCATCTATGTTGTGGTGGCAGCGCAGATTATCTGGCTGGCATGGAATTACCATACCCGCAGCGTGGAACTCGCCACAGCTCCCCGCATCCTCATCGCCACCCAAACCTATGACCCGCGCGACCTCACCCGCGGGTACTATCAGAGGCTGGATGCATCTGTCAGCCTGAATCTTTCGCGCGTTTCCTCACTCTGCGGAGCCTCTGTCGACCAGAGCAAATTGAAAGAAAAACTGCTGAAAAATATCGACGGCGATCCCGAAGAATACACCCTTGAACTGACTGAAAGCCTCTCCCCGGCGGTACCACCTTCCGCCACCGCGAAAGAACTGTCGACAATGCGGTACGAGGATTTCCCGCTGAGCACCTTCTGGAAAAAGCAGGCATCCGGGCTCTGGGAAATATGCCGGATAGAGCAGCCTGACAGCCCGGAAGCTGCGGCTGCTGACGGCGAGCTCCACGTGCCCATGATAGCCCTGTGGCGTATCAATTACAGCACGATTGAGGAAACCGGAAAAACAAAGGTCAATCCCACCCTCCTTCTCAGTTTCCCGGGGCTGCGCAACCTGCGCTACTACTACCCGGAAGAAAAGGGGGATTTCTTCTCCCTGCTCCGGCAGAAGGAGCACCCATCACCCATAGACATCACCGTCGAGCTGCTCATTCGCCCAAGCGCCTCCATCATGCCGACACTGCTGTACCTGAACGGAATCCCGTACAACGAGGCCACCGAACTGCTCAAACAGGACAAATTCCCCTTCCGCGAACACCCGCAGCCCTGATTCCGCATGGGCTTCTCGCCCCACCGCGAGCGTAGCAAGCTGAATCTCTCTCGGGTGACAGAAGTGAAATTCCGCCCTTGCGGGCAGCGTGAAATCCGCCTCGCGCCGGGTGAAATCGGCTCTGGCGAGCCGGTGAAATTGCTGCCTTTGGCAGCAGGGGGCTACGACAAGCCTACGCCCTCCCAGGGTGTTATCTTTCCGCAGCCCTTTGGGCTGCCATTCTTCATCACTACCGCCGCCATGCGGCGGTAATTTCACTGTGCCGCTCAGGCACAATCTCACTATCCGCAACGCGGATAATTTCACTCTCACCGTCAGGTGAGAATTTCACTTATAAAATTACTCTTACTTCCTCCTGCGGCGCAGCATGAACGCCACCAGCCCCGTTTCTCGCGATAGCTTTCACGGAGACAACGTCTCCTTTCACGCGCAGCTTTCACAGATAGCAACAATTCACCGCCGGGAGAGATGAATCCCCTCTCCCGACGGCATTGTTATTATTTTTTTCGGCTAAGAGAAAAACGGCCGTTATTTCCTGCGGCGGCGGGCGGCAAGGGCTGCCAGTGCCAGCAGGCTCAGCGTGGTCGTTGTCGGCTCCGGAACAGCCCCTGCTGCGTTTTCCAGATATACCATCCCGGTACTGCTGTCGTACACCAGTTTCATGCTTTCCGTCACCCTATTTCCGGTGAAATAGTCCTCTGCCTTCACGCAGTACACCATCCCATTGTCCGCAGATGCCGTCAGACCATCGAAACCAAAGGTGACGACACCATCCACATTGAACAGCACTACCTGATTATTCGCCTCCGTGATGATTCCCGGTGCAATATCCAGCGCTATCTTTTCCTCTCCCTCAGCCACGTCAAAGAAAAGATTCCCTGACAGCTCCAGATAACCATCATCCAGCGACAGCAGTGAGCCGCTTTCCAGCGTCAAATCGCCCTCCAGCACACTCACAGAACCCGTATTCACCGCGCGTGCTGCATCAAATCCGGCTACAGTTTCCTCACTCAGCGTCAGGGCTGTCACCTGTTCCGTCAGCGGTGTGGTAGTGACCGAACCGCGTACCGCCAGCGTTGCCCCGGTGGTAATGGTCACCTCTGTTGCGGTCACTTTGGCACCGTCTGCCAAAGCCAGACTACTGCCGCTCACCATGCTGAGCGCATGGCTGCCCAGATTCAACTCTGCTGCCTTAACTTCCACGGTGGCATTACCACCCTCCACCACCGTCAGCCCACCGTTCAGCTTCAGCACGGCCTTATCCTCCACACGCAAGCGACCGCCGTAGAGGTTTGTCATGTCTCGCACCTCCGTGGTGCGGGAGTTGAGGATTTCCGCTTCCGTTGCCGTGCGGTTCAAACCGTCTGCCGCCAACAGCTCATTGAGGTGCTGCTCGGTATAAGCCCCCGTAAAGATAATATCACCCGTCTGCTTGTGTATCACTCCCTCCGCATCGGTGTAATCCGCATTCAGATTCACCGTGCTGCCGAAAGCAATGTACACCGAATCCCGGAACTCGATACTCTTCCCCGCCGAGGCGGACAGAGAAATCACAGCCACGCTGCCTACGGCACAGATACTGCGCAAACGGTAGCTACTACCGGATTCCTCCGCATTCTTCTCGAACAAGACGGAATCGTTGTTCAGTATGCTCAGATTACCGTAGACGCGAATCGCACCGCCTTCGTCGGAAGCCGTGTTCCCGCTGAACGTCACGCTCTCGTTCCCGCTCAGATCTATCGTGCCATACCCATAAATCGCGCCGCCGGAGGAAGCCGTGTTCCCGATGAACGTCACGCTCTCGTTCCCGCTCAGATCTATCGTGCCATACCCATAAATCGCGCCGCCGGAGTAAGCCCCGTTCCCGCTGAACGTCACACTCCCGTTCCCGCTCAGCGTGATGTCGCCGCCATGCCCATAAATCGCGCCGCCTGAGGGATAGCCACCGAAGTAGGAAGCCGTGTTCCCGCTGAACGTAACGCTTCCGTTCCCGCTCAGCTCTATCG
>JAFQEY010000033.1 GCA_017398765.1 Akkermansia sp.
ACGTTGCAAAGTTAATGCCGAGACGTGGTTTAACGAAACGCTTCAAACGCTGGCCTCCGGTTATACGGGTGATTATCTTGCTCTCTTGCCTCAGAAAAGCGATGCTGAGCTATAAAACCCGCCCAGCATCGAATGCTTACTTTTAAAATACAAAATTCGTGTTCTCTTCAAACCAGCGAATTGTTTACAGAAATGCGTTTTTTTCAGCGTCTTAAGAAAAAAAGTCTGTACATCGCATTCGGAATGCGATATACCCGCCTGCGGTGAGTTGTCGCGGGGCTCTCAGCATTCACAGAAAGGGCTGTGAATACGTCTCCATAAAGAAAAAGAACCGCTGCGGATGAGAAAGCAGCGGTCTTTTTCTGTACGGTCAACGCGGTATGCGTACTGCGGGAAAAATCCGCGCGCTGCAGCCCCTGCGTTAAGATTTATTCCTCGTCAAACTCCGTCTCGGATTCAGCAAAGCCGGGAAGCTTTTCCAGAGCGGACTTGATTTCATTAAACTCCTCACAATCCTCAATCTCCAGCTCGTTGAAAGTCTCGACCTGCTTGCGGAGCTTGGCGTAAGAGGTCTTCAGCTCGCGGGCGCGCTTCTTGCGCTCCTCATCCATGGCGGGACCGGTGGGACGCTTTGCCGGGCCGGCATCGCCCAGGGCCGTCTTTTTCGTCTTGCCGGAACCGGTCAGCTCAAGAATCTTCTCTGCCTGCTTTTTGGCGCTCTTGGCATCCTTCACCTTCTTGAGCAGTCCGGCCAGCTTCTTATTGCGCTTAAGCTCATCTTTCACATAAGCGGCGGCTTCCTTGCGAGACTCGCGCAGTTCAGCGGCCTCTTCCTTGGAACGTTTTCCTTGCTCAGCGGCCGTATCTTCGGCAGGCGCAGCATCCTGAGCCATGACCGGGCAAACCAGCAGACCCGATATCAATAACAGAAGAATCAGAAATCGTTGCATGCGGGAAAGCGTGTCACCACTTCACTGTTTTGTCAAGCATTTATCAGTAATTTTCGACGAAAATACAGCAAAAGTCAGATGAAAAGATTTTCCCGGCGTCTGCGCCGCATCATCAGCAGCGTTATCCCGGCAAGGGAGAGCATGGCGGATGTCGGCTCAGGAATGGCGGCGACGCGGAGATATACAACACTCTCTTCGGCATCGAAAACAAGACATTCATCCCCATAGGACTGCCCATAGAAGTTGAGGGTGACATTGCTTACCTCAAACTCCGAAACCCCGCTGAACAGCAATAAGATGTTATCATCTCCCACCTGTACCGGGGTATTGATACCGGAAAGATTAATGAGTGCCCCCTCCGCAAAGCGAAGCAAAGCCCCGGACAAATCCAATATGCCACCGTATAATGAGTAGGAAGAACCGTCTGCCAGCGTAAGCTCCGGGCAATCCAATATACCACAGACAGGGGTTGCGCGGATAAGAGACTCCGGAGAGGCAGCAGTTAATCCCGGTTGAAGGGCAGCCCCCACATCCGCACCGCTCTGCAACATGGTATCATCACCAAACAACACAGATTCCGACACACTTATCCTGCCGCCGCCGGACAAAACAAGCAGAGCGTTTTCGCCACTCTGCACGCTGAGGCTTTCCCCCTGCAATACGGCGTAGTCAGCAACTTTCAGCGTACCATTCAACAGGGAGATATCGCCCTCCACCACGCTATGGCGGGAGGCATCCTGCGCCACATTGTTATCAGCGTACAGGAGTGCATATTGCTCAACATATTGACCGGTAAAAACAATCTCACCACGCTGTTCGGAGTTATTATAATCGGCATTCAGCTCCAGAGAACCGCCTATGGAGACGGCATCCCGGAACTCAAGACTACCGCCATCTGCGGCGGAAAAGCAGCTTTGCCCCGCACGGATACTTTTCAGCACCATGGTATTTGAGGCATCATCATAGACGCTGTTATTACCAAAAATAACCTTACCGCTGTTATTGCGGATATGGAGACTCCCAGCCGTATCAATGGCACCGGCACCGTCTCGCGCTGCATTCCCGGAAACGACAACATCTGCGTTATCGCAGATGCGGACACTGCTCCCGGTATCCCCCGCATACACAAAGGCTCCGCTTTTACCGGCATAGTTGTTGTTGATTCGGATATCTCCCCTGTTACCGGAAAGCGAGAGAGAAGAGCCGCTCCCCTCCAGGCAAATGACCCCGCCGGATACAGTAAGTGCCGCATTGTCGGAAAGCGACACAGCACCTGTATTGTCATCTATACAGAGCGATCCACTCAACTGAAACACTCCGCCGGAAATAGTCTCACAGTTGCTGATATCCACTGCTGCGTTACGGGAAATATTCACCGTTCCCCCCGGTTCGGCGTACAGGAGCGAGCTATTTGTCTCAGCGGCAAAAGACACGCGACCATTGTCACACAGATTGAGCTCAGCATCTGCCCTGAGATACACTAAAGTGTTCGCGTTCACGGAATTTGCAGAGGAAAAGGAAAGGCTGTCGTTACCGATGATATTTACCCGTGCCCCGGTCTCTGCATAAAGGGCACTGCCGGAAGCAGCTTCATTATCCTTAAAATAAACAGCTCCGTTATGGTTAATTTCCACAGCCCCGACGGCATAAACGGCTCCGCCCTTATCGGCACTGTTACCCTCAAACAGCACGGAATCATTGCCGCTGATAAACAGAGAACCGACGGCATAGACAGCCCCGCCGCAATCCGTGGCGGCGTTGTGAGAAAAAGACACACCGTTGGCATTATCGGCAAGACTGACCAACGAACCTTGCTCAGCGTAGATACCGGCACCTTTTATCGCCGTATTGCCGCTGAAGGAAACAGCACCGCTGTTTCCCTGCACAACAAGAGAACTTGATGATGCCATGTAGACGGCACCCCCCCAGGCTGAGGCAGCATTCGTGCCTTTCCCATAAACACCGTTATTGCTGAAATTGACATTCCCATACTCCGTCACCCCCGCCTGCCCATTGTTCTCTATGACAAGCTGAGCCCCGGTTCCCAGATACACAGCCCCGCCGAGAGCAACAGCCGAATCATCCCAATGCTCTGAGCCCTCTCCCTGATTGGTCACGTTGGTATAATCCGCTGTGGCTTTGTTAGCGGCAAAAGTCACATTCCCCACATTACCGCTGAATGTAAGGGAGGCACCATCATCCACACTGATTGCCCCGCCGACAGCCCGGCATTCCTCCTCCACGCTATCTTCCAGCAAGCCGAATTTCCTATCCGGTGCGGCCGTCACCTCATTTCCGCTGAATTGCACATGTAACAGATTGTCCTTTATTGTTCCCGTTTCCGTCAGACAAAGGGCACCGCCGGCGGCATGATTCGCCACGTGAACATAATTCCCATCGAATAAAATGTTGCTTTTGTTATTGTTCAGCTGCAACACATCCACATAGACACTCCCGCCCTGACCATAGCCTTCAACATCCGTACACACCCCCTGGTTAATATAGCACCCCGTTATATGCACCGTTGATACTGTATCGCTTATCGTCAACAAAGGCGCATAGACAGCCCCACCGTAGCCGTAAAAATCCTTGTAGCAGTAGTTGCTGTCGTGCACACTGAGGCTACCCAGGTCAGCCAGCTCCACCATGCCGTTTCCGCAAAACTGCACACTGCCACCTTCCGGCGCATAAACAGCCCCGCCGTACACAGCAGAAAGTGTATGAGTGTCTCCCCAGTCAGAGCAATCATACACGATGTTTTTGATGGTGACAAAGCCATTGTTATTGAAGCACACACTGTCACCCTGCTCCGTTCTTGCAGAAAAAACACCCCCGTACCCGTATCCGGTAGCATCATTTTTACCGCCGGCTAAATCTGACCAGGTGTTAGTGGAATGATGGATGTATACACCCCCCAAATTTTCCAGAACAGCTGTACCGTGACCGATGAATTTCCCACTCCCTTCCTCGCCGCTGACCTGCAGAGAACTATTATTCTCCGAATTGATTGTACAGGAGCCGTTCTGCCACAAACTCCTGTTCGTCGGCAGAATGTAATGCGTATTTTCAGTCAAGGTGATGAACTCCTCAGCCCGCGTCATTTCAGTCGATATACTGATACTGATCACGCTGAGGCATGCATAAACGATGGAGCTGCGTATTGTCATCTCACTCTCCATACTACAAATTCCAACAACCTGGTCAATCTCAAATCCGCAAATGACATTTTTTGTGATAAGCAACAGCCACAAAAACATGCCTGACGTGGTGTATTCCGACCCGCTCACCCACACGTATTGCCTCAAAATAAAATCGAACCCAAGGGGGTGGATGCCTCAAAATTAATCGAACTTTAGGATACACAGTTTTTAGAACTATTCAAGCCCAAAGTTACCTTGGTGCCCAACACCCTTATATGATGAGATTTTGATAT
>JAFQEY010000004.1 GCA_017398765.1 Akkermansia sp.
CAGGGTACAGTTATCCAGATTCCCGGTTACGCCCACACAGGCATTCTCCGCCGTAGTGGCACCGATGGCTGCCCACAGGGCTGAGGTTTCCCCGGTGAAGTTGCCGCCGATGCGGTAGGTTTCTGCCCCGCTGAAGGTATTGCCGCTGCCTTTTACATTGGCACTGTTCGTGACATAGACGTAGGAGCGGAACTCTGAGCCCTCCGCATTCAGCGTGCCGTACACATCTACCCAATCCTTAACGGTGACACCATTGAGCGTAGCCTCGGACCCCGCCGATACGACCAGATTCTCACGCGTATCCAGCGTGCCGCCGGTCATCGCCAGCTCACCGCCGTAATAGAGATACAGCTGTTCCACGTTGTATACATTGGCATTCTTCAGCAGCAGTTTGCCGCCGTCGCGGACATGAATTTCATCGGAGGAGCCCGTACCCGTGAGCACATCCGCCGCCACCTCATTCTCGGCGGTCAGCGTGCCGTACACATTCAGCGAGCTCCAGTTCTGCAGTTGCAGGCGTGCTCCCTCCTCCAGCCGCGTTGTCTTGCCGCCGGATATGGAGATACTGTTGCTATCCAGGTTTCTGTAACCGCCTGACAGAGTAGCGGGAAGAGCCGGCAGAGAGGCATCATTCAAGTTACCGTACACAACCACACAAGCCCCGCTCGCCGTGGCGGTGATGCCGGAGAAATCCGCCGAGCCGCTCCAATTCTGAAGACGGATGGCATCCTGAGCAGTGAGGGTGACAGATTCCGTGACGAGAGATGCCGCGTTTTCCAAACGAAGGGAAGAGAGAGAAATATCACGCAGAGTGATATCGGCCTGAGCTGTCAGCGTAGCGTTGCCCGTGAGAGCAATTCCGCCGCCCCTGATAACACAGCTGCGGGTGATGGCAGGAAGAGCGGAGGAAAGGGAAATGGTGGATCCGCGCAATTCATCCGCAAACCGAAGAGCAATGCCGTAACCCTCCGGATAAGTATTAAGCAGGTTTATGGCCGCGCGCAGCGAGCCCTCCCCGGAATCGTTGGTATTGGTGATATCGATGATTACTTTCTCAAAAGAGGGCAGAAAATCGTTAATGACGACGTAGGGGGCATATTCCCCGAGGATTTCCTGAATCTGCTCAAGAGAATTGACCCCCCAGGCGTTGCCGGAGAGGTCGATGGTGCTGCCGGGAGCGAGGTCTGTGAGAATGATTTGCGTGTTGCTGAAATCGTTGCCGGAGATAGTGTAATCAGCATTGAGCGAGAGTGTGAGCTGCTCAATGGACTCGCAATCGGTAAGAGTGACAGAAGCACCGTCGCTCACCACCAGATGAGACACAGAGGATGAGTCAATGACAGCGGAAGCCCCGCTCTCTACCAGAATGGCAGCAGGCAGAAGCGCGGATTGGAAGGCCTGCAGAGAAGCCCCCTCACGCAGCGTCATGTTGTTTTCCCCGGAGTTGATATAGGCACTCTGCAGCACTAATTGTGCACCGGAACCCAGGGTGACGGCACCACCGCCCAGAGAGGCATGAGTTACCGAGAGGGAAGCATTCTCCACCGTGGTGGTCCCCGTGTAAAGCTGATTGACCAACACCGACCACTCACCGCCGACAAAGGACAGGTTGCCGGCACCGCTGATGGAGAAATCCAATGAAACAGCCTCCGCGGCATGCAGAGAAAGAGTGGCCCCCGCCGCTATTTCAAATGTGCTTGACACAGAAAGTGCCGCCTCCGTTTCCAGGCAGAACGTGTAGTCATCCTCCACGAGAATGCTGAACGGAGCCGGGTCACGGCTGATGGTAACCGTCTTATACCCATCCTCGCCAAACACCAGCATCTGCTGCGCCTTGTAGGTCGCGGCTTCTCCCGCTGCGTTCACCCAGTTGGCAACACCTCGCTCAAGGACGTGGTTCTCCTCCGTGCCGTTCCAGGTGTAGAGCTCCGGGATGACTTGCGTATCCATAGCCAGACCATAGGTGCTGCCGTTAATCTCATAGCTGCCGCTGAGCTGAAGCGAACTCGCCTCCTGAGCCGTGATGGCGAACTGATTCAGATCCGGCACAACGCCACGCAAGGTGATTTCTGAGCAGCGACCGTCCGACAACCTCATCGCCAAGTACGTATCCACACCATCCGTGCTGATATCTATACGAGCACCTGTGATGTCTTGCTCGGATTTCCCGGCGGAGGTATCCCGGGACAACCAACCGTACAACTCCCCTTCACTTTCATACCTGTTAATCGCACCGGATTCAAACGGATTGGGCCAACCGGGATCCACGTCAGCGGCATCCCGCATATCTGTCGTGGAAGAGGACATGCCAAAAATAGACCTGCCTGACAGATAAGATAATAAAGCAAAAAGGGCTTCCGTCACCCCCCTACGGTTATACCTTTCTATGAGGAAAGACGCAGAGAACGCATCACCGGCCCGGTAGCCGCTGTCCAAAATGGCAAAAGCACGCAGTTCCTCAGCCTGAGACTGGGATACAACTGTTGAAGAATTGGTATCAGACATAAAATTAAGGAGGAGAGATTAAATTGTTAGAGTCGCACTGGAAACACCACAACCCCGCTGTTCTAACACGTGGCAGACCCAATGTACAGCAAATACTGCGCCCACGCGCGGGAGGGAAATCGGCTCAAAAAACGCCCCCCGCCTGACGGCGGCAGGACGGAACACTTTTTCGCTTTTGTAACAAACTGATATTCACCCATTTTTCCGAAAAACGAGAAGAAAACAAACAAGAATACAGATTGAACTCCTCACCACTATTTCATTTTTCTTAAAAGTACACCATTGAGAAAAAAATAATAAAGAATTCCTAAATAAAAGCCCCGAAAGACAAAAATCGGAAGCGGGAATAAATAAAAAAGAAGCCCCGGAATTTGAGACGAGCGCGAGAAAACCTCAATTTGAAGCCGCGAATTCACCCGGATGTCGATTCGCTGCATACGAATAGAGCAAGTATTGGCAGGAGCAAAAAAGTGCAAAAAAACTGAAAATTAGCGAGAAAAAAGCTTTACGAAACGAAGAGGAAGTGATAGTCTATCGGGGAATAAGCAACAGCAGAAAACATGGCAAAAGTTTCAGTTCTCATGCCCATTTTCAAGACGCCGGAAGTGTATCTTCGCGAAGCGGTCGAGTCTGTGCTGGGGCAGACTTTCAAGGATTTCGAGTTTCTGATATTGAATGATTCTCCGGCAAACACAGAACTGGATACCATTATTGCCTCATACGAAGATGAACGCATCAGATATATCCGCAATGAGGAAAACATAGGCATTGCGGCAAGCCGCAACAAGCTGTTAGAACTGGCTCAGGGTGAATACATAGCAGTACTGGACCACGATGACATAGCCCTGCCTGAGCGTTTGGAAAAACAGGCAGGGTATCTGGACTCACACCCGGAAATCGGCGTAGTGGGCTGCCGGGTACGTGAGGTACCCTCCGGCAAGCATGTCACGTATCCGGAAGAGGATTTGGATATACGGCTGGGGCTGATGTGGGGGTGTGTTATACCGCACACGGGAGCGATGATTCGGCGTTCCGTGCTGCAACAATCCGGGGTAAGATACGAGTCGATATTTTCGCCGTCGGAGGACTATGCACTGTGGTGCCGCCTGATTCCGCACACGCACTTTCACAATCTGCAAGAGGAGTTGGCGTGCTATCGGAAACATGCTATTAACACCTCCATTTGCCAATCCGAGCAGATGAAAAAGACCACATTTGCGGTGCGAGCGATGGTGGCAACAGCCAACCCCATGCTCTACCAAATGTACCTGATGTGCGCCACGCATACGGAAACAATCCGCCTGTTCGGAGTGTTGCCGATACTGAAACGCGTACGCTGCGGCATCCGGGAAAGGGTGTATCTGTTTGAATTTTTGCTGCTCTACACGCGCAAAAGTGTTATCAAAATGCCGCCAACCGGCATGTAGCCCCCCCCGGCGTGTCACGCCGAACGCCCGAACGCCTGAACAACGCACAACCGGAACCGGCGAAAGATGACTTTTTACCCGGGTGGCAAGGGCTGCGGAGGCTGAAATGTGCGTCTCTGTTTCGCCAATAACAATAAATCAGCCATTTGCCATCCGCTCTCAACGCATCTGCAAAAAATACAGGACGAAGAGCAATGAAGATGCACTAACGCCTTGCCAGTGCAGGTACAAGTATGGTAGAATGCGGGGCATGAAGGCACTCAGTCTGATTTTCGTTTCCCTGCTGATGACAGCCGGGCTCAGTTTTGCTCAAATTCCGGAAGGATTATTGAGCAATGATTCCAACGGAACGGCTATCGGAGCCCTTTTGAGCGGGCAACAGAGCACCGGACCGGAGATGAAGCTTACCGGATCCGCCTCCGTAAGTTCCTATAAGGAGGGAGAAAGCTTTTATCTGCTCGTCAAAGGTGAGGCTACGCCGGAATGGCATGCCTACTTCCGCAATCCCGGCACCGTGGGTGAGCCCATGACGGTGGAACTGCACGCCCCCGCCGGGTTCGAGATATCCGGCCCCTACTGGTCAGCCCCGGAGCGGCACGTCAGCTCCTACGGCAGTGTAGCCTACAGCTATGAACACCCCACCATTGTCTGGAAAATCACCCCGAAGGCAGATGCTCCCCAACAAGCGAATTTCTCCGTGACCACCAACACCCAGCTCTGCTCAGACAGCGGGTGCTCCCCGGCTGTGCAGGATATGGTTGAAATTACGCTCACTGCCGGAGACGGAGCCGCAGCCCCGGACTGGCAGGCAAATACGCTGCAGATGATAGCCGGACTTACCCCCGCCCCGCAGGGAATTTCCGCTACCCAGACAGACAAGGCGGTTACCCTCTCCTTCCCCGCCGGAGCGGTTCCGGCCAACGTTCACTTCTTCTCGTACGACAACGCCATATCCCCCACGGCAGAGCAGAAAATTGACAGCGCAAGCGGCACGCTGACGCTCCCCCGCAATGACAACGGAGATTCCCTGCACCCGGTTAAGGATACCGCCATGCTCGGCAAAGCACTGCCGCAGCTTTCCGGCGTGCTGGTGGCAGACGGCAGAGCCTACGAGATTTCCCTGCCAATGGCAGCAGAGGCAAAAGCCACTGCCGCCACGGCAGAAAAAGCAGCCCCCGTGGAATTCACCGGCGGCATGGGAGCTCTCTTCCTCTCCCTCTTCATTGGTGGTCTTATCCTCAACCTGATGCCCTGCGTATTCCCGGTCATCGGGCTCAAGATTATGAGCTTCGTGGAACTGGGGGGCGGAAGCCGCCGCAAGGTGTTCATGCACTCTCTCGCCTTCGTGCTGGGCATTCTCATCTCTTTCTGGATTATCTCCGCCCTGCTTATCATATTCTCCAATCTGGAGGGACTGGCAAATCAACCATGGACACAGTGGCTCAGCACCCTGTGGAATGACACCGGCTCCGGCAACCGCAGCTGGGCAGCCTGGATGCAGAATGAATGGATTGTCTACCTCATCCTGCTACTGTTGCTCACCTTGGGGCTGAGCATGTTCGGCGTGTTCGAAATCGGCGTGGGAGCCACCTCTGCCGGGCAGAGCATGCAGAACAAGAGCGGACTCGTCGGCTCGTTCTTCCAGGGACTTTTCGTCACCGTGGTGGCAACCCCCTGCAGTGCCCCTTTCCTGGGGGCTGCCATGCCCGCTGCCATGGCCCAGCCGGGTGTGTGGATGATGCTGGCACTCACCTTCATGGCTCTTGGGCTCGCGTTCCCCTATATCCTGCTGGGCATCTTCCCCTCGCTGGTGAAATATCTGCCACGTCCCGGCGCGTGGATGGAATCTCTCAAACAGGGGCTCTCTTTCCTCCTCTTTGCGGCAGCTGCGTGGATTCTCTACGTGTATCTTGCCTTTATCCCCGCTGAACAGCAAGCCAATATCCTGTGGGTGCTGGTCGGTCTGGTCGTCTTCAGTGCCGCATTCTGGGTATACGGACGCTGGTGCCCCATGTACAAGAGCATGCGCAGCCGCATCATCGGTCTGGTGGTCGCGCTCCTGCTGGCAGCGGGCGGCGTGTTCTGCTCCATGCCGACACCACAGAACCGGCACGCAGAGGACACCCACACCACCCCGGTGTGGGTAGAGTGGAGCGATGCCGCCATGCAGCAGGCACTGGATGAAGGAAAGCCTGTTTTCGTGGATTTCACCGCGAAATGGTGTGCCACCTGCCTGGCCAACAAGAGTGTGGCATACACAGATGAGGTCTACGAAGCATTCCGCAAGGGTAATGTGGTGCTCATGCGGGCGGACAAGACCCGCCCCTCCCCTGCCATCGATGAAGCCATGCGCAAGCTCAACCGCAGCTCTGTGCCGGTAAACGCCCTCTATCTGCCCGATGCAGAGCCGGCGATTACCATTGAACTGCTCACGCCCGGGTACATGCTCGAATTCCTCAGCAAAAATCTCCCCCAAACCGCAGTTTCTCCTCAAAACGACAACGCTGATAATGCCGGAGAACCTGAAGACGAGAAAATGAGTGATGAAGAGCTGAACAATCTCTTCGATGACAAAGAAACAGACGCCGACGAAGAGGAAGAGGAGGAAGAAGCGGAGGAAGAAAGCTCTGACGACGAAGTCGAAAACTGATTATCGCTGAACTTCCATCCGCGTCACGTGCTCGGCCGCCGACTCCGTACGAAAGTCGGCGGCTCTTTCTTTCACCTCATTACACAAATAAAAAATATTATATAGTGAATCCTTTACAAAAAAATTCCTCATGGCAGAATTCCTTCATTGAAGCATTGACTTTGTCCCCGAAACAGGATAATATTCAAGGCGAATTAATCTTCAGGAATACTGAAACAAATTATCACCACACATGAAAACCACCGCCTTACTTACCGCCTTTCTGCTGTGCAGTCCTCTGTTAGCGCAGGACACAGACACACCGAATGCCGCCCCCACCCCCGCAGTAGAGATGACGGAGCAGGCGCAACACCACCTGCAGCTCAGCCGCAACATATTGCAGGTACTCCGAGAACTCACCGGCACCCTGCAAACAGTCAAAGACCGGGACTCAGCCGATGCAGCCGCAGTCAAAGTACAGGAAATAGCCGCCAGAATGCAGGAATTGCAGGTACAGGCAGAGAGCTACCCGACACTGAGCAAAGAGCAGGAAGCACTGGTAAAAGCCTCCATCAACAAGCAGGAAGTACAGGACACCGTACACAACTTCCTGATATCGGTGGTACAAGTAGCCCAGGTTAACTGCTACGAGTCAGACTCCATGAGCAAAGCCCTCTCCGGCGTGCTCAACAAAGCAACCAAAACACCCACGGAAACCACCAACTGAACCGCATCGTAACAGCACGGCGGCATACGCGGCATGGATGATGCCGCCGACCATGAAAAAGGGAGTATCATTTCACGTGAAAGAAACGCGCAATGGCTGTTGGCTGTGATTTACGAATGACGAGTTACGCATGACAAAGTCGGCGTTCGCAGCACGGTGCGCAGGGAGTTTCAGCTAAGGCTAAGGGGCATTCAACAACCATTGCCAAAGCAATACCCCGCAGCGGCTCGGTGCTATACCGGGCTGCCGGGCAAAGCACAGCGCAGCCAAAGAGCCCCCACGGCAAAGCCCCCCCGAAGGCACAAAAGCACCAGGCGGCTTGCCAAAGAACCTCAAATATGCTAGACTGCGCCCATGCAGAAAGCGAAAGCAGATAGAGTGGACAGCCTGTGCCGGAGGCACTGCGCCTTTGCCCTCTACGCCCTCCCCGATACAGGGGAAACCCATTTCTGCATGGCGGCAGACGGACGGACAGAAAATCATTTCAACAACAGCCGGGCGGGATTTCTGCTGGCAACTTTTTCCGGAGAAAAACTTTTTATTCCTGAAGAGTGTACCGTCCCCCCCGCAGCCGATGCCTGGGAAGCACTGGTGCCGCCCCCCCCGCCGCCCGCCACAACACGTGAAGAGTATGCCGACCGGTTCCGGCTCTACACCGGATTTATCCGAAGCGGCAAGGTCAGCAAAATCGTGCTCGCCCGGACAGAGGACACCCCCCTGCCCCCGACCTTTTCTCCCTATCGAGCCTTTGAGCAAGTTTGTGACCGACACCCCCACGCGTTCAAGGCACTGGTACACACCCCGCAATATGGCACATGGCTCTTCTGCACCCCGGAACAACTCATCACCGGCAGCGGCAACACCTGGCACACCATGGCACTGGCCGGCACACGCCGCCCGTCCGCTCGCCCCTGGGATGCCAAAAACACACGAGAACAAGCACTCGTGGCAGATTTCATGCGCAACATCCTCACCCCGCTTGCAGATGAGCTGCACGAGAGCGCCCCGGAAAATCTCTGCGCGGGCAACATAGAGCACCTGTGCACCCGCTTCACCCTGCGCATGCCGCCCGATCGGCTGATACCCGTACTGGAACAACTCCCCCCCACCCCGGCAGTCTGCGGCTCACCGGTGGCCACAGCTCGCCGGATTCTGCTCACCTATCCGGACATAGAGCGTTCCTGCTATGCCGGCTATCTTGGGCCCCATAACAGCAGCGGCACCCGGCTCTACGTATCCCTGCGCTGCATGCAGATTTTCCCCGACCGCGGTCGTCTCTACGCCGGCGGCGGCCTGATGCCGGATTCCTGCGAACAGGACGAATGGCAGGAAACAGCTGACAAAATGCAGACCATGCGCAACACCCTGAGCTCTGCAGAATAACACTCTCCCGCCCCGCAAGCAACCCGCTCGGCGAGCGCATTGTTGCCTCGTATCTCTCTTTTATGTTATTTATTTTTCGGCTTTTTCTCTATCGCGGACACAGGAACGCCGTTTTCACCCTTGCCCTCTCGTGACTACACCGCCACCCGCATGACTACATTACCCGACACCCGCCGCCGCACGCCGTCAACTCTGTTTTGTGTATTTTCATATATACCTCATTTTGAGTAGATTAGACTACAACCCGACTGCAACCCATTTTGCAACCCGACCCGTTGGCAACAGTAACGAACAGAGAGAAGAAAAGCTGGCAAAATCAACAAAAAAGCCGCCCTGTTGGCGGCTGTTGGGGGTGTTTTTCAGTCGGGGCGACAGGATTCGAACCTGCGACATCCAGCTCCCAAAGCTGGCGCTCTACCAGGCTGAGCTACGCCCCGGTTACGGTGAAATACCGTCAAAATTTTGGCAAAAAAAATGGTGGCTCGGGACGGGATCGAACCGCCGACACGCGGATTTTCAGTCCGCTGCTCTACCAACTGAGCTACCGAGCCACTTAAGCTTCCCGCTTTGAGCGGGGTGCGGGCAAATAATACTCCTTTTTCACCTGTTTTGCAAGTAAAAAATGCATAAAAATTAAATTTTCATTAAAAAAACACGATTTTCCCGGTATACCAGGGCGAAGAAATGAATAAACGAGATAAAAAGACCCGCAGCTGCCGAAAAAACGGAGCTGCGGGAAATGCAGATAATGCTTGTCAGGCTCAGGGCTTATTTCCTGCGGCGGCGGCTGAGGAGTCCGGCAAGAGCCAGCAGGCTCAGGGTTGCCGTTGTCGGTTCCGGCACTGCCATGGTGAGTGCCAGTGTGCCGCCGGCGGCGGAATCCTTATCCACGGTGAAGGTCAGCAGATAATCAGAGCTGATGTTTTGGAAATAAGTAGAGGCCAGGATGCTGCTGTCTGTGTTGGAAAGCACCTGATATTCGGACTCCGAAGTGGCAAGGCGGAGGGTATCCACCCCGCTGAAGAGCGTATGGCTTTCCCCTGCTGACAGGGTATGGACGCGGGCAAGGGTGGTTTCATCGAGCGTCAGCCCCTGTTGCAGCGTCAGTGTGCTGCCAAGCTGTACGCCGCCCTGAGCTACTTTAAGCGTGGAGCCGCTTTCCAGGGTCAGGTTGGCATTCAGGCGTGCCCCGGCGGCAAACTCAGCCTTAGAGCTTACGCGAATCTCAGCTTCCTGCGCTTCAAGGAGCTCCGTGCCGGTATAGGCAGACACGGCGTGGGATTCACCCACCACCAATTCATCCAGCTGCAGAGCTGTGGCCACCTGCAATACGGTCAAATCACCGGCAGAGGCATACACATCCGTAATGCTGTTGTCGGCATGGCTCACCGTCAGCAGACCGCTGCCGGCATTCTCCACAGAGGAGTTGACCAGCCTGTTGGCAAGGAGCGTGTCATTCTCCGATGTATGGCGAGCGTGACCGTTCGTCAGGGTATAAGCCGTGCTTCCGATGGAGTAATTCGTCTCCTGGGTACTTGCCAGGGTGGCGGTTCCGGTAGCCGAGCGATTGGAGAACTCCATGCCGGGCATGATGACGGCGGCGTTCTTGCTCAGGTTCACTTTGGAAGAAGTGGAAAGCTTGACGGCGCTGGAGCCGGACAAATCCAACTGTGCGTTTTCTCCCACGTTGAGAGAAGCCTTTCCGTAGGCAATCAGATTGTTGACTTGCACCGCCAGTCGGCTTCCGGCAGCCACATCGATGGAGCCTTCCGTGTCTGCCAGATCTTTGTCCGCGTTCACGTAGTTCAGATGCACGTCGTCCTTGGAACGGAATGTTGCATCCGCCTTTTCAGCCGTGGCAAGCGAGCCTTTGATATAGAAAGCCCCGTTCTCGATTCTGTTCACGGAGGCCTTATCCTGCAGCACCAGAGCAGCACCATCGTTTATCTGCACGCGGGAATTGCCGGTAACGGTCAGGGTATTGCCCTCGGTCACCGTCATAGTCCCGCCGATACACGGCCCGGTGAGAGCCCAGTCTCCGGTGTTGCCTCGGTTGGCATTCAAGGTCACATTACCCAGAATATCGAAATTACCGTTAAACGTGGCATTCTGCGTTACTGAGAGCGAGCCTCCGCTGAATGAACCACCGCCGATTTCCGCACTCTTGGCGAACGTTACCGAGCCGGCCTTCAGGGTCAGATTGCCCAGCTGAGCAGCCTCATTGAACTGCACTGTCACCTCTTTTTCCTGATAGAAGCCGCCGAGATTCACGGCTCCGTTGAACTTCACGGTGCCGCTGCCTCGGCTGTCGTAGACACCGGCACCGGTAACAGTACCGGTAAAGGTGAAATCAGAGCCGTTATTGGCATGGAGCTGAGACGTGCCGTCCAGCACCAGATTAGCGCCCCATGTAGCGGTGGTGTTGCCGGAGAACTGAACATTCACCCCGTCTGCCAAACGCAGCGTTGACCCGACAACAGCACCGTTCAGCGTCATGGCACCCTCGCGCACATAGGTTTCACCCGTGAACTCACTGCCCAGCTGCAGCGTGGAGCCGTACGAGCTATCCAACGCCACGGACACTGTGCCGGAGCCGTTCACATGGGTTGCAGAGAGGGAGGAAAGCTTATCTTCCAGCGTCAGCACCGCCTTGGCTCCCACGTGCACGGAATCACTGACTGCAGCCAGCTGCGCGGATGTTATATTCAAGGCAGAGCCCTCACCCATGCTCACGGAAGCAAGCTGTGCCGAGGCACCGCTCAGGCGCAGGTTCACCCCGTTATCCACGGTCAGCTTACCGGCTGTGACCCCCTCAGCCACGGTAATATCCGCATCTGAGGCAAAGGCCACATCACTTCCGCCGGTGAATGAAATGTTATCCCCCACGCAGTCTTCCGTGGCATTCCAGTTGGCAGAGCTGGTATCCCACACACCGGTGGCACCGCCGTTCCAGACCGTGCGCCCGGCAACGATGAATGAAAGCCAGGCCGCGCCGTCCGACACACTCAGGCTCGCGCCATCCAGCCAATCAACCCTGCTGTCACCGATGTAGACATTCCCGGCCAGATTTTCCCAATCAAGCGTTACGCCTTCCGCCAGATTGAAGATGCGGTATTTGCCGGATTGCTCCAGATTGCCCAGCTGAATTTGGGCAACGGAAGCCACCTCCATGTTGCACCCCAGATTAACACCGCCCAGCGTCACAAAGTCTGCTGCGGACAGGTCAAGGATAGCATTGTTTTTCAACGAGAGGCTGTGAATATTCTCCAGAGATTCCAAGCCGTAGGCGCGCAATTCCAACTCTGCAAAGTCGGCAGCCCCGGAGGCACCGATAATCACATCACCCGCTCCCAGAGCCCCCGCACTTTCTGCTCGGACAAGGCCCTGCTGCAAGGTCAAACCGCCGGTGAACGTATTATCACCGCTCAGAATCACCCCTGCGGTATTGTTCACAACAAGGCTGAGCGGATTGTCACCGTCGCTGATATCGGAACGGATAGCAAAAATGTTATCAACCTGCTGCAAATGAAGAGCCCCGGAACCGGAAATATTTCCCCGAATCGCAGCATTGTTTCCACCTTTGATTACAGCGCCGTCACTCACTCGGATATCGGCGTTCACATAACCTCCGTTTCCATTTTCAGCCTGAAGAGTGCCGCCAAGCTCAATCCGCTCGGCATCCAGAGAACCACCGTTGCCCTGAATAAGAACAGCACCGGAATGAACTGTCAGAACTCCGGCCGTATGCTTTTTCCCGGTGAAAGAAAGCTTGCCGGAGCTCACCACATAGTTCTCCAACACGGCAGCGGAAGAAGCACCCAACTCAACAGTTCCGGCTCCGGTCTGGGTGATGGTGTATCCATTCTGTTCCAACGCAGAATTCAACTTGGAGGTTCCGCTGAATACATTCAGCTCCATATCGGCTTCCTGAGTCAGGCTCCCGCTGAGAGTGCCTCCTACCATCTGCACGGAACCACCGCGCGCAACAACATCACCTGTGTATGTACCGGCTCCCTGAGAATAGCTGCCACCGGATTCGATGATGATATGAGCAGCATCCGCAGATTCCGAGGTTGCACTTCCCCACGTCCCGTTCTGTATATGCAACGTATTCAAATCACGGATGGACACCGTACCACTGCCATTCCAGTTAATGACCAGAGTTCCTTCACCACTCACCGTTCCGCCCAGAACGGAAGTATCCGTTACCACCAGCTGACCGTCATTAATTCTGGTCTCACCTAGCACCTTGACCGCAGAGGTCAGCGTAGTAGTACCGGATCCGTCCTGCTGAAGAGTACCTATTGTCGCAAGAGCCCCCCAGTTATTCACACTATAGTTCTTAGAGGAATTGAAAATCGCCTTATCAACGGAAACATTATCCCATGTATAGACAGTCGTTCCGGCCGCAGTATCATCAAAAACCACAGCAGAATAGGTTCCGGCAGTTGCAGACTGAGTGCCGAAATTCGTGGCGGTCCACATGTTACTGCCATAGCTGTTCGTACCATCCCAGATGAGATAACCGGCTCCGGCGGAAAAAGTCACCTGCAAAGAATCAGAATTATTGGTAAATGCTGCTGTCAGGTACTCAGCTCCGCTTGCAGCCATTTTGCCCGAAAGAGCCGACCAATCACCGTTGGACAGCGTGTAAGTAACGCCGGTTCGGAGTGCATAGGCATGGTCAAAGTTGATTACCTGCTCCGTTGCATTACCAAGGCTCAGTCCGGAGCTCAGATTCAGCAGAGCCGTAGAGCCAAGGGAGCGGGAATCGAAGCTGATGATGCCGCCGTTGAGCACAAGTGCTGAACGGAACTCTGCCTGAGCCCCGGAATTTTCCGAGGCACGCACACTGAGTGTTCTCCCGCTCTCCAGTGCAAAGCTGTCATTTATCTTCAGCGCTGCCCCCTGTGCCACCGCCACATCTCCCAGCGAACGGAATCCGGCAGACTCAATGCTGAGATTACCGCTGAGAGCCGACACATCTTTCACCACGATGGAAGAACCGTTGAGCGTCTGCGTGCCGGAGCCCTTCATCACCAGACTGAGGGCGGCATCATCCTTATCCTCCGTTGAGCCAATGGTGCCGCTGTAAGTGTAGTTGCCGCTTCCGGTGAACGAGAGTGAAGCACTGCGGGTAGAGACAGGAATGACAGTCTGCGCAGAATCCGTCGGGGCTGCACCTGCCATCACATGACTGTATGCATTACCATTCAATCCGCCGATATTGACATTGGCGGCGTTCACCGCGAGAGTGGCAGGAGAATACTCACCCGAACCATTCAGATTGACAGTCGCTCCGGTGACAGCGTTCTCCGCGTTTATCTCCAGATATGCCTGATAGATGCGGTCCTTATTGCTGTAGGAACGATTCATGTTAATCGTGCCGGAGAATCCGCCGTCTCCGCCAATCAACACCCTCGCAGTCGAAGAGTGATTGGTATCCGAATTCCAGTTCAGGGTTCCTGCACCGGTCAGTTTATCCACCTGCCAGATGGTGTTCCAGGTTTTATCCTCCAGGGCAAGTGTCCTGCCGCTGTCCAGATTGACATGGTTAAAATGCTTCAGCATGTCCGTAGCGGAGCCGCCGCTGTGGAACTGAGTGTCAGCAGCAATATTGACCGTACCGCCGATATGTTGTGCCGCCGTAGTGTTCAAATGCAGGGAAGAAGCCGCATAATCTATCGTGCCCCCGCCGATGTTATTCTCCCTCCCGGAGAGATGCAGATGATACCCGGACACCGTAGCACGACCGCCGGCATCCACACTCAGGCTGCCGGTCAGTGCCGTACCGTTATCCGTTGCCTCTGAGCCGGTGAGCAGGGTCGCGCCGTTTGCCAACACAACGGCACCGTGCGTCCTGCGCACCACATTTCCGGCGGAGGAGAGGTCATCCTTTGTCCCCAGATTCAGAACGGCACCGGATTCCACACGGGTTGTCCCCGTTGCGGAAAGCGCATTGTCCGTGGCCAGCACCAGAGAACCTTCCTGCACCGACAGCTGCTTCCACTCATTATCGGAAGCTCCCAGTACCATATCAACAGCCCCCTTCTTCACCACCTGCCCCAGTTGCAGCGTCCCCATCTGGGTCACGTTTTCACTCAGCTCCAGCACCAGAGTACTGTCAGAATCTCCCCGCACCGTGCCGCCATTCTGCACAGACAGGTTACGGAGCGTCTGGTTCGTGCTACCCAAATCAAGAATACCGCCGACCTGCACCGCCACAGAGGACGCACTATTCAGTGTATTGTCAGCGGCAAAGCCGAGTGTCACATCCCCGGCGAGTCCGTCTCTGTGCCCCATCACCGTGACAGCCCCGTTAACAGCTCCGGCACCGTTGAGAATGACCGTTCCGCCGGATCCGCCCTGCCCGTCTACTACCACTTCATGCCCGGCTGCCAGCGCGGAATTGACCGTGAGCACAGCACCATTCATCGAGCTGAACCGATAACTCTGCCCCGCCGCAAGCGTGATTCTGCCGTCATAAATCGTATCTTGGGAAGCACCAAGAGCCAGCGAGCCATGCTTGCTCATGTCTATCGCATCGGAGGCAAAGCCCTCCAGCAGAGCCGCACCTTCCGAATCCCCGGCCACATTGTTAAGGGCAGAAGCGGTGGGAACCAGAATACCGTTGCCGTAAGTAAGCCCCACCACGGCATCACCCAGAGCCCCCTCTTCATAGGTAAGCCTGATACCGGTGCTGTTAAAGGTGATACTGCCGCTCAATTGGTTGGAGGTATTGGTCAGGTGCACCACCCCGCTTGCCTCACTACCACCGCCCAGCAATAAATCGTAAGAACCGCTGAGCACATAATTCACGACCAGTTTACCGCCGCCGCCGCCCAGACGCCACGCACCATCCACTGCCAGAAGCGCTTCGCTTGTCCCAGCGGTGCCGTATTGTACGGTTGTTCCGGCTTCCGCGCCCAGATACAGCCCCGAGTGACGGCTGAAATCAAGCTGTTGATTCGTATCTGCTGACAATGCCAGCGTGCCGACGGATGAGGTGTCGATGCGGTTGAGCAATTCATTCCCGTTTTCCGCATGGGAGGCAATCCAGGCATTTTCGCCAATCACCCATTTATTGGCAGACGTATCACCCAGAGAGGCAGCCGTCTCACCGATAAGGCCGCCGTTGGCAACGGATTTCATGCCGGAGAAAGTGTTGTTACCTGACAAGGTGAGCGAAATATCGGCATTGCCCAGATTCACGCTGACATTACCCTCGCCGGAGATATCGCCGGCATAGGTCGCATCTGCCGTGACCCCTTTGCCGTATTCCACCAGCATATCAGCACCTGCCGCCAGCGATACATTCCCTTTCAACCCGTGATACGCAGAGATGGCATCCGTGCTCTCCGGGCGCTCACCGCCTTCGATATACTCCATCTTGTGCTGCACGCTCTCGCGCATCACAAAAGTGCCGCCGCTCTCCACGGTGACATCCCCGGTAAGCCGGGCGTGGCTGCCCAGCTCAAACACGGCATTATTCTTCACTGTCACATCAGAGGTCGCATCCGCATAGTGCCAGTCTTCGGCATTGAAATAGCGTTCAGCATTTCTTCCGGTGGCAGAGCCGAGACCGTGCACGGTATTGGTTCCCTGCAGGACAAGCGTACCGCTGTTGACCACCATACCGCTCCCGGCACTACGGAGCTCCGTAAACACGCTGTTGAGCGTCAGCTTACTGTCAGCTCCGCCGTCATACACAAATTTCAGCACAGCAGTGTCACCGTCATCCCGGAATGAACCCAGAAATGTCTGCTCACCGACCTGCGTCCAGGTCAGCGTGGTCTCAGAATTTTCTTTCATGTTGGCAATGACGGCGTTTTCATCCAGCGCATGGATGGTGAACCCGTCAGCCGCCGCGTTGTTGTCATTGTTCCAGGTCATGCTGTTACCGTTCATGTCCAGCACACCGCCTTCATGCCCAAAGGTAAAGTCCCGCGCAATCTGGTTTCGGTCGGCAATCACAACGGTGGCATGCGTGTTAGCCAGCACATTGTAGGCCGCATAACCATTGACACGATTCAGATAAGTTGCCCCGCGACCGCCCACATTCAGCAGAACCCGGTTGTTCCCGCTTCCCTCAATATACAGTGCCCCCTCACCCGTCTTGCGCCATTCATACACATGATCGGCAGAACCGGTCAGTGTGCTGTGCACCTCTACCCCGGCATCAATCACATAACCGGCATGGTTGAACTGGTAGCTCCCGTCTTCGCCGGAAGAGATATTGAAACGAGCACTCTCCATGTTTTCACCGAGGCTGAACTGCGCATAGCCTATGCCCAAATCAACCGTGGCATCCAACACCACATCCGTCGTGGCAGCACCGGCCTTGAATACCAGGTTCTCCGTCAGGAACAAATCGGCATACGTCAGTTCCTTGTCGGCTGTTGAATTCTTACCCTCAAGATACGAAGCCGCATTCAGATAGGTATTGTTGTAGGCATACCAGTTATCGTTATCAATGATTGAGGAAAGGTCTTTCCATGTATTTATTCCGTTCTTCACCCCCACAAAGCTCTGCACCGTGTTTCCGGAAACATCTGTCACCTTACCGCTCCACGGAGTCGTGCTCACCGTCCGCCCCTGATTATAGTCATACGCCACATCATCGGCACTCACCATAGTGCCCTCTTCATTTACCGCCCCAATATGCAGGACGGCAGATGCAGAATTCACCACCTTGTCATAACTGTTCAGAACCTTGTCCACATAGCTGACTGCACCCCATATAGATGATGAATTGTTCCCGATATACGCCAGGGCCCCCACATATTCATATTGCGCAGTCTTTTCATTGTAGACCAATATGGGGCTGCCGGAATCACCGTTCGCCCCGGAAAAAGGCAAAGGCTCCGATGAGGAAATGGAATAGTAACCATCCTTTTTAAACGACATCTCAATGGTATCCCCCACTCCGTTTGCACCACCTACCCCAACGGAATCAGCGGCATCCACACCACCGATGATATACACATATCCCCCGCACAAATCAGTCTGCTCACCACCGGCTGCATCATACAGCTTCATACTGCCTGCCCCGGCATGATAGAGCAATTCACCCTGCACGTATTCACGCATCTCTGACGAGGTACCGGAAAAAAGCGTAGCGGTTTCCACATCCGTAATCAGCTTGCTCATGCGCGTCACCTTGTGGTCAAAACCACCATTGCTACGGTTATCATAACCGCCGTAGGGAGAATGCAGGAATGTAGCACTGTTATCTATACGATACTCTATCCCCTGATAGAAGACGGTATTCTCCGCTCCGATGTAATTCCCGGTAAATCCTCCCCTTGTCACGCCATTGTGCTGTACCGAAACGGTGGCGTTGTGTCCGAGTGCCATGAATGCACCATTTTGAGTCGTTCCCGTAAAATTGGCCATCTCATGCGGCAATACAAAATCAGCCTGACCGCCGGAATACACCAGTGCGACACCCCCGGCCTCGCTCCGCAGATGCTTCAGCAGCGCATTGGCCGTATCATCTGTCTTGTAGCGACCCAGATTCTGCCCGAAGTCGGCATAGGTCACAAAAGACACATCACTATTCATGACAGCGGCATCAAGCGTGCCGCTGCCAAGCGTGGCAACCGACACAACAACAAGAGACAGAAAACGACGAAGCGGAAGAGGGAGGTGCAGTTTCATGGTACGTAAAGCCGTGGTTGCATTCTACCATTTTATCTTCCCCATAACAATAAAATAAGTAAAACGCGTTGGAATAATTAGCTCTTTTGTCCTATTTTTTGACTGCTGAATTGATTTTACCGGGAAAAGAGAGCCCCGGCGAGCATCAGCGTGCCCAAATTTTCAGCCCCGGTGAGGGGCGGTAGCACCTAGACAGGTGGTGGAGCTGCGGCAGCGGCGCAACCCCGGGGAAAAACCCGAAACATAGCCCCCCCGTAGAGGTGACATAAGGCAACATGTTGATTTACAGCGGGTTCATTGTCCCGTGTCCGTATCATGGGGCTCATTGTTGCATTCTGCGTTTAGACCTCGTCCCCGCATTATGTCACCCCTCACCGGGGTTCCGATTTGTTTGTTCCCTTTGCCCCCCGGGATTCCGCTGCTGACGCAGCTCCATCACCGGGCTACCATATATCGCCCCTGCGGGGCTCTGAGGGAGTTCCGCAGCCCCTCAGGGCTGCCAAATTCGTTCACTACCGCCGTTCCGGCGGTAATTTCGCTATCCACGCAGTGGATAATTTCGCTCATGGCTCCAGCCATGAATTTCGCTCGAGCGGAGCGAGAATTTCGCGTGCCTCCGGCTGGAGGCACATGCTGCGCTAACTAGTCTCGCAAGGCTC
>JAFQEY010000034.1 GCA_017398765.1 Akkermansia sp.
AAACGCTGGCCTCCGGTTATACGGGTGATTATCTTGCTCTCTTGCCTCAGAAAAGCGATGCTGAGCTATAAAACCCGCCCAGCATCGAATGCTTACGGACAATGGACAAAGAACAATGGACGAAGGAAAAGTCAGGCGAGCAGAGCGATCGGAATTCTCCACCTTGTCCATCGTCCATTTGACTTTGTACTTCTCGTTAACTTTCCATTTGTTGAGAAGCTCATTGGAACGCGTATGGTTTCCTGCAATCGGCAATAACTTCTTCCTTGCCATGCCATGTTCTGTATGCTAGGATTGGGTCATGTTCAGAACTTTCCTCTTAACGGCATTGACCTGCGGGCTGGTCGGTGCAACAGAAACTTTCGAAAAGATGACACCCGGTGCCCTGAGTGAGGGCAACACCTGCTACGGCACGCTCTCTGCGCAGCCGGGTCATGCAGAAATCAACCGCGGTCACGGTCGCAACAGTGCCCAGGCACTCCGTGTACTGGGCGGCACAGACCGCAGCGTCACCCTGCAGCTCAACAAGCCCGTCACCCTTGAAACCCCGGGGCAATGCTGGGTAGAGCGTTGGACACGCCGTGCCCCATTCTGCCTGCGCGTGCTTGCCATCACCCCCGCCGGCGAGCAGGAAATCGCCAAGCTGGCCACTCTCGAAGTCGGCGGCTACAAACACCACCTCAAATGGACTCTGCCCCCCGGCACCACCGCCCTCATTTTCAAGGCCGATACCGCAGAGGGCGGCGGCGTGCTGCTGGATGACCTCTGCCTGATGGATGGTCCCATGTCCGTCAAATCAGTGAACTTCCGCAACCCCGGTGAGTTCCCCATGATGAAGCGCGCCCCGCACAACCCGGTGCTGGCTCTTGATATTGAAAGTGAAGGCTCCCAGGATCCCAAGGTGGTCAACAAGGTCGTGCTGAAGGTGTCCGACCCCGCCCATGTCAACAATGTCACCCTCCGCAGCGGCGATACCACCGGCACCGAGCTGCGCGAAGGCAAGGTATACGGCCAGGGGATTCCCCGCGCAGACGGCACCGTGGTCATCAATTCCGATGAAACGCTGAGCGGAGGCGAAAACCACCTCTGGATTGACGTGCAGCCCGCCGGCGGTGCCCCCATTGGCTCCACGCTGACGTTCAGCGACCTCAAGCTCACCATCGACGGCAAGGAATACACCCCGGAACAGGCCCCCGTCACCCAGCGCGTCGGTATCATGCTGGGCATGCCCGGTGAAAACGTAGCCAACCAGCCGAACGGTGCCAGCCCCCGCCACTGTATCGCCTTCCGCATACCGGGGATGATTCGTACGCAGGCCGGCACGCTCGTGGCCTGTTTCGATGCCCGCTACCACCACGAGGGCGACCTCTGCGCCGATATTGATGTGGCCACCGTGCGCTCCACCGACGGCGGGCAGACCTGGACTCTCCCGGAGGTATCCATGGATGCCGGTCCCGGCCACAACAACGGCTGTGGCGACCCCTGCATCGTGCAGGACAAGAGCGGCCGCATCTGGCTGCAATCCCTTGTCTGCCACTTCTCCGGCGGTGCCTCTCTGAACGTCTCCAAAACCGGCTGGGACAAAGACAAGACCGGCCAATGGGGTATGGTGTATTCCGATGACGACGGCATCACCTGGTGCAAAGAATACGTGAACCCCACCCGCCAAATCAAAAAAGAGGAATGGAACACCATTCTGGCCGGCCCCGGCAACGGTATCGTCACCAGCAAGGGTGTGATTGTCTTCCCGGCACAAATCTGGCAGAACAACGCCAACCCCCGCTCCATGAGCACTATCTGCTACTCCACGGACGGCGGTAAAAACTGGGTATACGGTAACGGCGTTCCCCACCGCAGCTCAGAGTGCCAGGTGGTCGAGCTGCAGGACGGCTCCATCATGATTAACTGCCGCAATGAAACCTGGGCAGGCAAGCGCGTGGTCTATGTGACCAAGGACCTGGGCAAGACCTGGGAGCCGCATGAGACCAACTGCAAGGATTTGGTGGAACCCACCTGCCAGGCCTCCATCATTGCCGTGGATTCCCCCAAGTATGGTCGTTTGCTGCTCTTCTCCAACCCGAAGAAATACCCCCGCAGCATCATGACCGTGCGCGCCTCCCGCGATGACGGTAAGACCTGGAACGAAGGTCTGCTGTACGACACCCGCCGCTGCATGGGCTACTCCTGCCTCGCCATGGTGGATGATGACCACGTGGGGGTTGTCTACGAAACCTGCCACAACAACGGCAAGAACGGCAACCGCGGTATCGGCTTCATCATCCTCCCGCTGGATGATATCGTCAACGCCAGGTAACTGCGATTCACACGCATTTTTCCTCCGGCTGCATTCATTCCGAATGCAGCCGGATTTTTTTCTTTTCATCCGGCGCATAACTGGTAGAATGAGAGCGTATGAAAAAACTCTTCCTCTCCCTGCTGTCCCTCGCCGTAGTGCTGCCGTCCCAGGCGGCGGAGACCCGCACCCTGCCCGCGCCCAACCTCACGGGCGGCATGCCGCTCATGGAAGCCATCAATGCCCGCCAATCCGGTCGCGATTTCTCTGCCCGCCCGGTGGATGACCAGATGCTGGGCGAAATCCTCTGGGTGGCATGGGGGCAGAACACCCGCGGCAAACGCACCATCGCCACCGCCCGCAACCTGCAGAACATGCAGCTCTACCTCGCCACCCCGGAAGGTGCCTGGAAATACCACGGCGATACCCACAGTCTGGAAAAAGTGACGGATGAAAACCTCATTCCCTACTGCACGAAGCAGGATTTCGTGCCCAAAGCGCCCGTCCACCTCATCTACGCGATTCAGGACAACACCCGCGGTCACAATCACGTTGGCTCTGCCTACCAGAACGTCTACCTCTACGCCACCTGGAAAGGCCTCTCCTGCGTGATTCGCGGCATGATTGACATCCCCGCCCTCAACAAGGCACTCAAGCTCCCGGAAGGTGAGACTGTTGCCCTCCACCAATGCCTCGGTTGGCCGGAGAATAAGTAATCAACCGCTGAATCGAGTTTTGTCCCGGCAGGCAACTCGATGCAGTACAGAGATACGGGATAGTTTATATGGGAACCCGGGGAACCTGTGGTGACAGCGCGTTTACTCATCGCGTTGGCAGGCTGTCACCACCGTTTCACGGGGCTCCCTTGTGTATTTTTCGAGGAACTGGGGCTACGCGCTCCGCGCTTTGCCCCAGTCTGAGCCCTGTCGTCCTCCGAACTCAAAAATTCCCGCGCGCCTGAGGTGTGCTTCCAGCCCGACAACGTCAATTGGGCGATTTATTCGAAGTTTCCATAAAGTCCGTACTCCTGAATCAGGGCGCATTCGCGCTCCAGATTCTTTCTGTCCTGCTCCAGAATATTCTTCTGCATGCTCACAGCCTCTGCGTGCATCTTGCGCGCGGATTCCGGGTCAGTGGCTCCCTGGGCGCGGCGGAAGGCCACATATTCTTCCATGGCGCGTCGCCAGTCGCCGTATTCTTTCCAGCTGCGCATCAGCAGCGCGATTTTCTCCCGGTGCTCGTACATCTTCTGCTTCAGTTGCTGCACGAGCAATTCGTGCTGCTTTCTGGCATCCTGATACTCGTCCCAGGTCGTCAGGCGCGTGTCCAATGAGAAGTACGAGTTCATGTCCAGCCGCACATCTTCGGCACTCATGAAGCCGCCCATGTTGCCGCCGCTCATGTTGAAGAGCGTCGGGCTGTAAAAGTTCACATGCAGCGAGGGCCAGTAATCCAGCGCGATACCCAGTTTCCGCAGGCGAGAGGCCTCCAGCTCCATTGCCGCCAGCGTTACGGACACATCCCCGGGGCGTTTCATCTTTTCCCGATAGTCCTCCGGGGTGATTCGGGGGATACCGCCGGGGTGCAGCTGCCAGCGCGCTTCGTAGTTGTTCAGGAAGGCGCAGACTTTGTGCCAGCACTCGCGCCGTTGCAGCTCGCGCTGCTTTTGCATGCTCTGTCGGTTTGTTTCCGCATCTTCCTGCCACAGGTCATCCTCCGCCTGCTCCGTTGCACGCCGGATTTCTTCCTCTCGGTAGAACTGGTAGAGCCGCGCCATGAGTTCGCGCCGTTTCTGCTCCAGGTTCTGCTCTGCCTTGTAGGTGGCCAGCGCGGCGGTGTAGTATTCGATGGGCAGGTTGATGAGCTCCGGCAGGCTGAAGATAATGTTGATATCAAACTCGCCGCTGCGCCCGCTCATGCCATCATCCTCCCCAAAGAGGGCCATGCTGTAATAATAGCCCAGGTTCACCTGGGGGATGAGGTTACGGAACACGCGGTTCTGATTCTTTTTCGCATCCTCCACGGATTGCACCGCCTGTTTCAGCTCCAGGTTATTCTTTTCCACCATCGCCCATGCTTCCCGCCAGCTCAGCGTCCGCGTAGGCAGGCTCTCGTAGGCGGGCAGTTTGTCGTAGGTCTGCACCAGCTCCTCGCGTGTATCCTCCAGCATCCTGTCCACGGAGCATCCGCTGCCCAGCAGCAATGCCGACAGCAGAAGAAGTAATCTGTATGGTGCTTTCATCATTATTTCAGAACGTTTCCTATCGGACGGAAAATGGCAAAGAGGATGGGCACGCTCGACACCAGCACACAGATTCCGAATGCCAGCAGAAAGGTGCGGATATCGTCCTCCAGCTCCCAGAGCGTCAGCGTGATACCGGGGCTCTTGTAGAGCGTTTCGGTGATATAGCCGCGCACGCCCCACAGCCCGGCGAGCGCACCGGCGAACCCGGTGGCTACCAGCACCACGTTTTCTGCGATGAACGAGAGGTAGAGCAGAAAACGGCTGATACCGAAGCTGCCGATGAGCGCGTAGATGTATTCGCTCTGGCGGAACTCCAGCGTGGAGATGCTGGTGAGCAGCAGGCAGATGATGGCGGAGATGCCAAGAGTGACCCACACGCGGAAGCGGTACTGGATGATTTCCAGCTGTCGCAGTTCTCGCAGCAGGGTCGTGCTGGCGATGATGTTCATGTTGGTTTTATCCAGCCGGGAAAGCTGTTTGAACAGGTGCTCCCACACCTCTACCCTGTCGGCGGTAGCCTGTTTCACCTGCAGGACATATTTGTTCATGTAACCGTTCTGCCAGATGAACGGCAGGCTGCCCGTGGGCAGGAAAAGAGCACCACCGGGGTAAAGCTTTCGTAACAGCGGGACATCTGCATCTGCAAGGCTTTGCGCCGTGGTTCGGTGCTCCTCGATGCTCACCTCCACGGGACCTCGATACGAATCCGCCTGCTGTGGCAGCAGGTAGAGCCCGTTATGCTGCGCCGCCCCGGGAAACTGGGCGGTCATCACCGGCGGGTATTCCACCAGTGTGATAAATTGCTGACCGCATTTCGCGCTCGCAAAGGATTCCCGTATATGATAGAGGCTGTAATCCTGCGGGCTCTGGGGGATGATACAGGGGCCACGCTCCGGCAGTGCTTTCTGCGCCTGCACATACTCGGTAGCCACCACCAAATCCGCGCCGCTGCTGCGGATGCGCTCGCGCAGCACTTTCACGGATATCACATAGCTGCTCAGAAAGATAAGCCCGCAGAAGCTCAGAAACAGCACCACAAACAAACGCGCCAGCGGGCTGGAAATGCGCATCAGCCAACGGTGTATCGTATCCCGCACCAGATACGGCAGTATGAGGAGAGTCGACTTCATGCGGCTCGAATCAATCCATTAGTCAACCGTCAATTGTCAAATTTTTTGATGCAGAGATGCGTTTCCCCGTTAAAGACAACGGCATAGCCCGGGCGCAGGGCGGCCAGCAGCTCCTCCCAGCTCTCGAAGCGACGTTCACCCGCCTCTCGAGCCAGCTCAGCCTTGCTCACATAGACATCTTCCGCCTCTGCGCGGTAACGCAGGTGCGCCACGAGATTAGCCCCCACCTGCGGCCAGACCCGCCCGCGCATGGTTTCCGGCACGGTGAAGTAGTACACCATCGTTTCCCCCCTGTCCCCTTTCTGCACTTTGCTGTGGGACCAGGGGGCAGTGAGTGTACGCCCGCCCCCCATCTCCAACAGGACACTCAGGCGAGAGGCATCCAGACGCGAGAGTGCGGGATCGGTCATATTGACCACCACATAGAGCACGCTGTCATCTGCGATGGTGACCACAGGGTTATTCGTTCCCACCAGCACCGTTTGCCCATCCTCCGGCATGGCGAAATGATACTGAATACGCCCGTCAAAGGGCATGGTGATTTCGCGCAGCTTGCGCTTCTTCTCAAAGGCGTTCCGGAGACGCTCATTGCTCAATCGGGCATTCTCTCGAAGCATGGTTATTTTACGCTCCAGCAGCGCGATTGCGCGTTCATCCACATCTGCCTTGAGCTGCTGCACCACATACATGCGGCGCTCCGGCGGGAGCTTGGAGATGAACTCCAGCTCCTCCTTCTGGCGCAGCAGCTGGAGGATTTCTGTTTCGGCGGTCAGGTTGTTGCGCTCCATCTGCTGGTGGAGTTCCTGCTCATCCAGCACCAGCTCCTCCGGGTTGATACGCAGCAGCAGCGTGTCTTTTTCCACCCACCCTTCGGCTCGGTGGATAATCTCCAGCTCCCCCGCCATGTCCGGCGTAATCGGCAGTACGCGGCGCGGCACTACCTTCGCCGGATGGCGGGAGATGCGGAGATAATTCTCATCATTTTCTCCCTGCGCCCAGACGTACCCTGTCACCCCTGCCAATATGATGACGATAATATATAGCACTGTGCGCGTAGAGAACATCACGAGTAAGCTTGAGGTTTTGTGTTATTTTCATGACGTTAAGTATGTTGGTCGGTTGAATATTGTTCAGGGAGTGCATTGTTCATAGAAGAATTGACCGCCGCCGGTCACTCTTCTGATTCCGTTGGTAAAGCCGCCGGTGTCAGGGTTTTCTATGATATACTCAGACACACCTTTATCCTTGCTTCGGAATGTCAGCTTAACCTCGGCTTTGTGTAAAATCATGTTGCCCTGAGATGACCGAGCTATGTATGAGGCTTTCAAGCTTGCCGTGTCTTTACCTGTTTTGTTATAGAAGATTTGCCCATCGTATGGTGTATTACTTACAGTGATAATACCGCTATTTCCATTGGTCGGGCGGAAAATCAAATAATTGCCTATCCTGATTTGCTTCCCGAGACTCAATGAACCGGGGGCCAAATCGCTTTGAGTGGAAGAACTCGGTGCTGAGCCTGTTGAATTGTTGTTGGCGGACGTGCCGGGTGCCTCTGTCTGTGTATGAGTGGTGCTACTGCGCCCTTCCAAACGGAATTTGACATCCTCCGTCTTTTCCTGCCCATTCGTGCTCCAGATCCAGATTGCGTTACCGGATTCCATATCCTTGAACGCGAAAGAATAGGATTCTTTGTAATCTCCCCATTGTAAATCCAGCTTTGCGGTAGAATTGGTAATCTTTCGGTAGGAATAGGTGCATTCGCCCGCAAGACTGTCAGTACAGGTGTTAGCCGATGTGATGCTCAGCACGGCATCCGGGCGAGATGCTCCGGTGATATAGATCTTCATACCCGGGCTAAGGCTATCGGGAGCAAGCGTGTTGCTTTGCGTTTCGGTGTTGTTATCAATGATGTCGGCTATCTGATTGATGGTTGAATCAGTACTGTCATTCCCCCCTCCGCCACCGCAGGATGCCAGGGTGAGAGAAATGGTGCCGGTAAGAAGGATATTTCTGAAAAGTCGGGACATTTTCATGATTCGTGTTGCATTGTGAGTGGATAAGAAATCCCGGAAAAGTGACGCACGATTGAATGGCTAAGAACTCGTAGCATCTAACTTCTCCGGGATGAAAGTGGGGGGCTGACCTCTTTCCTGCAACCTTATACAGCATTGCGAATGCTG
>JAFQEY010000035.1 GCA_017398765.1 Akkermansia sp.
ATGAGACCACGGCACGCGTCACGACCTTTTTCTTCCCTCTCTTTAGCCTCTCCGGCACCCCCTCATGGTAAGGTTTACCATTCGTTCCGCAATCGCTGCGGTCCTGCGGTGCCACGGAAAGTCCGTGCATTGAAAACTGCCTTGCCCGGCTGAGCCCGCCCCGGTGTCGTTTCACCGTCGGCTTGCTCTTTCGAGCTGCCCCGTAGTGGGTGCGGGGCAGACTATACACGAATCAAACCGAAACGTCAAGCTCTTTTTTGAAGATTTTTTCATTTTTCTTTTCACAGGAGCACGATTCATTCTGATAAACTCTTGAAACACAGCTTGTTTGAAAAATAAAAAAAATTACTGCTCACCCCTCTTTTCCGAGAGATGAGCAGCAAGCAATTCAGGAGATGAACGATTTAGAAGTTGATTCGATAACCAATCGTACCGTTAACAGACGTGTACCCGGTGGAGAACTCCGCACTAACATCTGCAAAGACGGAAGAATGGTCAGCCCCCAGCGGAATAACGATGCCGGCACCCAGCTCAATACCTACGGCACCCACCTCAGCACTTTCCACGGAAGCAGTGCCCATGGGTACTGCCGCAAAGCCAACATCCGCATCGGCATTGCGATCGCCCGCACGGAGTTTAGCAAGAGCGCGGCATTCGAAAATGGATGCGCGATTATACAGGTTCTCACCCACGATAGCCTGAACTCGGGCACCGGCCCCCACCGTGAAGGTGGTCATCTCGATATCGCCCACCTTAAGCGCGGCATCGCTGCCGGTTTCCGTGTAGCCGTCAAGAGAAGCCTTGGTAAGCGTGAAGTTCATGACGGGCTGAATACAGGCTGTTCCGGACTCGTTGAGCGCACGGACATACCCCAGTTCATACATGAGGCCAAGCCCCATGCCGTCAGTCTCTCCCTTGGTGCGATAAGCTCCGTACTGATGGCTGACGGTACGTTCAAGTGTGGCATCTGCACGCCCGACACTGGCCACGAAGGTGTGCACCCAGGAGCGGAAGCCATAGCGCACAAACGCGGTTACGTACTGCGTGTCGAAGTCACCCTCCGCACTGTCCGGCGAGTTGGATGAATAGTCACCATACATGGCAGACACGGCAAGACCGGCCGTCACGCGGGGCGTAAAGTCGACATCAAAGCCAACGGTTCCGCCCCAGCTGCTCATGTCGTAACCGGAAGAAGTACCGTCTTCATCCAGATTACGGTTGCCGACCTCTGCATTGATCCAAGCGTTGAAGTAGGGGAGGTTCTCATTCACCTCACTCTGATCAACCCCCATGGTGGTGGTGCGGTTGCGAATAGCCTGCAGCTGGCGGTTAATATCATCAGCAAAGGCAACGCCCATGGCGGGGATGGAAGCACCCGCAACTGCGGCAAAGAGCTCATCCAACCCTTCCTTGCTGTTGTTAATCATGAGTTGCTGGTTAATAGCTTCAACCGTCAGCGCGAGGTCACCCTCCGGATAGAGCTCCAGAATGGTAGCGTCTTTGTAGAGCTCATCCAGAAGCTTAGCACCGGCAATACCATTGGTCGTTTCCGCAACCTTTTCTTCATAGAGGTGGGGATCTGTCAGGTCGGCCCTCAATACAACGCCATTGTCGACAGCGTAGACGTAGTAGTCATAGCGATCGTTCTGGGTGAACAGCTCAGTAGTACCCTCTGCATCAAATACAACCTTAACATCACTCATGCCGCCCTCATCACACTTGAGCACATAATACGGTTTTCCGTCGCTCAGAATCTTGGTGGCAATCAATGTTGTGTTGATATTCATCAGCAACTGCTTATCCTCGGCAGAGGAGTATACATTCCCCTCCACATCAATCATGGAATAGTTGCTCTTGAGGGTCAGTTTGTTGTAGGTGATAGAGCCGACCTCCAGAGCCCCGGTCACGGTTACGGAGTCGCTAATGGCCATGTCATTGGTCACACTGACACTGCCGGTGGACTGAAGAGTTCCGCCAAGAACGAGAGACTCTACATTCAAATCACCTATCTGGCTATCCTCAGCAACTTCGAGCCTGTTCTTAGTCACCAGCGAGCCAAGCCCGCGCAGAGCCTTCAAACGGGTTGTTCCCGGGCTGCCGTCGGGGTTGATAGTCAACTCACCCCCCTTGAGCACACCCACAGCACCACCGTCAATGGAGCCAATGCTGCTGATACCGTCTGTGGTGAGAGTAAAGTCTTTATTGTTCAGCACAGCACCTTTCACCTGTAACTCAGCAAAGGTGGAATCACCGCCCACGGTCATGTTACCTTGCACAATGAGCGTTCCGCCGGAGGTAGTACCTTCAGCCATTGCCATGTTCGCATTCACGATAACAGTACCTTTACTTTCGAGTCTGTTAATGCTGATACCGTTGTTCACAACGAGAGAACAGGCCGTATCATCCAGATAGATTACCGTGCTGGAGGCGGAGGTTTTAAGTGTCACGTCCTCTGTGAACGTGGCCTTACCGGCATTAGAAAGAACGATACTGCCGTACGGCGTAATAACGGCTTCCTTACCTTCACCGGTAAAGGTGTACTGCCCGTTTTGGATATGGATATCATAGGGCATCACTTCCTGATTCACGATAATGGTAGCCTTTCCGTTGGAGAAGACCACATTATCCGAACCGGGTTCATTGTTGAACATCGTATCAGGAGCAGTCTGGTCTTTCTTGGCCCAGGCATTTTCAGACATCCAGTAGCCGGTACCGGAGCCGCCGTTGAATTCCCAATATACGGAACGACGCGGCGCACGGGTCAGCACAAGTTTATCTCCCTGGAGCAACAGGTAACTGTTGATGAGATCAACATTGCTGGTAATGTACTGGGAAGCGCGCACCCCGTAACCGACATCCAGCGTACGCATGTCCAAACCGACAATGTCTGCCTTGGTGAGACCGGAGAAGAGTTCAACGACATAGGACTCAGCCCCGGTCGGAAGAGCACTGAGGGTGAGCGAGACCTTCTCAGAATCATCCCAGATGAGGCGTTCAATGGCCGTGGGTGCCAGACCGGTACCAATCACAATGCGAGAGCCGCCCTCCACAACCAAGTCACCATTGATACCGCAGTTACCGGCAGAGAGGTCGAGAGTCGCCCCCTTGCAGAGATTCAGCTGCTCAATCTTGGTTCCGCTTGCCGAATTACCGCTGCCAGCAGCCAGTCTCAGCTTACCCTCAGCGACGGTCAGCATATCCAGCTTATTCTGAACCCCGAGTTCAAGTGTACCGGCACCGCGCTTGGTGATGTAGTCACCCAGCAGCGTAGCGTTATGAGGCATCACCACATAACCCTGCGGGTCTGTAACCTTAACAACGTCGAAGAAGATAAAGTTCGTATTGGCAATGTTGCTGTATCGCGTCGGGCTGTGGAATTCCAGCGTTGTATCACCGTATACGGCCGAGCTGCCGCTCCCCATGTAACCACCGCTGACTGTAACCTTGCTGCCGAACTTCACTTCATCCGAAACGCGAACCGTGGTACTCTCCGTATAGAGTTCCACACTGGATGCCTGACAGCCGGCGGCGTAAATATTGCCGTTGAAGGTACCGCTCACCAAATCGATGGTGATGTTACCCTGACGCACACCGCTGAGACCGGGGGCAGCCATGGAACGGAAGATGTGGGAACCACCCAGGATGATACCGTTTATCGTCGAATTGCGGAATGTGAGATCGATATCACCAACCGTAGCGGAAAGCGTGGTAGAAGGACGCGCCGGGGATTCATACGGTCCGTTAACCTCTTCACCATGTAAGAATTCGTCAATATAATACCCACCGACCACAGCATAATTGTATGCATTGGTCGTACCTTTCAGCGTGGCATCCCCCATTTCAGAATTGGAGACGTTTATCTCTACGCCACCGGTATTCATGGTGAGATCATCCCAACCATCATAGTACGAAGCACCCAAGACCATATTGCGATATGAGCCACCGGTCAGATCGATATGAGTGGTACCGGTAACGATGAGGGTATCCGGCTCAGTGAACTGACGCGGGTGTACCGGCACGGCACCGGACTTATCAGGGAGAGCATCATGAATGAAGTCCTCATAATAATGACCGCCCACCAATACACCTCTGTAAAGGCCGCTATCCGCCTCTATGAACGTATCACCGTTGATGGTGCTGACGTTGAGACGCTCAAACATGACATCCGCCGCAATATCCTCACCATGATAGGTTTTCTCACGGGAAGTAGCATGACCGGCTACCATGTTGGCATTAAATACACCATTTTCCGCATTGGTCACGCGGATGTGCGTATTACCCGTAAGAGTAAACACACTATTGGGAGTATATTTGACAGCTGTTGCCGGAATATTCAGAATCATGTGACCACCGGTCACAAATACATTATCGACATTGTAGCTCTTGCTGCCGATGTAGGTGAGCTTACCCATATTGGAGAACTCCACATAGGTATCCCCTGTCATATCGCTATTACCCATATTGATTAACAGGTCACCGCCGACAATATAGTTGGAGAAGAGGCGGGAATCAGCCTCCTGACAGGTGTTCCTGATAACCACGCGGTTATTGCCTACACGTGTGGCAATACCCTGATCCGACATTCCCTCAATGAAGTTACCGCCGACAATGGATTTAGCCATACGGTCATCGCTTTTGTCACCGGCAAGGTCAACAATAATCCGACCGTCACCATTCCACTGGGAACTTCTTGCCATGTACAAACCGGCAGCAATGGTGTTCTGATCAATTCTTTTACCTATACCCTGCTCCGTATCGCCGATGGTGTAGTCATAAACCATCGTGGGAGTATTTGTCGCGAGAGACTTATATACATATATACTGCTATCGCCCAAATGGCTGATAGAATCAAACCCGCCACCGAAAACAGAACCGGTAAGCTTGTTTGTCAGGACGGAGATGAAACCATCCCCCGTCCAGTTCGGTTCGTAAGCGTTAAGGAAGTTACCGCCCACAACGGTGCCGATGGAATCAACCTCAGCCCCCACATAAATATGGGTATCGCCTTCAAGGTTCCAGCCGGCTACTGCAGCAGTGCCGCCACACCGGCTACCACCGGCAACAAGGGCAAAGTTGCCATCCGCAACGTTCAGCCAGACATCACGTACAATCTTGGCACCCTCTGAATCCACGCTGTCATAAGCACCGCCATATACGTTTACCGGAATAATCTTCGGCTTACCGGTGGCGGGGTCATTGGTCCCCGTGCCGGGAGCCCCCGTAGCATTACTGCCAACAAGTTTAGAGGCGATGAAATAGCCGTCATCGTCGTACGCGCTTTGGTACAAGCCCGTGTCATCGATGGACGTATATACCCACTCTCCCACGGTTTCCGGAGCGGAAGACACCTCTTCCCAGCCCCAGTTCACATCCCAAGTGGTGGTGGCTACCTGCCCTTTGAGCGTTTCGAGGTAGTAATAACCGTCAGCCCGAGTGACAATCCGATAATCTACATCTTTCACGCCCAGCGTGGAAGCATACAGATGCGACACACGGGAACCGGCGGCCATCCCGGGGACAACGTCTGACTCAATGCCAAGATTAATACCCCGCGAGAGCTCCGCAGCACTCAACTCATGAACATCCACAAACATGTAACCAAGCAAAGTCTGAGCCGTGTTTCGCCCATAATCAAGTTTGATTACATTCTTTGCACCCGAAAGATACTTAAGCACAACACCGTTTCCGGGAGAAAGCACAGCAAAGTTACCGCCGTTAAACGAATCCGCAGTACCACCGTAATTCATGGTCAGGCTACGGGTAACGGACACGATATGAGAACGGTCCTCACCATACACGGGAAGATTGAGAACGGCTGCACCGAGTTTTTCCAGGGATTCGACGGTGACGCTGCCGTTCAGGGACACGGTGGTACCGGCATTGCCAACGATAGAAAGATTCCCGGCCTGAAGCGTGCCGTTAATGGTGGTTTTACCGCCGCTAATCACGACATCTCGCTCAGCCCGCAGAGTGGAGCCCTCGCCGCTCAGAATAAACTCACCGCCGGTCACCCGCAACTCATCCGCCACGGCGAGAGTCTCAGTGCGGTTCCCCGTGCGGAAGCTGCCATTCCCGGAAACGAGCAGCGTCTGCAACTCGGCATCATGATCTGCCAACATGCGACCGGAGGAAACATCTACACCTTCCGCAACCAACTGACCTTTGACATTCAGATTACCGCCACGAACCACAACACTATCCTCTGAGGTCAGCTTGTTCGTGAACGTGACATCACCGGCACCCGTTTTGGTAAAGCCAAAGGCGTTGGTAGCCATATCCAGAGAAACGGCATACCCGGCATCCTGGTGTACTGCGTCAACGCGGAACTGGTGGTCAGCACTCATGGCATCCAGTGAGGTAATGGTGCCATGGAAGTTCACAATTTTATCTATAATGGTTGAGGTAAGACTCGTGCCGTTACCGATATTGAGCGTGGTACTGTCCGGGGGATTACCGGCAGACCATGTTTCTGAGTTCAGGGAAGAGAGTACGGCAAAGCGATGACCGCCGCTGAACTCAGCATCCACCGTACCGGAACCACGCACATAGAGAGCCTTATAGGTATTGACGGTCAAATCATCCCAAAAATCGCTTCTGAACAGCCCCATGGCAAATGATTTGATGGTACCGTTGTTCAGGGTTACTGCTGTGGTATTCACCAGGCTGCGCCCCATGTGACTGTCAATAAAGGTGGCATCCTTGTTGACGATGATGTTGGCAAAAGAAAGCTTATTGGAGGGCGTAATCGGGTGTCCGTCATTATCCGTATCAACCGCATCAGCCCAGCGTACAACACCCTCATCAACAACGAGATCACCATAGTGGTACTGATGGTTAGCTTTCAGCGTGAGTGTACCAACACCGGACTTAGTCAGAGAGCCGAAACCGGAGATCATACCGGTAACAGTGGTGGCATTTGCCCCAACGTTGATGAAAGTATCACCGACGGATACCAGAGGCATCGTATACGTGGCGGCGGCTGTCGCCAGAGCACCATTCCCCCCGGAGCCGTGAAGAATCAGCTTGGTGTAATAGGTCTCCTTCTCGCCCAGCACATAAGTCGTATCATTAACATCGAGCAAACCGGTAAAATTAGCGAGCTGTCCTGCCAGAGAACCGCTTGCGGTACCCCATGCGATTTCAACACGTCCGGAGTTGGAACGGAACACCTCTGCATTGCCATCCAACGCATCACTGGAAAGACGCAGCACACCGTCCTTGATATCAAAGGCAGCATCCAAAAGATAACCGTTGCTGCTGATATCCAACACCACGTCCTTACCCACACCGAAAATCCCGGCGATTACATTCCCCCCCAAAGTGATACTGGTATCGCCGAGGAAGGTAATGTTGTCATCGCGATTGAAGGAAGTATCACCTACAGAAGAGTTAGGGATGACCGAACCATACTTGAACCCCTTCAGCTCACCACCTTCATAGACAATGGTGGCAGCGGAAACCTGTTGGGAGGACAACGCGGCAGCAGCCGTAGTTGCCAAAGCACCACCAACAAATGAGCCGGAGGAAATAGTCGTGACAAGCGAAGCACCGATGGCATAGCATGCCATAAGTGCTGCACGAAGTTTGCCGGGGAGATGTAATTTCATGGTTTTTAGTAGGAAATCTTATAGATACGGAGACAGTGCTCGATAATGGTTCTGTGATTCCCTTAATAGTTACAGCATCCGACGCGGGAAGTCAAGGTGATTTTTCGGCTCAACGCACAAAAATCACGCCATAAGAAGAATGACCGAACGGAGAAAAAAAAAGCGCGGGGGATAGAGAAATTTTTCTTGCCAAAGAGGAAAAGGTGTGTATAATCCCCGCACCATGACCCGCAAAGGTGGTATCAACAAGACACGTAAGGCTGTAGCCAAGCGTTTCAAGGTGACCGGCTCGGGCAAGGTCCTGCGCCGCAAGCAGGGTAAGCGTCACATTCTCCAGAAGAAATCCAGCAAGCGCAAGCGCGCCCTGGGCAAACCCGCTCTGGTAGACGCCACCCAGGTTTGGGCTGTCAAGCAGAACCTGCCCTTCGCGTAAACCGAGGAACATGGCCACACGCCAAGCTCCGCCCGCATATCGGGCGGCCTTCTTGCAGCCTTCCTTTCACGATACAAGCAAAGGATAGAGCGAACGAGACTGCAGGGAGGTGAGGAAGAACAGTTCGTTTCACTATATATATAAGAAAATATGGCACGTGCTACAAATGGGCCGGCTTCACGCGCCCGCCGCAAGCGCATCCTGCTTCGCGCCAAGGGTTTCCGCGGTTTCCGCAGCAAACTCTTCCGCTACGCAAAGGATGCTGTGTACAAGGCATGGCAGTATGAGTACCGTGATCGCAAGAGACGGAAAGGACAGTTCCGCCGTCTCTGGACTGCGCGTATCTCCGCTGCTGTGCGTCCTCTGGGCCTGACCTACTCCCGCTTTATGGAGGGGTTGAAGGCAGCAAACATTGATTTGGACCGCAAGTCCCTGTCCGAGCTGGCAATCGCCAACCCGGAGGCATTCAAGGCTGTGTTTGAGCAGGCCAAGAAGGCAATCGATGCAAAAGAGGGCGCCTGCTGAAGCGACTCCCACCACAGATAACGTTTAACACAGGCTGCCGGGTCTTCCCGGCAGCCTGAATCATTGAAGCGCAGCCCCCCATCAGAAAGAAAAGACACCTTGCAACTGGAACACGAGGGCCTGATCACGTGATTCCGCATGAACGGGGTTGAAAAGGTACTGAATATCCGGCTGCAGGTAGAAAGTGGGTGTAAGCTGAATAACCGCCGTAAGCTCCAGGCCATATTCATCTCTATGAGCATAGGGGCGTTCTTTTCCAGCAGCCCGCATCCAGAGAAAACCGAAGCCTACTTGGTCATTATTGCGGCGGCTTCCCCAACCGGATGACGAGAAAGGAGCCTGCAACACCAAGCCTGCAGTGGCGGAGGCACGCACCCCGGTGACAGCGGAAGCATCATTATCCAAATAGCCGCAGCGGGTGAAAAAGCCCAGGCGCGAGCCCGGCCCCAATTGTTGTTGAATATTGCAGGCCACGCCATCTCCGGAGGCTCCGTCATTTCGTGTAAGAGAATACTGCAGGCGATAAACGCCCGGCCCCAGGCCCAAAGCATCATCAACAATGAAGCCGATTTCGCCCACATGTACCCAATAATCACTGTCAATGTGATTAAATGGATTCTGATTGATACCACCGTTGCAGCCTGTAGTAGCATACATGGCATAAAAGGACTCCGTGGGCTGCCAGGCAGTCATGTAGCCCCAATTTCCCCACTCCAAAGGCAGACAAGGATTACTACCGAAAGCAGAGTTGGTGAGATTTCCGTGCCAGGAGGCGGCATAGGAATTCTGATCCAGATAGTTGGAGGCATCCAGTGTACCAATCATACCAACCCACTTGCCATCAAACATGCTCAAGCCCAGAGCCAACTCCGGCAGGAACACGCCACTGCCGCCGCGCAGACTGCTCTGCGGCTGACTGAGAGTCCCCAGACTGCCCTGCACGCCCCCGCTCCGCTGGCTGAAATTTGCACCCAGTCCCAAATCCGCCTCAAATGACAGGAAGAAACTGTGAGCACCATCCTGCGTTTTAGCGAGGAACCATTTACCGGCAGCCTGAAAATTGAAGGCGGAAAAGTTGCTGTGATTACCGTGAACGGAGGGTGTGATACGAGCGTAGTTATAGGTAGCCACTGCACTGTACTGCAAGCCCACAGTAGAGAGTGCATGCTTAACCCGCTGGGCAGAGGTAGAAATAATATCCTCATTCACAAAAGAGCAGGGTTCAGTGCAGGTATTACCCGGCACAAAGATACTATCCAGATACGGCATGAAACGGGGTGCCGTATCCGGGAAGAAGTGCCAACGGCCCACGGTTCCGTTACGCCGGCGGCTCTGTTCCAACAGCAGTTCAGCTGTCGGCACACCGGTATGCCGGCGAGCCTGTTGCTGCTGCGGGGTCATGACTCGCCGCAGACTACCGGGAACCGTCTGTTCGGGCATCTGCTCGGCTAATCGCCCCAGAGCTGTATCCAAGTACGAGGAAAATGGCTCCTGCGCCACGGCAGCCATAGCCGTTACCAACAATACAAATGTGATTCGGACTTTCATTGCAGCTCTATGACAACACCTATCACCCTAACCATAAATAACAGTCAGAACTATTTCACTTACGCCTACCCCAGCCCCTGCATCCCGGTTACCAAGCAGCTGAAACAAAAAAAAACGCAGTGTCTAAACACTGCGGGGTGAAAAGCAACAAAGACCCGGCTTATTCGCTCTCCGAGGCATCATCTGCGCCATCAGGAGCAGGCATCTCCACCGGAGTGGGAGCCGGGCGATGCCGGGCAGCCTCCAACAGGAAAATCTCTGCGACCTTGAACGCTCTGCGAGACGCTTCGGCCGCGGTACGGTCATCCATGAGGGCCAGACCTTCCTCCGTCACTTCTCCCAGAAAAATCTTCCAGGCGCGGCGGTTAAGCTCATCGGGGTCAACCCGAGCAGGGAGCGTATTCAGCTGTTGGTCACGGTTGTTATCCTCACGATTGCGGTTACGGTTGCGGCGGCGCTTGCGGCGGTTGTTGCCACCTCCTTCATTGCCGCCTACCACCTCCGGCATGGCAAAACCGGGCACGGGATCCGGTTTGCGGAATTCCGCCGGGGGCACCGGGACATCCTCTTCATCGCGCACGGCGGGTGCTTTCCGCACCTCTGTGCGAGGAGCCGGTTCGGGTTGGGGCATCGGAGCAGCAGCAGGTGCGGGTATATCCTTTTTACTGCTTTCCTCCGCGCGGGCTTCCGGTTGCTCTGTCGCCACGGGAGCAGGCTGCACTGCGGGAACCGGCTCCGCTGCCGGAACCGTGGGTTCTGCTGCGGGTGCGTCAACTTTCCTGCGGCGGGGAGCACGCGGCTTTCTCACTTTCTCGGGAGCGAGGGAGGCGGCGGGGGTGCCGGCATCTCCCTCGGGAGCCACTGCGGGAGTCTTGCTGCGGGTGCTCTTGCGGGGAGCACGCTTCCTGGCAGACTTCACCGGGGCATCTGTCTTGGGTTCTTCCTGATCCATATATTAAGTATTGTCAGTGTTGAGACGTTGCGTACGGGTCAATACAGAACGACCACTCTGCCTTGTGGGCGGTGCCGTCTGTGCTCTTCCACGTTACGTGAACGGAGATATTCGGCATGTAGATGCGCACCGGGAGCATCCACTGCACAGAGCGCGTATTCCTGTCCACACGGGCAGGCACGCGCCCAAAACCACTCACGGCCATGTGAACGGTTGAGAAATCCACCCCGGACATTTGACTCATATCGATAGAAATGATACCGAAATCACGGGGAACCGTTTCATTCGGCGCGGGGCGGACAGGGAACGGTGGCAGCGGTGTAGATGACGGCAAGGTTCCGGGAGAAGCCCCGGTTGCCGCAGCGGTGCCAAGTTGGGTCATGCGAAAATCCATCGCATGGCGAAAAATGGAATGATTATTACCAAAGACCATGTAACGGCGAATCTGCAAGGGATTTTCCGTCACGGTCACTTTGCCGGGAATCACGGTAAAAGCCGCCTTGCATCCATAGCCGGGCAACCGCTCCTCCATAGCCGGGGTGTGGTATCCTCCGGGGTAGCAATAGGTATCCACCGTGCCGAAGAGCTTCGAGAGCTTCGGGAAAGTTGAACCGATTTCGCGTTCAACCATGGCGGCTTCCTCCTCCGGGCCCTTGGCAGCAGCAGATTTCCAGGCACGTGGGTAAGCATGGCTGGCAGAGTGGCTGCCCACGGTGGCACCGTGCTGCTGCATTTCCCGAATCATCGCCGGGGACATGCTATCACCGCGACCGCTGAGAAACTGGGTATAGAGGAAAAGGTGGAACGGGTAACCAAACTCGTGTAAAATGGGGTAAGCCTCCGTATACACGCTTCGCCAACCGTCATCCAGCGTAATCAAGACACACTTAGCGGGCAGTTCCCGGGTACCGAAGCGCCACTCAAGAAACTCCGGCATGCTGATGACGGTAAGCCCGGCATTGCGGATATACTCCATCTGCTTGCGAAAATCGCTCGTGCGCATAAGCATATCCGACACCGGTGCCGTTTTACTGAAATTATGGTATCCCAGAATCGCCACGCGGGTTTGATCCCGCGGCACCAGCAGCCGCGAATCAGTGCTCTGCTCCGGAGCCTCCTCCACCTCTTCCGCAAAATCATCATCCATAAACGGCGAGTATGTGGCCAAATCCTCAGCCAAAGGGTCGGGATTGAGCGGCATCGGGGCTGCGTCCTGACCAAAAGCCGGGCCGACCATAACCAGTAGCAACAGCATGTGCAAAAATGCTCTCACGCGGGGCTAGACTATCAGGATTATCGCAACATAGCAAGCCTTTATTCTGCCATATCAGAACCGCTCGGAGACAACGAATATAATAAGCATTGAACAGTTGGCGGCGCAGCGTGCCCCCACCGCAGTCATGCCGACTTATCTGCTCATCAGATGCCGCAGTAGCGGCAATACGCCTCCCCCCCCCTGCCGCAACGAGCCTGGGAGTGGAGCCGATAAGCAAACGATTATTTTAACTGGGTCGGGTAGATGACGCGATGCAGGTAAAGCCCCTCTGCCGGAGCGCAGAAACGGGTTTTCGGTGCATGAATATCCAACAGCATGGCAGATAACGCCTCCGGGGTCATACGCCCCCGTGCTACCTGATGCGCCGTACCGACAAGCATGCGCACCATGCGGTACATGAAGCCGTTGCCGTGGAAACGCAGGCGGAGCATACCCTGCCCCTCCCGCTGCAGCTCAGCGGCATGAATGGTGCGCTCATAAAAACCGGGCGGCGGCGGTTCCGGCTCATTGCCGCGCCGTGCCGCAAAGCGGCGGAAATCATGCGTGCCTACATACACGCGGAGAGCCGCTTCCAACAGTTCCTCCGAAAACGCATGCGGTATATGCCACGCTCTCCCGCACAAAAAGGGGTTCAGCACCGCATCCCGACAAATGAGGTACTCATAGACCTTCCCCTCAGCACTGAACCTCGCGTGAACATCTGCCGAGACATAACGCGCCGCCAGCATGCGGATACTGCCGGGCAAGTGCGCATTGAGGGCTGCAACCCAGTTTTCCGCGCTCATGCGGCAGCTTTCCGGCAAATCTGCATGAAACACCTGAGCCAGAGCATGCACCCCGGCATCCGTACGCCCGGAGGCGGCTATGCGCACCGGCTCCCGGACTATACGCCCCATTGCTTCCTCTATGGTATCCTGAAGCGTCTGGCCGCCACGCTGGCTCTGCCAACCGCGGTAAGGCGCACCGTCGTACGCGCAGGTGAAAAGGATACGAGCCATGCAAAGTGAGTAAAAAGCCGCAGCTCCGTGGTGCAGAAGCTGCGGCAATGATGTAAACTTGGCAAGACGGAATCAGATTTCGATATCAATCATATCATCACCACCGTCATCGGATGCTTCTTCGCTGCTGTCATCCGTTGTTTCACCGGAGTCAGAGCTGTCATCGGCAGCGGCATCGGAACCGGCATCACCGCCGTCATCATCCAGAGAAAGGTCATCATCTCCACCCTCAGAGGAATCGTCCGTCGTCTCCTCAGCAGACGAATCAGAGCTGCCATCCGTCGTCTCCTCAGCAGATGAATCAGAGCTGCCATCCGTTGTCTCTTCAGCAGAGGCATCATCGCCGGGCTCCTCAGCAGCCTCTTCCTGAGCGGCCTCGCGGTCATCAGGCGGCACGGGGATAGACACTTCCTCCTCAGCAGCCACCTCTGCAGCCTCAGGAATGGCGGGGCAATCTTCAGCCTTATCAAAGCGGGCCATGGGGAACTCCGCCGGGTCAGCCACATATTCCAAGGCAGCCTTGAGCTTGGCGGAGCCATAGCACTCTGCGAAGTTGGGCGGATTATTGGCGTTCTGATCTTCCGGGTTGTATATGTACTTGGCACCGGCTTCCACCTGCTCCTGGGGAGAAGCATCCGCGGCAGCACCGGAGTTGGCCCCCACTGCACGCACCAGCAGGGAATCCACCACCTCACCGTCATGCTCGGCTACGGGCTTACTGGCACGCACGCGACCAATCTGGCGGGCAAGACGGCAAGTAGCATCGGCGTATGCTTCTGCCTCACTGTTCACCAGAGCATTCCCGCCCATGCTGAACACACGCACGCTGGCATTCTGGTAACGCTTATTAAGTGCTTCCACACGAGGCGCAGCGGCTTCTGCTGTCTTGTAGCTGGTCACCTTCTGCAGCTCGGCAGTCAATTCTTCAGCCAGCTGTGTAGCCGACATTTCTTCCTTCTGGCAGGAAGTAAGCGCACCCATAACCGCCAGGGCGCAAGTGGGAATGAAGAGAAAACGTTTCATGGAGGAAATAAGATAATCTACGTTATGAAAATTAGCAGGATTTAACGCTTCTGTCAAGGTAAAGTATCAGGTTTGAGGACTTTTTTTCGCTTTCTGTGCACGAAATGGGGTGAACTCTCTCCGGAAGCATCCTTCAGGTGAAAAAAAATCAGACGTTCGGTGGGTCAGGGAGAATATCCTCATAAATACCGGGAGAGGAATCCTCAATCACGGTTGCCCCCACACAGCGGGAGTAAAAATCCGCCGGCCCCACGCCGCCGATAACGGCATAGGCATAGCCGAGCGCACGCATCTGCTCCAGAGCAGTCACCAGCAAAGCCCTGCCGATTCCGCCCTGGCGTGCAGCCGGGTCCACCCCCATGGGGCCAACAAAGCCGCGAGCCGTGGCATCATAGCACACAAACCCAATGATTTTTTTGTCCAGTGTTGCAATGAAGCAGCCGACAGGTTGATGCCCCATGGCCACCTTGCACTCACTCACCCACTTGGGACTGAAGGTACGCGCCACCCAATCCGCCACAATATGCCGCTCAAAGGGATTACAAAGGCGCACACGAATTCCCTGTTCAAGCAGGGTTCTGCGCAGGGCTGCCCCCTCCGGCAGCTTCCAAAGCCTGACAAGCATATCTGTCATATCGGCATTTCTACAGGTGTGGTTCAAATCATAAAAAACGGGGCGGGAAACTCTGAAACGAATTCCCCGCCCCTGCATTCTGCAAGTTAATCCTCTTTCTTGCGATCCTTGGCGGCGTTGTAGTAGTAAGTGGCAATCTTATCCACCACCTCATCCTTAGCCTCCGGGGCATACACTGTCTTGAGCAGGTACGCCATGGCCGCAGCATCGCGGAAATTGGCAGGAGCACCGGCCCATGCCTTGGCGTCCAGCGGAGCCTTGGCGGACTTGGCGTAATCCTGCACACCCGGCATGTTCCAGAGCAGGTTCATGGCACGCTTCATCGCATCCAGCGGCAGCTCCGGAGCCACGCCATGGTGGCTCACCACACACTGGCAGAAACGGTCAATTGCCTCATTGGCAGTCTTAGCGTTTTCGGCGGTTACCCCGCCCTTGAGTTTAGCCTCCAGCGCACAGGCGTGAGCATAGCAAAGCCAGCCATAAACCTCAGAGGACACCGACTTGAGCAATTCCTTATCAGCCAGCATGGCCTCCACGGGAGCGGCATCTCCGCCTGCTGCGGCAGCGGCCACCACGGGAGCAACCTTAGCCATGGTCAGGTCAAAATCATTCAGCGTGGGGTCATCCTTGGGCAGGCTGTCTGCCAGTCCGGGCACAGCAGCCCAGTCCTTCTGGCGCACAGCGGTCTTGAGCTCGTACACCGCCGCAATGGCAGCCGGATTTTCCGGCAGACCAAGGTAGTGGTCATACTTCTTCCTCACACCGGCCAGCTCCTTGCGGGCGGCATCCAGGTCATTGGCGCGAAACTCACCCAGCGCATCCACCAAATCCGCCGGAGTCATCAGTTTGAAAACGGTGCAGTTCTTGACATCGTCTTCCACTTTCTGATCCACCGAACCTCTGGGGATATACTGGAACTTATTCTTACCGCCGGCATTCTCAATGAGCAGATAGCCACTGCTCTTACCTTTCACGACAAAAGCACGAAGCTTATCCTGCTTAGCCCCGTCTTCCTGCGCGCCCGCAAAGGGGGCGCAGCAGAGAAGAACAGCGGCAAATCCGATTAAGTTGGTCAATTTCATAGCTTGAATATGGTAAGGTTAGCGTTTCTTGAGCTGGCTCTGGAAATCCCGGTTGGCCTTATCCTCCTTCTGCACTCCGGCATCCGCCTTGTATTTGTTGAGAAGGTTTTCCACGGCGTTGTATGCGTCACGCTCAGCCGGGGTAATCTTATCCAACAGGTTGCTGCGCTTGATAAGAGTGACGTACTGCTGACCGGTGTTCCATGCATTCCAGCGGTCGGAAGCCTTGAAGTTACCTTTCAGGCGATCACCGGAGGCCGGCGCGTTACGCTCCCAGAAGAGCTCCATGATAGCCTTACATGCCGGAGCAGAGTAACTGATATTGCCCTTATTCTGGTTGTAGAGGTTCATGTAGGTCTGGAGTGCTTCCTTCACCTTACCGGACTTGGCATACGCCTCACCCAGCATCAAGAGCATATCCAGTCGGTCATTGTTCTTGGTACGATTCACAGCCACATACTTGCTGGCCGTTTCCACGGCAGCAGCGGCATTACCGGAGCTCAGGTGCAGCTTGGTCAGCCCCATAAGAGCCGGAGCAGATACTGCGGCGGACGGAGAGCTGGCAATCTGCGTGTAGAGCACTTCGGCTTCCTTCTGCTTGTCAGCTTCCCCGGAGAACGCCAGTGCATTTGCCTTACCCAGCTGAGCCTCGCCCTGCATATCACCCTTGCGCTCCAACACCTTATCATAGTAGGTGGTGGCCAGGTTGATTTCATCTTTCCTCTCCGACGGTTTCGGGAACTCAGAGACATAGCGAACCAGGTAATCACCCACCTGCACGCAGATGAAGTTGGTGAGGTCATCCGGGCGGAACTCACGTGTCATCTCACGGAAGGTGGCCTGAATATCATTTGTCATCTTATTCTTAGCGGTCTCATCCTCAAGCCCCTTGAGTTCTTCGTTCATGGCACGGATCTGTGCCATGCGGAAGATAGCGCGGGCATACTTGTCAGTCGGCTGAATCCCCGGGAAGTTGGTGAAGTGCTGCGTCTTCTCTTCCAGCGTCAGTTCCTTACCATCGTAGGTCTTGGAGCCGGCCACATAAGACTTCACATAGGCGTTGATGGTCTTTTCCAGCTCAGGCTCAGCCTGATTCTGATTGTGGTTGTAGGTAGCCTCTCGCCCAATGACAGTGCGGGCACGCTCCACCGCTGCGGCAAAGCTTTCCTTGTCCTTGACAGTGGCCAGCATTTCGGAAACCATCTGCAGAGCAAAGGAATTGCCCTCATAGTCAGCCTCCTTCCAGAAGCGGTCTACGTAGCCCTTGACACGGGCAGCCTGAGCATCATCAGATTCGCCTTCATTTTTGATTTCCTTACCATAGCTGGCAAGCCAGTAGAGGGCGTTGGCAGCCGTGCTCTTACCATCTTCCATGGCAAGTGCAGCATCCGTGGCGCGTTCCAGAGCCGCGATAGCACTCTGCTTCACCGCCATATCATCCTTCATAATGTTGACGCTGGCCGTCAGCAACTCAGCCGTGGGGTAGTAGTCACACTTCGGCCAGTTATCCGTGATAACTTTCAGGTAAGAAAGAGCCTGCTCCTTCAACTTCTCCTGAGCGGCTTCATCTACAGTACGCTCGGCTTTCTTGAGGTAGGCATCAGCCACATTGTAGTGCATGTGGTGCACCATGACATTCTCCTCCATGCTGAGAGAGGGGAAGGTCTTGGCAAATTCCTCAAACACGGCAATGGCTTCATCATACAACTTCGCATCCTGGCGCGCCTTCTTCATGTAGGCATCAATCAGGAAGTAATACCCCTGGCTGCCATAGGTAGCAACTTCCTTGGCGGTAAGGGCATCCTTACCTTCTCCGGCCACCAGAATCTTACCGCCGAGCAACTCCCGTGCGGCAGGAATCAGCTCATCATACATCTGCTGCTTATAGTAAGCCGCAACGATAGAGTACTGAGCCGTGGCGTAGAACTTATTGGAGGGGTTGTCCTTGTACTCATTTTTCACCGCTTCGGCGGCGGGAATGACCTCTGCCCATTGCTGTTGACTGAGAATACGGCGCAGCTTGTTGAACGCAAGGCTCTTGCTCTGCCCGCCCTCCAGGCTCGCACCATCCACGCGTTTCTCATACTTGGCACCACCTTCATCATCTCCGGTAGCATAGCAGAGCTGAGAAAGTTGCATGAAGATGGTATTGCGAAGCTCATTCAGCACAGGCTTACCATCCTTTTCCATGGGCTTACCATCCTTATCCTTCTTCACACCACTGCTGAGATTCGGATAGCGGTCAGCCAGCACCTGGAAACCGGCCTTACCCAAGCGGGTGGAGCCAACGTTGAGAGCCGTATTACCCGTATACATGATAGCGAGCCCTTCCAGATTCTGGTTATTACCCAGCATGTTCTTATAGGAGGCAAAGGTCTTTTTCTGACGTGCGGCTGAATAGGATGTCCCCGGTATGGGGTCAGAAATCACACCCGTGTACTTGCCGAGGCCCTTGATATTGTCCACCAGATTGACACTCACCTCACGAACATCCGGCACAAGCCCCAGGAGCGCATTGGCTGAGCGCAAAGCCTCCAACGCCATCTCAGGATTAGTCCCCATGCTCTTGCCGGCAACCGAAGCAGCCTTCACACCGTGGTTCAGGAACTTGGCTGCATGCGTGGCTGCACGCAGGGGCTCCATGCGGTAACTGGCGGGGCTGGATTCTATCACCTTGTAAATCCACCCGGCATTCTCAGGGTTCTGTGTAGCCACCTTGACAATGGTACCCAACCCGGTCATGGCCAAATCATCCGGCACTCGCCCCTTGGACTTGCGGGACAGATCCAGATACTGGCCGGCTTTTTTGAAATCCGGCTGCGGCTTGAGCAGATAAGACTGCACCAGCAGGAAACACACACGGCCGTCCAGCTTCAACTGACGCTCCGTGCGGCTTACCTTATTCTTCTTTAACAGGTCAAGGTACTCCTCCAACAGCGGAATAGCCTCATCAAACTTGGCCGCAACACCGGGAGTCTTGGCATCACCGGCACCCTGCAAGTAGCGGCAATGCCCCATCTGGAAGATACACTGAGTCAAGTACGGAGCGTATGCCTCCGGCATTCTGTCCTTCAGCATTGCCTTTGCTTTTTCCAACAAAGCCTTGTCTTTCCACTTGGCACTGTCGCGGAACTCCTTGTACGCGTTGTACGCCTCATCATATCGTTTGGCGGTGCGCAGAATCTCACCCTTTTCGTATGCATAGAAAGGCATGAGGTAGGCAAACTGCTTTGCCATGGCACCATTGCCACTGTAGCGCTTCAACACCTGTTCACAGAGAGCCAATGCCTCATCCGCCCTGCCGGCTCCGGAGAGCTTCTTCACCTGCCCCAGAGAAGACAGGGGATCCTGTGCATGGCTCACCATGGGTGCGGTCAGTGCCAGCGCCGCCATCACGGTTGCTATGGAATAATTGTTCATATCTTTATTCTGAAATTATATAAGAGAAAATTTGCGGTTACAATCGAACAAAGAAGGGGAGCTAACGGGCACCGGCATGTGCCCCAGCAGCTCCCCTTGATTTGTTCGGAGAAAACTGTCTGCGTTATTCCGAGGCAGTAGTATTCAGACCAACGGTGTGAATATCCGCCTCAGCCAGAGCAGCCATCACATCCACAATGCGCTGGTGCGGCGTGGTGGGGTCACCATTTACCATCACTATCGGCTCTGTGTCCACGGCCTGCGCCTGCTCCTTGAGCGTCTTGAGAACTTCTACCAGCTGCTCGAGATTTCTCTGCGCGCGGTACGCATCTGTACCGGGCTGAGCACTCGGGTCATAAGCATCCCCCACCGGCATGTCATCATTCCAGGTAACTGAGCCATTGGCTGCCACCTGAATGCGCCCCGGTTCCACGGGGGGCGGGGCTCCGCCGGAAGCCGGCTTACCGGGGATGTTGACATCGAGCTTCTTCTCACTCACGAGAGAAGTAGCCACGAGGAAGTAAATAAGCAGAAGGAAGCAGCAGTCAATCATGGACGAGATTTCCATCTCAGGCTCACCCTGTTCCTCTACGGGACGACTTTTGTGTCTTGCCATATCAGTAAACGTGTTAAAGGATTAGTTGCGAGCCGGCAATGTACCGAACACCATATTGCTCACCCCGGCGGCAGCTGCACAGCGAATCGCCGCAGCAGTGCGCTCCCACGGAGCATCCATGTCACCGCGCAGGTAGATACGGATTGCCTTTTCGTCCAGATTCTTGTTCTTGTAGAACTCTTTCTGTTTGGAGATGTAATCCGTGAGCCCTTGCGTTTCCTCCATCGAGAAACCGCGAGAGCCGGACGGATCCGTGCTATCAGCCACACCCCAGACAACACCCGAGCGCTTGTAGGTCTGCTGGTACTTCTTGAGGGCATTGGGAGCCATCTTCTCGGCATCCGCAAAGATGTTCACCACGATACAGCCGTTGGCATCCTTCAGCTCAGAGCAGGATACTGCACTGGGCATGTTGATGCTGGGGTCCTTCGATACCGTCAGAGCCGTGGCGTTCACCACGAAGAAGATAAGCAGAAGGAAACAGCAGTCAATCATGGGAGACATATTCGGATTCCCATTGACCTCTTCCACCGGTCTGGATTTTTTCTTACCCATGGTAATGAAAGTTGGTTAAGTTATTGTCTGCTCCCGGGGGGCACCGCTGCAGCGGAGACTCGTTACCACAGAGAGCAGACCCGGACTCACATCAGGCCTTATGCCTGCTCCTCATCTTCGTCCTCTTCTTCCTCGTATTCCTCACCTTCCTCATCATCGTCACCGGAGAGGCCTTCAGGAATACGGGCAAGCTGAGCCTCAGCGTTAATGACGTTGATGGAGGTGTTCACCATCTCCTCAATGGCATTCACGCAGTCAGCCTCACGCCCCTGAGCAGCTTTCTTCAGGAAGAAGAATGCAGGCAGAGCAATCAGGGAAATAATCAGACCCCAGAACGTGGTAAGAAGAGCCACGGAAATATCACCTGCGAGCTGGGAGGGGTCAGCCTGGCCGGCTTCAGCCAGCGTGGCGAATGCGCCCACCATACCCTGAATCGTACCGAACAGACCGATGGACGGAGCCACGGAACCGGAAAGTGCCAGCATGTCGATGCAGAACATCATACCGGGGCGTTCGTTGTTGGTGAAGTCAGCAATTGAGTCCTCAATGGCATCCTTACCCAGATCTTCGGGGCGGTTGGCATCAATATTCGGCAGAGCGTATGCCACCAGACGGCCCAGATAGGTCGGGCTCTCGGAAGCAAGCTTAATGGCAGACTGCACACGGCACTCATTCATGAGAGCAATCAGCTCATCACGCAGGGGAGCCGGGCAGAACTTGTCCTTCTTGAGATTCAGCATGCAATACACCACAAGACAAAGCGTAATGGCAAGAAGGACAACGAGCGGAATCATAGTCCAGCCACCGTCAATCACCCACTTGTCCAGCATGCTCTTCTGGGTTGCACCACCGGAACCGGCTTCCTGAGCAAATGCAGAACCGGCAAACATCGCCATCGTCACAAGGGACATGGCCCGTACAGCGAAACGAGTAATCGTTGATTTCATAACTACGAGAATGCAGAATTGACGCCCTCCATTTAACCAAATTTTTCCGCTTTTGCAAGAAAGATTTATCGGGAGCATCTTTTTTTCCCTCAAAAAAAGCTTATTTCCGACAAACACCCCCGCCAAACAACACAGAATCAGCACTTCATTCTTCGCAGTGCACCTCTGTGCGCTTTGGCTGCACCGGCATGCCATTCTTCAACTTTTCCGAACTGTTTGGAAAGAAAAAACAGGCTGTCGATACAATCGACAGCCTGCGAATCAAAATGAAACGGGAGTTTTACTTACCCTTGACATCCAGCACCTTCACCGGAGCCTGAGGTAAATCAATCTGCTGGCAATCCTTGGGGAAGGGGCGAAGCTTGGGCATGGCCTGTGTCTGGCAGCAGCAGGAACTGAACCCCACGGAGCACACAACAGCGAGAATGAGAGCGGTAAATTTCATGTTATCAGAAGTTTGGTTGGCTATTTCCGGTAGCCATTGAAGCAGATTCAGGCGAAAGAGTCAACACCAAACTGCCAATCTCGGCTGTTTTTGTGAAAAAAAACAGAGAAAAGAGGCTCCGTGCAACCGATTTTTGTCACCACGCATGAATATAAACTTGAAAAGGAGAAACGGGGCTGATATAAGAGCGAAGAACCCATGGCAAGAAAGAGGAAGAGGGATATATTCAGCGACAGGGGAGCCGGCAAGGCACGCCTGGTGCGGCGTATTATCCTGCTCAGCTGCGCGTGCATCGGCATCTTTCTGACTGCCGGAATCCTTGCCTGGTACCAACTCCTGGCCTACCTGCAAGGAGACACCTTTCGGCACAAACTCTGCCGGGAGCTCCAATCTGCCACCCATGCAGAGTCCGTCAGCATGCGAGAAAATCTGCGAATCAACGGCAACACCATCGCGCAGAGTGAACTTCAACTGACGGGAATCGGCAACATCAGCACCGTTGGGGCAGAACGCATACTGGCTCACATAGAGCGCGGGGAACTGCTGGACAGAAAACTCCGCATCCGCAAATTAACCATGGAGGAAGGCAACATCGTGTTCCGCACAGAAAGCCCCGGAGCCACAGCCTCTGCGCCGACGGCCACCCCCGCCCCCTCACCCCGTCTCCCCATACCAACACACCATAGTACACAAGAACCCGCAACCGCCGGCTCACGCCCTGCCTCAGTCAGCGACCGCAGCTTCATGCCAAACAGTTTTCAGCTGGATTTTGCAGAGTGTCGGGATGCGAGCATCACCCTGCAACGCGGCGAGAAACACTACAGCCTGAGCGGCTGCAACATCACCGCGCGCCCCGTAGGCAAGAAAAAAAACTGGAACATTGAGCTGGTGGACGGTCGCCTGCACACACCCTTCAGCCAACTGAAAGACACCAACCTCAAAACCGCTACCCTGTTCTGCCACGACAACGCGATTGATTTGACCGAGTGTCGGCTCATGCTCACCCCCGGCGAGCTTCGCGCCAGAGCCTCTTACCGGCAGGACACAGAACAGTGGTCAGGCAACCTGCAACTCCACAAAGCAAACATCTCACGCCTTCTCAAGAGCGATTGGCAGAAACGCCTGGCGGGAGAACTGTTCGGCTCCTGCATCCTGCGGGGGGTCCAAAACTCCTTGCAACACGCAGAAGGCAGCCTCTCTCTGCGCAACGGCACCCTGGAAGGTCTGCCCTTCCTTTCCGAACTGAGCATAGACAACACCCGCCCCTACCGCCGCATTGAGCTGGAGAAAGCCGAGTGCAACATCTACTACCCCTACTCTGCCCCGGAGCGCAACCTGCGCAACGCCTGGCTCTTCGATAAAGTCAACATACAGTCACGCGGCAGCACCCTCCTGCTCCGCGGGCACGTCATCATTGCAGATGATGGCGCACTGGGCGGGCAACTCACCGTCGGCATACCCCAACACCTGGCAGAGCGTCTGCCACTGCCGGGAAAACGCTTCACACAAACCCTATTCAACGGCCAGGGCTCCCCAGGGTATGCCTGGGTCAACATCAACCTGAGCGGCACAGTCAACTCCCCGGAGGAGGATTTGAGCGTCCGGCTCAGCACCCTCATCTCCCGTGAGATTCCCGATGCCGTGCTGGATTCCGCCGGCAACATGCTCCGGAATATCTTTGACACCAGCAACAAAAAGAAAAACTCCCCCACGGGGAGCACACCGGAGGCATTGCCCCCGGCGGACACCATCATCAACGGAGCATCAGACCTCATCAACCGCGGCATTCAAACCCTTTTCTGACCTTTCTCTCATGAGCACATCACCATATCCCTCCCAATTCATTGATGCCGTCTGCACCATCCGTGAGCGTTTTGCGCCCACAGCATACCACGCCACCCTGCCCAACGGCAAAGAAACCGTAGCTTTTCTTCAGAAAAAAGAAGCGCATCTTGCCGCTATCATCAAACCCGGAGACCGCGTAACAGTCACCATCTGCCCGGCGGATTTTGACCGAGCCCGCATCCGCAGCATAGTGTAACCCACCATCATAACCATGTCACCCTCCACCCGACAAGCGGAAGTACTGGCACCGGCAGGCAATTGGGACTGCGTGCGTGCTGCCGTTGCCAACGGCGCAGATGCCGTCTACTTCGGGCTGGATCAGTTCAACGCGCGCATGCGCGCGGACAACTTCACCCGGGCTGACCTGACCGCACTCGTCCCCTTCCTGCACAGCCACGGCGTGCGTGCCTACGTCACCATGAACGTCCTCATCTTCCCCGCTGAATTTGCAGAAGCAGAGGCGTACCTGAACACGCTGAATGACGCCGGAGTAGACGGCGTTATCGTGCAGGATACCGGGCTTGCCGCCCTCATCTCCCGCCGCAGAAAAAGCGGCCATTGGCAACTGGAGCTCCACATCTCCACCCAAATGACCATCACCTCCCCGGAAGCCGTGCGCTGGGTAGACGAACAGTTTGACCCGCAGCAAATCGTGCTCGCAAGGGAACTTTCTCTCAGGGAAATAGAAGCCTGCGCCAAAGCAACAGACAAACCCATCGAGGTATTCTGCCACGGAGCCCTCTGCGTAGCCTACTCCGGGCAATGCCTCACCAGCGAAAGCCTGGGGCAGCGCAGTGCCAACCGCGGAGAGTGCGCCCAGGCCTGCCGCATGCCCTACCGGCTGGAGGTAGACGGCCGCATGCTCCGGCTGGGAGAACGCCGCTATCTGTTTTCCCCTCAGGATTTGTGTGCTCTGGATCTGGTGCCGCAAATGCTGGAAGCCGGCGTACACAGCTTCAAAATAGAAGGCCGACTCAAAAGCCCGGAATACGTGGCAGCCACCACCCGAGCCTACCGCCATGCCATCGATGCCGCCATGCAGCAACGCAGCATCCCCCACCGCCGCCGCGCGGCAGATCTTTACGCCATGCAAATGGCATTCTCCCGCGGCTTCTCTGCCGGCTGGCTCAACGGCACAGACCATCCCCTGCTCACCCACGGACGCTTCGGCAAAAAACGCGGAGCCCTCGCCGGCCGCATCATCCGCTGCGGAGAAGGCTGGGTGGAGCTGGAGAGCGAGCCGGTCATCCCCATTGCCCCGGGAGACGGCTTCGTCATCGATGCCGGCCAGGACAGAAACGAGGAGCAGGGAGGGCGCATCTGGCGCGTGCAGGGCACCAGACTCTACTTCCACGGCAAAGGTAGCCGCATCAACTGGCAGAGCGTGCGCCCCGGAAACCTCCTCTGGAAAACCGCAGACCCGGCATTGGACAAAGCATTACACACCACGTGGAGCAACTTTGCCCGCCACGCCGCAGACACAGCGCAACCGCTTGACCTCACCATCAGCGGGCGTCTGGGAGCACAACTCACCATCAGCTGCGGCGGCATCACCATCGGCAGCGGTCAACCGCTCGAACCGGCAGAAAACCGCCCCCTGACTGAAGAAGTACTCCGCTCCCAGCTCGGCAGACTCGGCGGCACCGGCTACAGCTTGAGACACTGCCACATAGAGCTGGAAAGCGGACTCATGCTCCCCCTCTCCATCCTCAACCGCATGCGCCGTGAACTGGTGCAACAACTCCCCAACACCCCGGCTCAGCCAATCAGCTCCCGCCACCCTGCCCCACCCACTGAAAACCGTCCCCTCTTCCCACCCATGACCCCGGCAGAGGGCTACCACCTCTCCATACTCTGCCGAGAAAAAGAACAGGCCCTCGCCGCCGCACAAGCCGGCATCCGCCGCATTTATCTGGATCTCAAAAACCTCCGCGAGCTGGCTGACTTAACCGCCCAAATCAGAGCCACCGCGCCGGAAACAGAAGTCTGGATTGCCACCCTGCGCATCCTGAAACCGCATGAAACCGGCTATTTCAAATACATCAACACCGCCGCCCCGGACGGCGTGCTGGTGCGCAACCCCGGGGCTGCACTCTACTTCCGACAAAAAGGCATCCCCATGGTGGGTGATTTCTCACTCAACACCGCCAATCCGGAAAGCATCGCACTCTGGCAACGCTTCGGCATGCAGCTCTGCACCCCCTCCTATGATTTGAACGCCACACAACTGGCAGATTTACTGCGCAGCGGCTGCGGCCCCGCGCTGGAGCTGACCCTGCACCAGCACATCCCCATGTTCCACACAGAGCACTGCGTATTCTGCACATTCCTCTCACAGGGTCACAGCTTCAAGGACTGCGGACACCCCTGCGATCACCACCGAGTCCGCGTCATGGACCGCACCCACGCCATGCACTACCTGCGCAGCGATGAGGGCTGCCGCAACACCCTCTTCAACGGGCGTGCACAAAGTGCCGCTCGCTACACAGACAGCATGCGCCGCTGCGGACTCAACCACTTCCGCCTTGAACTGTTAGAGGAAAACGCTGAGCAGACCACCCACCTCATCTCACTCTATCTTCTGCTTCTGCAGGGAAAAATACCCGCCTCAGACCTCTTGCAACGCCTCAACCTGCTAGACCGCATCGGAGTCGTCACCCAGGCTTGATACCGCTCCACACCACATATCCGCAGTACCATTTATCTGCCCGGCTTATTGCTCAGGCAATTTTTAATGGCTGCTCAAGCTGAGCGCAAAATGGGATATTGTCGGGGGAGATGTTCGCTCTGAAGAGCGAAGTGAATTTCTCGCCTGCGGCTCGAGTTAAATTCGGCTTTCGCCGAGCGAAATTGCTGCCTCCGGCAGCAGTGATAGAGTTCCGCAGCCCTGCGGGCTGCCATTCTTTTTCACTACCGCCGGAACGGCGGTAATTTCACTATCCACGTAGTGGATAATTTCACTCGAGCCGCAGGCGAGGATTTCACTGCACGTCAGGGCAATTTCACGTGCGGGCTTGCCCGTACATCTTCCCATTTATCGCGCTCTATCCGAGAATAATGCGACTATTTTCTATCGCCAAACCAATAATATCCGGCAAAAAAAAACGCTGCCACCCATTACAGGCAGCAACGTTGAGAATTGACTTAACATCACCAACTCTTTACTTGCGGCGACGGCGGGCTGCCAGACCGGCAAGAGCCAGCAGGCTCAGCGTAGCCGTGGTCGGCTCCGGAACGGCAGGAGTGTAGCCGTACTGGGCGTTCACTACGGATCTCATCGTTGTATCGGCATTGCCGCCATTCATATTACCGTTATAGTTTACGGTTTCCAGAGCCACACCGTTAGCAGATACTCCGGAGTACAGAGAAACGGTCTGATTTCCATCGCCGCCCACATTCACCAGAGTGTAAGTCTCACCCATGCTAAGCTTCGTACCGAACGTTGCTCCGCGCAAACCATTGAACGATGTATTTTCTGTAATGTTTGCACCCTCGTCTCCACCGGCTACACTAGCCATAGCACCGTCACCAATATACAGCGACACTTCGCTATCGGAAGACCATGTGAGGGTAATACCGTTTGCATAGTAATCGCCAGTGGAGAAAGTACCCCAGTAGAGAGCCAACACGTCCGTAGTGTCAGTTGCGGAAAGAGCACCTTCATTAAGGGTAAATGTCAGGGTGAAGTCACCACCCCAGAAATTACCACCGGTGGAGATACCAAGTTCATTCGGAGCAGCCGCAGCCACACCGGCGAGAGCCATAAGAGCGATAATCGTCTTCTTCATTTTTATTGTATTTTCTATATGTTTATTGTTTTTTGCGGCAAGCTGCCCGGGGATACCCGGTTCTTCGCGCGTCGGAATGCCGAGAGACCCGAGTCGGACTCGCCGGGCGTGAGTATATCGCATTTCGAATGCGATGCTGCGGGAGTGTAGCATTGTTGATTTGAAATGCTAACAGTATCAGTGTAATATAAAATGGAAAAGATTGTGTGTTTTGAATAGAATGCAGCTATTCCTCTTTTGAAGAGAATACAGATTTGATGCCGAATGTGCCGAAAGTAAATTTTTCCGAAACATTTATTAGCGAGGGTCTCCATTTTCGTCCGATTTATCTGGTTGGGTAATAATTTGAGAGTTCTAAACCCTCCCATTTTACAGTTGGAGGAATGTTGCGCAGTAATTCGAGCTTTTCTCGAAATTTCGTCCGATATATGGTGTTTCAATAAATTTGTTATACTAATTTCGTAATTTTTTTGATGATTGAATATAACTTAAACATAGAATGGAAGAATATTGATATAAAAAAATCCAAAAGGCAAACTTTGGAGACTGAAAAAATGAACTCAGATTGATCGGTAGTCAATTTTTTTCAACATTTTAAACAAAAAAGTCTGTACATCGCATTCGAAATGCGATATACTCACGCCCGGCGAGTCCGACTCGGGTCTCTCGGCATTCCGACGCGCGAAGAACCGGGTATCCCCGGGCAGCTTGCCGCAAAAAAACAATAAACATATAGAAAATACAATAAAAATGAAGAAGACGATTATCGCTCTTATGGCTCTCGCCGGTGTGGCTTCCGCTACAACGGTGTGGGAAGACACGACTCTCCCCAAAGGTGGTGACCTGTATGCCGGTGCCTTTGATTTCCAGTTCGTTATCACGGAAGGTAACACTGTCAGCGGTGACTATGATGTTCTGTTGGCCTACTACCAGACCAACGGCAGCAGCTACAACGTGAATGCCTTTGAGCTGAGCAACGCCGGCGTGCTGACGCTGAATCGCGGTGGTAGCGTGTCTCTGACGGATGGTGTTCTCACCAGCGATTCCACGATGGGTACCACAGACAAGTCCACTTTCGTTGACGCTGAGGGTGCTGCCTATGTGCTGAGCACTCCCGGTCTCTACACTGTGGATTATCTGGGTGGCACGAATGGTTCTGCTGCTGCTGATCTGTACCTTGATGGTGTGAAAGTTGCCGGTTTCACCGGTGGTAACCACAACATGAATGGTGCTCAGAATGGTGGTGCTAATCTGACATTCAAGGTGAACAGTGCTTACGTTGTTCCCGAGCCGACCACGGCTACGCTGAGCCTGCTGGCTCTGGCCGGTCTGGCTGCCCGCCGTCGCCGCAAGTAATTTATTACTTGTTCGTTTACAAGTCAAACAAGACCGCTGCCTTTATCCGGCAGCGGTCTTATTTTCTTTATTGAATAGGTGGTTACAGTCCTTTCTGCAGCCGCAAAAAACGCTCGCGGATGTGGTACAGGTAGGAATGAAGTGCCTTCCTACTGAGCAGAGAAGCATGTATTTGTTGTTCTAATTTATTCTGTTGAGAGAGCGCTTTTCTCAAATAACGAATCGCAGCTTTACGGGGGAGTCCTATTCTTTCTGCCCAATCAAGAAAATGAGCTCCCATACCCGCTCGAGAAACAGGTTGACCATTGGCAAATAAACCGTGGCTTAAAGCAAAGTCAGAATCTTCCACATGCAGGCGAGTGTTCATGACATCATAGGCCGGAGCCAGCACCATTCCTCCAGTATCGTTCTCCAGAAGGGCAAAATTTTTCATGTGTGCATCACCGTTGCACAGCAGATAATTCACCACTACATACTGAAAGAAGAGCATGAGCTGAATACGCGGTGCAATGGCGTAACGAGCAATGATGGAGGCAAGTTCCTCATAGCTTCCTTCATATTTACTGCCACTGTTTTCCTGTGTGAGAACATTTCCTAACGCAGCCAAATCTTCCATTCTGCGCTTGCTGCCGTCCGGTTTCACATCGAAGCGTCTCACCAGATACGCCGGTTCACCATCCCCATAAAAACAGAGAGTACATTCTGCTACGGGAAGCCCGAATAATTCACTTGCCCAGCGCATGCTCTGCCACTCATTCACCGGCATATCCGTCCGCAGCTTCATACGGTGCGGACGCGGCTTCAACATATAGAGCCCTTGCTCCCCTTGTTTTGCGTAGCGCAGGAAATGTCCATCCGTTATCAGAGAGTATTTTTCTTGTGCTCCGGATACAGATATGCAGCCGGGACTATCAGCCTCACTTTCCTCATCGTTAAAAGGAGAGCTTTCGTACGGCAAAATCGGGCTGATATTCTGCCCGTCAAACAACCGCCGGCACTCAGCCGGACTATACCTTGAAAAAAGAGGGGCATTCATTGTTTATCCTCCCTAACCGTAACGGCACCAATGGAATCATATTGAGCCAAGGCTAACAGTAAACCGAAAGCATCAGACTCATCCAAACGAAGCCGCAGACAGATACCGCGTCTGTACTCCCCTTCCGGTAACATGTTATCAAAAATAGGAAACAGGCAATCACTATAATAAGGTTCGCTTCGTAGAGGCAGCCGCAAACTTATGGCTGTTGCCTGCGGAAGTGTCAGGTAGTCCGGCAGGTAACGCAATTCATATCTCCGCGAATCAGCTTTTTCATGTTTGAAAAGTGTTGCAGCTGCTATTCTATTGACAAAAACAGTAGCTCGGCGTTCCATTTATCTCAGCTCCTTTCTACTTCCATTCTTAATTTTAAGCCCAGTGTTTGCATCACCGCAAGCAGTGTTTTCAGAGTAACTCCGCCCACCCCTCGCTCCAGACGGCTAAGTGTATTGATGCCGATTCCTGTCAAATCTGCCAGTTGTTGCAGCGTTACCCCCAATGATTCTCGCCGCGTGCGTATTTCTTTTCCTATTTCTGCAGCATTACTAAAAATCACCATACATGGTGATTTTAGCATTATTTTTATATTTTGCAAGCAATTTTCTTCTAAATTCACCATTTATGATGAACCATTCAAACAGGTGCCTCAATTGTGCCACAGATGAGGCCACAATGGCAAGCCATGTATGTTCGCTACAAGATATACAGGTTTTACAGCAGAGATTCATAAGAGTATAGGCTTTTTCTCAAAACACATGGGAGACATCCTATTCATATCCCCTCGCAGCATCGCATTCGAAATGCGATATACTCACGCCCGGCGAGTCCGACTCGGGTCTCTCGGCATTCCGACGCGCGAAGAACCGGGTATCCCCGGGCAGCTTGCCGCAAAAAAACAATAAACATATAGAAAATACAACAAAAATGAAGAAGACGATTATCGCTCTTATGGCTCTCGCCGGTGTGGCTTCCGCTGTTACCATTCAGGAAGACACCACCATGGCTCCCGGTGGCAACTACTATGCCGGTGCTTTCGATTTCACGTTTGTGCTGGATGAAGTTCTGCCGACTTCCACCCAGTACCTTCTGGGTTACTATGCCAACCCTGCTGCCAGCGGCAACTATTCCGCTAACGTGTTCACCCTGGATTACAACGCACAGAACGGCCTTACGCTGCGTCTTGATCGTGTAGCCAGTGTGACGGTGACAGATGGTGATATCAGTGCAGTGGGTAACATCCACAACTCTTCAACGTTTGCCGGCACATCCGGTGCTTACATTCTTGGTGCCGGCACATACACGGTGGAGTACCTTGGTGGCGGCAACGGTTCTGCTGCTGCTGATCTGTACCTTGACGGTACGAAGGTTGCTTCTTTCACCGGCGGCAGTCATAACATGAACGGTGGTGGTGACGGCACCGCAACTCTCAATGTTAAAGTGAGCGATGCTTATGTTGTTCCTGAACCGACCACGGCTACGCTGAGTCTGCTGGCTCTGGCCGGTCTGGCTGCCCGCCGTCGCCGCAAGTAAAGCTTGCCTGACAGCTGAGTCAATTTCCAACGCTGCCGCCTGTAATGGGTGGCAGCGTTTTTGCATCCGGTTGCGAACACTCCGAAAAAAAGGGAAATTGAGCGCAACAGCACTGTACTTCCCTGTCACATACGGTGCTTCCGGGATTCCCTTATCAGCATTTGCCGGGAAGACAGTTCCCGCAGCCTGTTTATGGCTGCATGCAGTTGAGAATGACCGAGATGATAGTCTCCATCTCATCCGGTCGGGACTCGGCAATAAGAATGACAAGTGCCACCAGTGTAGCATCTGCCAGCCGTTTTTCACCATCAATAAAGAGGGCGTTGTTGCAATCCAGAAAATACAGGAACACGGCAGCGGCAATGCGTTTGTTACCGTCGTAAAATCCGTGATTTTTGACGGCAAAATACAGCAGGCGGGCTGCTTTTTCCTCCATGGTAGGATAGATATCCACACCACCGAAGCTTTGGTAGATATTCCCCAGAGAGCCGCGAAAGGAATCATCCTTTTCGCGCCCGAAAAGGTCGGATTCCGCGCCGAAACTCATGCTGTCTATGAGTCTGCGGCATTCATCGTAGCTGAGCACATAGCAGTCAGAGCGGCCTTCGGGGCGGGTAAGACACTGGTGGTCATACGCATCCAACAGATTCAAACCGGTGCTGTAATGCTCTATCACATCCAGCACCTGCCGGGCATCCGAACGGTCTGCGGCGCGGCGCATCAGCCGCACCACCTGTCCCAGCTGCTGCAGGCGGCGCTCATGCACCACATAGCCGCGCAGCAGATACTCCCGCAAACGGCGCGTTGCCCAGATTCGGAACTGCGTACCCCGCCGCGTATTCACACGGTAGCCCACGGAGAGTATCATGTCCAGGTTGTAAAATCGGACGGGACGACTGACCTGTCGATTCCCTTCCCGCCGAACTTGTAAAAATTCCTTACAAGTTCCCTCTCGTTGAAGCTCAAGCTCTTGGTATATATTACCAACATGCATGATGATATTCTGAACCGTTGTCTGAAACAGCTCAGACATCATCTGCTGCGTCATCCACAGCGTTTCATCCTGCAGGCGGATATCCAGCTGCACCTCACCATCGGGAGTGGTGTAGAGCAGTATCTCGCTCTCAGGTTCCTGTGGAATATCGGCTTTCATTACGTCTCACTCGGTATACTACATCCGGGAGAGACATTCAAGCCTAATCAGACTTTTTTCTCAGCTGCTCCACCATACAAGCGGAGGGATATCTTCTCATGGGAGAGTATAGACAAAGGGTACTGCGTCAAATGAATTCACAACAGTTATATAGGAAATGGGTATGCCGACCTCTTTCAGAGGCTGTACAGCCTGACTAATCATTTTCCCGGTGGAGAGATAGGTGACATGCACCGCCACGGGTTCTGTGCAAACAAGCACTTCCCTGACCTCCTGGGCGGAGCGGCAAACGATATAGCCATTGACCAGATAGGCAATCCCATCATCCGCCGTGCGGCAGACATGCACAGCGGCTGATTCTTTCATCCGCTGTGCATGCGCCGCCGGCATCTTACAGTCCTGAGGCAGCACCGGGGCGGGGTGGGATACACACCCGCAGCATAAAGCAGCGCACAAGAAAGCAAGGGGCAACTGTTTCACAGTGTGATGGAGAATGGCGGACATTACCCGCGGCTGAGCAGCTGCGTGAGCTCAAACTGGAAAGCCTGCAGCTCTTCCTGTGTGGGAGTGCCGCTCAGGTCATTCCATGCGAATCGTCCCATCTGGTCAATCATCCATGCACCGTGTGTGCCGGAGGGGAAATCCACCTTGCCGGATATCAGCGCGCCGGGTAATTGCAGGTCATCCAGCGTCACTTTCGGCTTGCCGGGAGCGGCACCCGGCGCGGGAGCTGCGGGCTGCTGCGGCTCAGGAGCCGGTTCCGGGGCTTTCGGGGTCTCCTTTTTCGGTGCAGGAGCAGCGGAGGCAATTTCAATACCGTTGTCCAACAGCAGGAAACGGACATCCATGTAGGTAAGGTGCACGCCGCACTCCGTCACCAGTTTCTTCTGAATGCCATTCAAATCCACCCCGCCGGATGCCCAGCTGCGTACCATCTCCAGTTGTTCTGCCGTTACCTTTGAGCTCATGTCACCATCATACTCCCTGCCCCGCTCTCCTGCAAGCGGCAATCGTGGCTTACGCGCCTAATTTTTCAGCAGCCGAAAACATTAGAATCTTTCTTATTGTTTGTTTTAACTAACCTTAAATACAGCAGGGCAAGCATGGATTTTCGGCAGACAGAGAACACTTTAGGCTTGAACTTTACAAGTGAAAGGTGTTTAATATCTCCGCGCGATAATGGCCGGAGGTGGCCTCGAATATAACCGGTTATGAAGACAACAAAGATTTTACAAGTGCCTGATACATCAGCCACAGCGGTGGACTATCTGAAGAACGATGCCGAAGACCAGGGCGAGCTGGTGTCCCTGAACATGGGACCCTCCCACCCTGCCACACACGGCGTTCTTCGCTTAAAGTTAGTGATTGACGGTGAGGAGATTGTATCCTGCGACCCCGTTATTGGCTACCTGCACCGCGGCATGGAAAAGATTGCGGAGAACTGCCATTACAACCAGTTTGTGACCTACACGGACCGCATGGACTATCTGGCACCGATGAGCAACAACATCGCCTATGCCTGCGCGGTGGAGAAGCTGATGGGCTGGGAGCTACCGGAACGCGGTCAGGCCATCCGCGTGCTGTGCTGTGAGCTTTCCCGCATCTCCTCCTGCTTCCTGGGCACGGGCGTGTATGCCATGGACACCGGCGCCATGACCGCTTTCCTGTATGCATTCGAGGAGAAGGAGCGCGTCCACAACATCTATGAGCAGATCTGCGGCGCCCGCTTCACCTCCAGTTACACCCGCATCGGCGGCATGACCCGTGATTTGCCGAAGGGAATCGAGAAACAGATTCTTGCTTTCTGCGACAGTGCCCTGCGCACCGTGGATGAGATGGAAAAACTGCTGCTGCACAATAAGGTATTCATCGACCGTCTGGTCGGCGTGGGTGTCATCACCAAGGAGATGGCCCTGCAGAACGGCATGACCGGCAACAACCTGCGCGCCAGCGGCATCCGGCGCGACCTGCGCAAAACCAACCCCTATCTGGGCTACGAGCAGTATGAATTCGACATCCCCGTAGCGGAGGAGGGCGACTGCTACGCCCGCTTCCAGGTGCGCATGGAAGAAATCCGCCAGTCCGTCCGCATCATCCGCCAGGTACTGGCCAAGATGCCCGGCGGTCCCATCTGGGTGCAGAACGACAAGGGCATCCTGCCCAACAAACAGGCTGCCATGGAGGGCATAGAGGAACTCATCCGCCAGTTCATGGTCAGCACAGAGTGCGTGAACGCCCCGGTCGGTCAGGTCTACTTTGCCGCAGAAAACCCGAAGGGCGAGCTGGGCTTCTTCCTGGATTCCAAGGGCGGCGGCATAGCCAACCGCCTGAAGATGCGCAGCCCCTCCTACTGCACTCTTTCCATCCTGCCGGAGCTGCTGCCGGGTCACCTGGTCAGTGACGTACCCGCCATTCTGGGTTCCTTCGACTTCGTGCAGGGCGAATGCGACCGCTAACCACCTTTCAAAGACAAACACTTCTGAACACACATGTCTGAACAACCCAATGCGATTGATGCCCTGACGGCAGCCAAACCTTCTCCCGGTGAGAAGTACTTCCCCAAGTTTGCGGTAACGCCGGAGCTGACGGAGGAGGCAGCCAAGCTGGTGGCACTGTACCCGGAAGGCAAAGAGCAATCCGCCGTACTCCCCATCATCCACATGATTCAGGAAAAGCACGGCTACATCTGCCCGGAAGCCATGCCCTGGATTGCGGAAATGTGCAAGAGCACCCCCATCCATGTGGCGGGTGTGGTCACTTTCTACCCCGGCATCCACACGCACTGCCCCGGCAAGTACCACTTCCGCGTGTGCCGCACCATCGCCTGCTCCCTTTCCGGCGGCGAGGAGCTGATTCCCTACATCTGCGGCAAGATTGGAGTGGATCCCGCCTCCATCACCGATGAGCACCCCATGGCAGTGAGCCCGGACGGTCTGTGGAGCATTGAGCCGGTAGAATGCCTTGCCAACTGCGGCTTTGGGCCCAATATCATGATTAACGATACACTGTATTCGCAGGTCACGCCGAAGATGATTGACAAGCTGATTAACGAATACAGCAAGAATGCCTAACCCCCCTCTGCGAAACATGAGCGAAATCACCTATATCCGCGGTCGCGAGCCGCACCCGCGTGAAACGCGCCGCATTTTCCGTAACATTGACCGCGAGGGATACAATCCCTCCATCAAATGTTTCATGGAGGACGGCGGTTACGAGACGCTGAAGAAGGCTATCAAGATGGAGCCTGCCGACGTCATCAATGAAGTGAAGAAGAGCGGACTGCGCGGACGCGGCGGTGCCGGCTTCCCCACCGGTGTGAAGTGGACCTTCATTCCCAAGGGCAACACCAAGCCCGTTTACCTGGTCTGCAACTGCGACGAATCCGAGCCCGGCACCTTCAAAGACCGCTTTGTAGTACACCAGGACCCGCACCAGCTGCTGGAGGGCATGATTATTGCCTGCTATGCCGTGCAGGCTCACTTTGGTGTCATCTACATGCGCGAGGAGTTCCCGGAGGCCGCTAAAATCATGCAAAACGCCATTGAGGAAGCCAAGAAAAAGAAATTCCTGGGCAAGAACATCCTCAAGAGCGGCTTTGACCTGGAAATCATCGTCCACCGCGGAGCCGGGGCCTATATCTGCGGTGAAGAAACCGGTCTCATCAACTCCATTGAGGGACTGCGCCCCTATCCGCGCATCAAGCCGCCCTTCTTCCCCGCCGCCATCGGTCTGTATGGCTGCCCGACCATCGTGAACAACGTGGAATCTCTCTGCCAGGTGCGTCAGGTGCTCATGCGCGGAGCTGAAGCCTACGCCGCAGAGGGTGCGCAGCGTTCCCCCGGCACCCGAATCATCGGCGTGTCCGGCGATGTGAAGCGCCCGGGTTACTACGAAATCATTTCCGGCTCGCTGACCTACGGTGAGTTGCTCTACGACATCTGCGGCGGCCCGAAGCGAGGCCGCAAGTTCAAGGCCATCATCCCCGGTGGAGCCTCTGCCAAAGTGATGCGCTGTGATGAGGTGCTCAAGGACCGCAACCCTGACGGCACCGTGCGCGAGATGAGCGTGTTTGATATCCCGCTGGATTTGGACTCCATCGCCAAGTTCGGTTCCATGAGCGGTTCCGGCGGCGTGATTGTGATGGATGATTCCCGCAGCATGCCCAAGATGCTCAACAACCTCAACCGCTTCTTTGCCTGGGAATCCTGCGGCCAGTGCTCCCCCTGCCGCGAGGGCAACCCGTGGATGCTCAAACTCTCCACCCGCATCTGTGAGGGTAAGGGCTCTCCTGAGGATGTCGATTTGCTCAAATCCGTGGCAGACAACATCTGCGGTCGCACCGTCTGTGCTTTCGGTGAGGCCTGCTCCTGGCCCACCCAGGCATTCACCACCAAGTTCCGGGAAGAGTTCCTGGCGCTCACCAAGCCCATCAACGCCCTCAAGGCACACTCTCCGGAGACAGCCGAGGCCCGCAAGTACCTGATTCGCGAAGACTAAACCTCTCTCTAAACTTCATGAGCTCTATTCCCGCAATACTGCCGAAGGACGCCGCTGCCGCTGCCGGCAAGGTCAATGTCCAGATAAACGGCACCTGGTATCAATTCCCCAAGGGCACCCGTATCGTGGATGCCTGCAACTCCGTGGGTGCGCACGTGCCCACCTTCTGCTATCACCCGAAGCTCTCCGTGGTGGGTTCCTGCCGCATGTGCCTGGTGGAACAGGGCATGCCCCCCCGCCTGGCTCCCGGTGCCGCCCCTACCTATGATGAGAACGGCTACCAGCCCATCTCCTGGATGCCCCGCGCCGTCATCGCCTGCGCCAACACCGTGGCAGAGAACATGGGTATCCGCACCAACAGCAAGATGACCGAAGAGGCCCGCAAGGGCGTGCTGGAGTTCCTGCTGACCAACCACCCGCTGGACTGCCCCATCTGCGACCAGGCCGGTGAGTGCAAGCTCCAGGAATACACCGCCGACTACGGTCGCGGCACGCACCGCTTCACCGAAGCCAAGACCAAGAAGGGCAAGAACCTTCCCATCGGCCCGCGTGTGAATCTGGACCAGGAGCGCTGCGTACTCTGCCGCCGCTGCGTTCGCTTCATGAAAGAAATCGTGGGCGAGGAAGTGTTGGGGGTCGTGAACCGCGGCACCCACAACGCCATCTCCTGCTACCCCGGCACCACACTGGACAGCAATTACTCCATGAACACCGTGGACCTCTGCCCCGTGGGTGCGCTCACCAGCAAGGATTTCCGCTTCCAGATGCGCGTCTGGTTCCTGAAGAGCACGCCTACCATCGACGTGAACTGCGGCACCGGCACCAACATCAACATCTGGACCCGCGAGAGCAAGGTATACCGCATCACCCCGCGCCAGAATGACGAGGTGAACAGCTGCTGGATGCCGGACAGCCACCGCCTTAACTACAAATACATCAACGCTCCCGAGCGTCTGCTCACTCCGCTGGTCAAGACCGATGCCAAGGCACCGCAGCGTCCCACCACCTGGGACTCTGCCCTCAACCTCGTGGTCGAGCAGCTGCACAAGTGCGCCCCCACAGAAACCGCCATCGTGGCATCCGCCCGCATGACCAATGAGGAGCTCTACATGGTGCGCGCCCTGGCTCGTCAGCTCGGCATCACGAAGCTCGACATCGTTTCCCGCAAAGGAACGGGCGACAACATGCTGGTGAGCGAAGACCGCAACCCGAACACCAACGGCGTGAAGATGATTCTGGGCAAGACCGGCACCGGTCTGAACGCCATCCGCCGCGGCGTGCGCAACGGCACCGTCCGTTTCGTCATTGCTCTGGGAGAAGACCTGACCTCCCCGGAAGCCGGCTTCACCAAGGAGGATTTGGAAGGACTGGACTACCTGCTCACCATCCACCACAGCGAAAACGAAACCACCCGCATGTCCGACGTGGTGCTGCCCGGTGTGACCTTTGCAGAGAAATACGGCACCATGATTAACGTGGCAGGCCGTATCCAGCGTCTGAACAAAGCCATCGAACCGCTGGGCGAGTCCCGCTCCGACTGGGCCATCTTCCGCGATGTGTCCGAGCGTCTGGGCTGCGACTGCGTGAAAGTCATTGCCTGCCCCACACCGATGATGGTGCTGGAGGAAATGGCACAGGAGTTCGAGCCGATGAAGGGTCTCACCTGGGGCAACATCGGCAATGAGGGCAAGGTGATACTCAACACGGGCGTGACCATCCCCCTCATCGAACGCGAAAAAGCCAAGAAATAACGAATCAACACCAACGTAACATAAACCTGATATGATGGACGCTATCTTAAATTGGTGCGACAACCTGCTGGAAAACGACATCTGGTTCTACCTGATTACCACGGTAATCAAGTTGGTGCTGATGTTTGCCGTGATTCTGGCATTTGTTGTCCTTTCCGTGTGGATTGAGCGCCGCGTAGCCGGCTGGATTCAGGATCGCCCCGGTCCCAACCGCGCCGGCATTCCGCTGACGCTCTTCAAACGCTACGGCAGCAAGGAGAAGCAGCCGCTCAAGAACGTGCTGCACTACTTCGGCATTCCGGAGACCTGCTGGATTGCCAAACTCTGCACCTGGCTGAAGCTCGACCGCGACATCCCGACTTTCGGTCTGATGCAGCCCTGTCTGGACGGCGGCAAGCTCTTCCTCAAGCAGGAAAACACCCCCTCCTACGTGCGTAAAATCTATTTCATCATCGCTCCCATGCTGGTGCTGGGGCCGCCCATGGTGGCAGCAGCGGTGGTGCCTTTCGCCTCCTCTGCCTCCACCTGCTGGGGTGATATCAACATGGTGGTGGCCAACATCGGCATCGGCCCGCTGTGGATTTTTGCCATCTCCGGGCTCTCCGTCTACGGTATCACCATGGCCGGCTGGTCCTCCAACTCCAAGTTCCCCTTCCTGGGAGGTCTGCGCGCCACGGCTCAGCTCATCTCCTATGAGGTGGCCATGGGGCTTTCCATCATCCCGCTGCTGATGATGTTCGGTACGCTCAACATGCAGGACATCGTGAGCAACCAGGCCGCCAACGGCTGGACACTGCTGCCGCTGTGGGGTGAGGGTCTGAGCCTCCAGCGCTGGGCGCTCATGGTCCCCATGGTGCTCAGCTTCATCATCTTCGTGACCTGCGTCTTTGCAGAGGCCAACCGTACGCCCTTCGATATGGCGGAGTGTGAAACCGACCTGGTGGGCGGTTACCACACGGAATACTCCTCCATGAAGTTTGCCTCATTCTTCATGGGAGAATACGCCGCCATGGTCATCGGCTCCGCACTGGTGGTCACGCTCTTCCTGGGTGGCTGGTCCATCGGCTTCGGCGCGGATGAAGCACTCCACGCCTGGTGCGACTGGGTGGCCGTCATCTGCCAGTTCCTCATGTTCATCATCAAGCTGCTGGCTTTCATCTTCTTCTTCGTGTGGGTGCGCTGGACACTGCCGCGCTTCCGCTGGGACCAGGTAATGAAGCTGGGTTGGCTCGTCTTCCTGGAGCTGGCAGTAGCCAACATCTTCCTGACCGCCGCCATTCTGTATTTCATCAAGTAACCCTTTACACTCATCATGTCTTACATCAAAATCAAACGGCCCAAGTTCTCCATCCTGGACAAGGTCTACGTGGTGGAGCTCGTGAAGGGGCTCTGCATCACCTTCAAGCACCTGGTGCTTTCCCTGCTGGGCAAAACACCCGCCAAAAAGGAATTCAACGGCAAAGGCGTGGGTGCCTGCATGCCCTTCCCCGAACAACGCTGGGATGACCGCCTGCCGGAATACTACCGCGGTGCCCCCACCCTGGTGCGCGGCGAGGACGGACGCGAGCGCTGCGTCTCCTGCCAGCTCTGCGAGTTCATCTGCCCGGCACGCGCCATCACCGTGACCCCCGGTGAGGTATCCCCGGACAGTGGCTGTCAGAAACAGGAAAAAGCCCCCAAGGAGTTCGAGATTGACATGCTGCGCTGCATCTACTGCGGCATGTGCCAGGAAGTCTGCCCGGAGCAGGCCATCTTCCTCTCCAAGGAATACCTCATCACCATGACCGATCGCAAGAACGCCGTCCGCAACAAGGAGACGCTCTACCGCCTGGGCGGCACGCGCAAGGGTCTGGTCAACAAGTGGAACCAATACAAATAATATACCGCCATGTTTGAATCCGCCATTTGTCAGATTATCTTTTACGTGTTTGCGGCACTGGCAGCTCTCTGCGCCATCGGCGTGGTTGCCTTCCGCAACCCCGTGGCTTCGGCCATGAACATGGCTCTGAGCTTCGGTTTCACCGCTGCCATCCTCTTCGGCATGGGAGCCCAGTTCCTGGGCATTGTGCAGCTCATCGTCTACGCCGGTGCCATCCTGGTGCTCTTCCTCTTCGTCGTGATGATGCTCGACGTGAAAGCAGAGGAGCACTCCGGGCTGATGCCCATGGTGGTGGGCGTTGTGGTGGCCTCCATCTTTGCCGGCATCGTCACGCACGTTGCCCTGCACCTGCCGGGTGCTCAGGACGGAGCCTGCCCGGTCATCACCGCCTGTGAGAATATAGATGCGCTGGCCGTGACAGATACCCCCAAGGCAGAAACAGCCGCTCCGCAGCAGACCGGTTTCGGCGGCTCCCTGCCGCAGCTGGACAGCAAGGCCGCCAATCAGGCAGCCAATCCCGGCATGAGACCGGAGGCCGCAGCCGCAGCCACCGGTTACCCGGACGTGAAGCTGCTGGGCAAGACTCTGTTCACTCAGTATAACATCGCCTTTGTCATCCTGAGCTTTGCCCTGCTTTCCGGCACGGTGGGCGCTGTGGCTCTGGCCCGCAAGATTCGCAAAGACTAACCCCTTTCACTCACACCCATGACAATTCCGTTAGCACATTACCTGATTCTCTCAGGAATCCTGTTCTCCATCGGGCTGGCCGGGGTACTCATCCGCCGCAACATCCTCGTGGTGTTCATGTGTCTGGAGATGATGCTCAGCGCGGCCAATATCTCACTGGTGGCATTCTCTCGCGCCCAGGGTACAGCAGGTATCCCGGTGTATGATGCCCAGGTTCTCTCCCTCTTCATCGTGGCCATTGCCGCGGCTGAGGTTTCCATCGGCCTGGCACTTATCGTAGCCATGTTCCGCGCCCGCCGCACGGTGGACAGCACCTCCCTCAACTCACTCAAAGACTAACCCCACAGCATACAGATATGATACAGAATCTTCCCTGGCTCTTCCTCGTACTGCCGCTGCTGGTGGCAGCCATTGACTGGGTGATCTTCCACAAGTGCCCCAAGACGGCAGCCACGCTCTCCATCCTGTCCGCACTGGGCACCTTTGCCCTGTGTATCGCTTATCTCACGGGCTGGCAGACCGGCACAGCGGACATCTACACATGGATGCCCACCGGCAGCGCTGCCACATCGCTGCATCTGGGTCTGACCATGGATGAGCTTGCCATGCGCATGATGCTGGTAGTCACCGGTATCGGTCTGCTGGTGCACATCTTCTCCATCGGCTACATGAAGGGGGACAACTCCAACCTGAGCCGCTACTTTGCCGGGCTGAGCATCTTCATGTTCAGCATGAGCACCATCGTGCTGGCTGACAATCTGGCCATGACCTTCATCGGCTGGGAAATGGTAGGTTTCTCCTCCTACCTGCTCATTGGTCACTGGTTCCACAAGGCCAGTGCTGCAGATGCAGCCAAGAAAGCATTTATCACCAACCGCGTGGGTGACTTCGGCTTCCTGCTGGGCATCCTGCTCACCCTCGGTGTGTTCGGCACCCTCACCTTTGACAAAATGGGTACCGCCGCTGCCGGCGTGGCTCCCTGCCTGCTGACGGTGACCGTCATCTGCCTCTTCTGCGGAGCCATCGGTAAATCCGCCCAGTTCCCGCTGCATGTGTGGCTGCCGGATGCCATGGAGGGTCCGACCCCCGTTTCCGCCCTCATCCACGCGGCAACCATGGTGGCAGCCGGTGTGTACATGATGGTGCGTCTGCAAATCAGCATGGGTACGGAAGTCTTCACGGAGACCGCCCGCATGGTTATTGCCACCGTGGGTGCCATCACCGCCGTAATGGCGGCCATCATCGCCACCCAGCAGGATGACATCAAGCGCGTGCTGGCCTACTCCACCCTGTCTCAGCTGGGCTACATGGTCATGGCCGTGGGTCTGCTGGCAGGAGAAGCCGCCATGTTCCACCTGTACACGCACGCCTGGTTCAAGGCTCTGCTCTTCCTGGGAGCCGGTGCCGTCATCGTCTGCTGCCACCACGAGCAGGACATCTGGAAGATGGGCGGTCTGGCACGCCGCATGCCGGTAACCGTTCTCTGCTTCCTCATGGGCACCTTCGCTCTCATCGCCGTACCGGGCTTCTCCGGCTTCTTCTCCAAGGAGGCGATACTGGATGCAGCCGTTGTCAAGCACCCCACCTTCTTCTGGATTGGGGTAGGTGTGGCCGTGCTTACCACCTTCTACATGACCCGCCTCTGCCTGGTGGCCTTCTTCGGTCCGGCACGCGCTCACGGTGCAGCGGAGGCACGGGAGGCATCTCCCAGCATGCTGCTGCCTCTGCTGGCACTGGCCGTCATGGCTATCATCTCCGGCTACGGATTTGTGGCTGACTATCTGGTACCCGCTAAGGGCTTCCACGCCCACGGCTTCCACTTTGGCTTTACCTTCTACGTGAGCCTGGGAGCACTGGTGCTGGGTCTGCTTGCAGCCGTTGTCATCTACGGTTTCGGCAAGCGCAGTGCAGACCCGCTGAGCAACAACTTCATCTCCACCGCTCTCCGCAAGCGTCTCTACATTGATGCCATCTATGACAAGGGACTCGTCGGCGGCCTGCAGCAATGCGGGGCACACATCATCGAGTTCATCGACTCCGCCCTCATACGCGGTCTTCTGGTTCAGGGCTCAGCCTGGCTGGTAAGATGCATTGGGGTCCTGCTCAGCCGGATTCAGTGCGGCTCGCTGCGTGCCTACTCCTGCGTGGCAGGTCTGGGTCTGCTCATCATTATCGTTCTCATCGCCCTCTAACACTAACCTGACATTACAATCATGCTTATCTGGCTTATTCTTATACCTGTGATTGCGGCCGCACTGATCGGTCTGCTGCGCACGCCGGGTCGCTTAACGGCGATAACGGCAGCCGCCGTCATGCTTGTGTTGGGCGTGGGAGCCATACTGTGCTCCATCCTCTGCCCGGAATGCAGCAAAGCCTGCCTCTCCACCGTCTGCGGCACGAAGATTCAGTTCACGCTCGGGCTGCCTTTCAGCAAAATCATGGTGCTGCTGGCACTGCTGGTGACCCTGGCAGCCACCATCGGTATGAAAGCACCGAACAAGGACGCCGAGCGCAGCTGGAGCATTTCCTCCCTGCTGCTTTCCGCCGGTGCCATCGGCGCATTCATGTCCGACAACATCATCGCCTTCTACGGCTTCCACGAGCTGGCACTCATCCCCACCTTCATCATGATTGGCTGCTATGGGCGCGGCGACCGCCGCTCCATCGCCTGGACCGCTACGGTGTATCTGGGTCTTGCCTCCATGGTGCTGCTGGCAGGTCTGCTGCTGCTCTGCACCCAGATGAACGCCTGGACCTTCACAGCTTTGAAAACATCCGTGGCTTCCGGCATGCCCAGCACGCCCTGCCTGATTGCCGGGCTGCTGATAGTGGGCTTCGGCACACTGGTGTCGCTCTTCCCCTTCCACACTTGGGCAGCTCCGGCCTACGCCAGTGCTCCGGCCCCCATCGCCATGCTGCATGCGGGTGTGCTCAAGAAGTTCGGTCTGTACGGACTCTTCACGCTGGCAGAAGCTTTCGGTTCCCGCTGCGGGGAGCTCTTCGGCAGCTGGAACAACCTGCTGCTGTTGCTTCTGCTGGGCAACATCCTGTGGGTGGGCTACGTGACCGTCTCTCAGACGCGGCTGGATGACATGCTCGGTAACTCCTCCGTCATGCACATGGGCTACATCTTCCTGGCCTTTGCCGCCGTCATCGCTGACAAGGGCAACAACATCCTGGCCTATCAGGGTGCAGCCGTGCTGATGCTGGCACACGGTCTGACCATCGCCATGCTCTTCCTGCTCACCGGGCAGATTGAGAGCCAGACCCGCACACTGGAGCTCGACTCCATGGGTGGGCTTGCCCGCAAGCTGCCGCTGCTGGGCTTCCTGTTCGGGCTGGCCGGCATGGCTTCCATCGGTCTGCCGCTGCTCGCCAACTTCGCCGGGGAGTACACCATCTTTGTCTCCTGTTTCGCGAACTGGAAGACGGGAGCCACCGCCGCCACAGCCGGCTGTGATGTGCTCACCTGCTGCATTAACTGGCTCAATGCTCTTCCCTGGGGCATTGGCTGCGTGTTTACCTGGATGTTCAACGGAATCAGCAGCGGACTGAGTGCCATTGCCTCCGTGTTCGGCGGACTGGGAGCCGTGCAGCTGACACTGGTATTTGCCCTGTGGGGTCTGGTCATCAGTGCCATCTACATGCTGCGAGCTTTCCGCAACATCTTTGAGAGCGAGATTGGGCACACCTCCGAACGCGCCACGAAGCTGAGCTGCGCTGATATCATCTCTGCCGGATTCCTGGCACTCTTCATCGTGCTGTTCGGCATCGCCCCGCAGCTGCTTAAGCCGCTTATGAACCTCATCTGAACCACCACCCGATAACAATATGAACGACATTGCAACATACTGCTCGGCAACCTACACCTGGGCTCAGTTCACGCCGGCCTTCATCCTCATCGGGGTGGCTGCGGTTCTGCTCATGGCAGATACCTTTATCAAAGCCCTGCCCAAGCGCGCCTATGCGGTTACAGCCGCCCTGAGTGTTCTGCTGGTAGGCTGCTACACCGTCAGCGGTGAGCACACCAATGCTTACAGCTTCCTGGCATGCCTTGCCACCGGGCTGAGCATCCTGGTTGCCTATGACTACACCAAAGTAAGCTGCGCCTCCATCGCCGGGGGAACAAGTGACGAAGGCACGGGCGAATTTTACGCCCTGCCGCTGGTGGCATGCGCCGGCATCCTCTGCCTCACGCAGGCTGCCGACCTCATTATGATCTTTGTAAGTCTGGAGGTGGTCACGCTGACCTCCTACGTGCTGGCGGGTTATTTCCGCCGCAATCAGGGTTCCATTGAGGCCGGCATCAAGTATCTGGTGCTGGGTGCCATGAGCACGGGTATCCTCGTATTCGGCGCAGCCTGGTATTTCGGCATGACCGGCACGTTTATTCTGGATTCCGACGTTGTCATCAAAACACTCAGTGGCAGCGTAGCCTCCGGCACGGTCGCCATCGGCTTCCTGATGTCCGTGGCACTGCTCTTCCTGGGGGCTTTCTTCAAGGTGGGTGCCGCGCCCATGCACGTGTGGATTCCCGATGTGTACCAGGGTGCCCCCACCCCCACCACTACATTCCTGGCAGTTGCCTCCAAGACAGCGGGTTTTGCCCTGCTCTGCGCATTGGTAGTGCCTTTCCGTAGTAAGTTGTTGGCCATTCCCGGTACACACGTGGCAGACATGCTCGTGAACGTCTTTGCCGTCGTGGCAGGTGCCACCCTGCTGATTGGTAACCTTGGGGCTCTTTTCCAGAGCAACGCCAAGCGCCTGCTGGGCTACTCCTCCATCGGGCAGGCCGGGTTCATTCTCGTGTTCTTCTTGAATCTGAATCCGCCTGATTTCCTTAAGATAAGCGAGCATCTGAGTGGGCCTGTGGAAGTGCTCACCTACAAATACCTGCTGGCCTACACCCTGGCTACTGTGGCAGCTTTCTTCGCCATCGCCATGGTACGTACTCAGCGCGGCAGTGAGGAAATCTCCGCATTCCGCGGGCTGGGCAAAACCAACCCCCGCACAGCTTTCCTCATCGTTGTCAGCTTTGCCTCTCTGGCAGGTGTACCGCTGACCATGGGCTTCATGGTGAAGATGGCCTCGTTCTTTGCGCTGGTGGGAGCCATGCAGTCCTGGACGTATCTGGTGTGGTTGCTGCCCATTATGATACTGACCGCCACTGCCGGCTTCTACTACTACTTCAAGATTATCCGCGCCATGTACTGGGAAAAGCCGCAGTCCGGAGACAAACCGCTCTGCGTGCCTTTCTGCACGGCCTGTGTGATGACCGCCTGCGCCATTGCCCTCATCGTATTGGGCACATGGCCGCTCCTCACTGCGTTCAAATAAGAGAAGAACCAGAACCATTCTCCGCTCCCCGCCGTATACTGAATACGGCGGGGAGTTTTTCTAACGACACCCCCGCCCGGCGCATCGCATACCTTATGCGCAAATTACTTCTCCTCACCGGCGTTCCATTGTGAGCCAATGGCTGCTCTCTTCAGCCCACAGAAGTGCCTCCTGCGCAACTGAGCCGCTGTGGCTGACCCGCATCAGCCCGCTCCTGGCCTTGGAGGGCTTATTTCTGCACACGAGGACACCCTGCGCAGCCTGCGGCACATGGATGGGCCGTTTAATTTCTCCCAAGCCCTTTTCTGTAGCATTACCCTGACCGCCCCTCTTGCCCCGGGCACCCTGATTCCCAATGTTCTGTTCTCCTTTTTACCTACTTCTCCACACCGGACTTAAACTCAATGCATCCACCCCATCATGAGGAAATTCTGAGAGTTGACACACTGCGGCTCTCCGCCCTCTTTCCCGGTAAACCAAATTTGCCAACGAGAGCCATAATACTCACTCCAATCACCACTATACACCGTATTCCAACGATCCGAAGAGATGATACGGCAGACATTTCCCAGACGCTTCTCCGGGAGGAAACGTTTGCTGAAACGAATTCTTTTCCCCGTGGTGTATTCCTCGGCACGCAGCTCAAAAGTTCCCTCCGGGTAATCAGCCGGAATCACCATCAACATCTTGTATGTACCGGCACCATCGTCCCAAAGACAGACAAAAGGCTGATCCGGTAGCGGCGGCAACAAAGAATCCAACTGCCCGCGCGTAGGATTCTGTGCCAGCGGAGACAATTCCGCATCCAAACGCTTGAGCAACGGCTTCACACTTCGTAACCACTTGGGCAGCGTTTCCGCCTCCGGATGGCTCGTGGCATAATGCCAGGGCTTGTAGGCCACCCCCCATCCATTGGGCAGTTCCACCCGCCACTTTCCTTCCGGTGTATCAGCATAGGTATATGTACCGGAGGGAGTAGAAAACTTATCTTGCAGCTCAGCCCGGCAGAGGCAGGACTGCGGGTCATTTTCATGGAACAGATAGATATTGCTATGATGCGCCAACGCCGCCGACTGGAATCGTGGATTCACCGCCTCCGCATACAGGGCTCTGAGCAAATACTCCTGCAGCAGCTCCGGATATTCCTGAGCCAGCTTCCACAGATGCGGTGCCTCCGCTCCGGCATCCACCCCTCGCTCCGTGAGCTCTCGCAGGTTTTCCTGCTCCAGCTTATCTTCCTCTTTCCACATCAGCTCACAATATCGAACGAACAAGTCGTGACGCAGCAACGCCTCTGCTTTATTCTGCTCCCCCACCGGTTCATCTAGTTTTTGTTTCAACTGTTTCAATTCCTCACTCATTCGCTCCTCCGTCAGCAAGGGTTCCGGATCCGGCAGCGGTGGCAGTTCCGGGCGCAGGGCCCGCAGCTGTTGCACCCTTTCAGAAAACTCTTCATCATCAAAAAACGTCATATCCCGCGGCACCACAAAATCCACATCTTCCGGGATATCCAGCCCCTTGGCAAAGGTATCCCCCGGTCCGGCAAGAGCAAGCATAAACAGCCCTATCGCCACCAAACACGCCACGATTGCGGCGCAAGCACTGCTCCCCCACCCCAGTGCCAAACTCCCCCACTTTTTCGCACGAATCCACTTCACGGTCATGACAATAAGCCACACCGGCACCATCAACCCCAGTAGAACGGAACCCAAAAACTCCACCGCTGCCACATACGACAGCCATGCCGGGACATCCACATCTGCATTCATCTCGGCATAGCTCAGCCCCCAGGATAAGCCCAGAAACAGCAGAACACCCACCGCTGCCACCGTTGGCAGCTTCCAACTACTACGCAGAAACCCACCCACTACCTTTCCTATTGAATGCCACATACTGATATTCTAAATCAAAGCATTTGCAATAACAAGTCAAATTCAACGCCTAACTTTATCTTGATTCTGTATTACCAAGCTGCTATACTGAGCGCGCCATGAATAAACTCCCTTTATGCATTACCCTGTTGATGAGCATTTCCGGTTTCGGCATAGCTGCAGATGCTCCCACTGCTACCCTGTACTCACTTACTCGAGTGTTTGAGGAAAAGAAAGAAGCTGCTCAGAAGTCCGAGAGCATGTTCCATTTCTTCAAAGAACAACCTGCACTCCAAATTACATGGAAACTCCATGCCCCGCCAGAACAGAGCATCATCAGTGTTAAACCCGGAGATATCAGCATTACTGACACCTCCGGCACCACGCTGGAATGGAGCTCCGGCAATCTTCCTTTCTCCAACAAGGAGGGTAAACTTGTATCCATCGACATCGATACCCAACCCAAGGGAGATTGGATTGAAATCAAGGGAAATCTTTCTGCTTCTGTAGCCAAAGGCTCCACCAAACAGCCGGCACAGACGGTTAAATCCGGCGAAAAAGGCAAACTCAACATTAAAGGGCTTAACATTTCCTATGAATGGGAAGAAGATGAAAATATTCAGTTCTCCATGTCCGACAAAGACAACGCCAGGGTGGCCGATATCCGATTCAGAACTAAATCCGGTCAGATAGTCAAGGTAAACGGAACCACCCTATGGAGCGGCATGAAAGAAATAACATTAGGCTACAGCCTTGACACCGATGAAAAAGAAGTCAGTGTCGTTGTCACCACTTACGAAGATCCCACCACCATCACCATTCCGCTCAATATGAAGGTTGGGTTCAGTGGCGTGCAAAAGTAAATATCCCCACCTCCGCTCACGCAAAACCGTGGCGGTAAAATAGCGGTCGGCAGAATCCGGCAGCAAGGCCACAATGGTTCTGCCCGCATTCTCCGACCGCTCGCTTTATTCAGCGATATTGTCACCCGAATAATTCTTCTACAGAACATAAACAAATATAAAGCTATATAAGATAATTTTATTGAATTTCATTATATTTTACTTAATTTGCATGGGTGTACAATACCATGGGACAGGGCATACTGAGCATCATTCCCTTAACAATTAGTCTGTTTGCCCATTAACATCTCGACTAACCCGGCAGATTCCGGCAGGATATAGCGCGGCATGAAGCAAAATCAGAAATTAACCACAGCAGCCGGAGTTCCGGTGCCGGATAACAACAACAGCCTGACCGCCGGAGCCCGCGGGCCACAACTGATGCAGGACGTGTGGTATCTGGAGAAGATTGGACATTTCAACCGAGAGGTCATACCGGAACGCCGCATGCACGCCAAGGGAGCCGGGGCATTCGGCATCTTTCGCGTCACACAGGACATCACGCGCTACACTCGCGCCGCCCTGTTCAATCGTATCGGCAAGGAAACACCCGTCTTTGCCCGATTCTCCACCGTGGCGGGTGAACGCGGAGCGGCGGACGCAGAACGGGATATCCGCGGCTTTGCCGTCAAATTCTACACAGAAGAAGGAAACTGGGACCTGGTAGGCAACAACACCCCCGTCTTTTTTCTCCGCGACCCGCTCAAGTTTCCGGATCTGAACCACGCCATCAAGCGAGACCCCCGCACCGGGCTCACCAACCCCACGTCCAACTGGGATTTCTGGACAAGTCTGCCGGAAGCCTTTCACCAGATTACCATCTCCATGAGTGACCGAGGCATACCGGACGGCTACCGCCACATGCACGGCTTCGGCAGTCACGCCTTTTCCATGGTCAATGCAAAACAGCAACGGGTGTGGGTCAAGTTCCACTGGGTATGCCAACAGGGTATCCGCAATCTTACCGATGCCCAGGCCGCTGAAATCATTGCCCATGACCGCGACAGCTCCACACGCGACCTCTTCAACGCCATTGAGCGCGGTGACTACCCGCGTTGGAAACTCTGTATTCAGGTCATGACTCAGGAGCAGGCCCGGCATACGGCATACAATCCTTTTGACCTCACTAAAGTCTGGCCTCATACGGATTTCCCGCTCATCGAAGTCGGGGAAATGGAGCTCAACCGCAACCCGGAAAACTACTTTGCCGATGTGGAGCAGGCTGCATTCAACCCGGCCAACATTGTACCCGGTATCGGCTTTTCACCGGACAAGATGCTGCAGGGGCGGCTCTTTGCCTATGGTGATGCCCAGCGATACCGGCTTGGGGTCAACCACATGCAAATTCCGGTCAACCGCCCGCGCTGCCCCTACCACTCATACCACAAAGACGGACAAATGCGCACGGATGGCAACAACGGAGCCGCCGTCAACTATGAACCCAACAGCTTCGGTGAGTGGCAGGAACAGCCGGAATTCCGCGAGCCCCCCATCCCGGTGGACGGAGAGGGAGAGCACTGGGATTTTCACGCAGATGATGCGGACTACTACTCCCAGCCCCGCACCCTGTTCCGGCTCATGACCCTCGCCCAACAGCAGGCCCTCTTCGCCAACACCGCCCGCGCCATGGCCACCGTGCCGGAGTTCATCAAACGCCGCCACATCGACCACTGCCTCGCCTGCGACCCGGCCTACGGCAAAGGCGTTGCCAAGGCGATGGGTATCACTCTGCCGCTGTAACAAGCTCAGGCATACATGAACTCAAAACCCACGCGGTTCTGAGTTCATGCTTTCTGCCACCGTTGGCCAATCCACAAACTCGAAAGCTTCATTCTTTACAATTTTCTCACGGAAGGAATACACCCTCCCGGCATGATTCAGGAGCTTGATATAAGACATGCAATCTGCCGGGGTAAGCCCCAAAACACGCAGATTAGCGTAAATGTGGTAAAATTCATTTTTAATATCTGTAACAAAGATACCGGGGTCATCTGACCCTATGCACACCGTCATCACTTCATCTCCCGGCAAGGCATGCCCCTTCAACCCCAACCACCGTAAAATGTGGTGCTGCCGCATGTCCCGATACTGGCTGATGCGCACATTGCTGACCGGCAAAGCCTCCAGCACCACATCACGCTCATTGATGAGTTTCTGCACTCTCTGCTGCAGAAGCAACAGAATTTCCGTATTCAGGAAATCCCGTTTCACCTCCACCAGCTTATCCTGTTCCGCTATGGAATCCCTATCATACAGCCAGTGGCGGAATAATTTTAACCCACATATCCCCCGCTCCTTACGAAACGTCATGGCGTACATGTCCTCCGGATCCGGCGACCAGCAATCATCGCTTGATGCGTCAAGCGCAAAGTCCAAACTCTTCGGGTCCAGACATCTCGCACTGTAAAAAGCCGAAAGAGAGTGGACATGAACATCCAAATCAGTATTCTCCCGCTTAAAAATCTTCATCGCAACATGCAGCATCGCCTGCTCGATTTTGAGAATATCCATGTGGTTGCACTCCAGCAATAACTTCCGCACAAAAATGAGATCCAGCAACCAATCCCCCTGCCGCATTACCACCATCTCCGGCATATCCTCTCGCCACCTATCCGGCGAGATACCAATAGCCGTGGCATGACCTATGCGATTTCCCTGCCTGAGCTCCAGAAATTCAAGTCCCTCATGAACAGCGCGTATCCCACTGATAAGATGGTAAAAATCCTCCCCGCAATGGTAAGTTCTGTAGCTGATACCCGTCTCCCTTTCAAACAAACGAAACACCGGGGCCATCACATCTGGCGGGCACTGCATCTCATTCCCGGCACCGTCAATACTTATCCCCACATCACACAATTGGCTTATATGCTCCACATACCACACCAAGCGCCTGCACTCCATTTCCAGCCGGCGGCGTACACCGCCATAGCGCTCCACACAGACACAATTATCATGCATCACGACCACACGGCTCGCTCTTTTCAGAAAGTGAATTGTCACGATGAACCTGGGGGTCACCCCTGCCCTTTCCGCACAACATTCTCTCCATATCTTCTCCAGGCGCACCCCCATCCGGCAGAAAATATCCGGGCTGATGCGAATCTCAATACATGATTTATCAGTAACAGAGCAGCGGTCCAACACCTGCCGGAACGCATTGTGATAATACACATCCAAAGAAGTTCCGAGACAGGCATAGTGCGCACGAACCTGAAAATACTCAAACCCTTTGTTTGCTTCATTCATGCGGCACAACTGCAAATAGTCATTTTGAATGAGCAAATATAAGTGCGCAAAAAACAGAATACCCTCAATATCCTGAATATTCTTATCCACCAACTCAAACAGCGTTTCCCACAAAACCAACTCCTGCTGCGCCAGTTCATCCCCACTTACATGATGCACACATGCAGGGATAACTGCCGGTGCAAGACCATCATCATTCACAAAATCACGGTAAAGCTGATGCATCCGTTCAACCACCCGCGGGGCATCATTCTCATCATTCAGGCTCAACAGCTCATAACGCAGCAACCTGGCCAGCCTCATCCGCCGGCTCATCTCCGTCATGGTCAACTCCGGATGAACAGCTGTGTAAAGCACCTGCATATTTCTCTTCTTAAACCGCATGATATGGTGCTCGTATGCCGAAAGATTATTCAACGCCTCCAACCATGAAATCTCCGGAGGCATGCAGGCATGCAAATGCAGGTGACACTCACTCAATCCCTCGCGCTGGATGTAATCCGCCATACAAGAGGAATAGGGATGCACCGGCGTACGCCGCAAATGCATACCCTCCCGGTGCAGTACCCAGAACTTCACAGGCTGCATCGACATCCGACCTCTTAAATTTTGCCAACGGGCAAAGATTTCATGAGAACGAATGTAAAGGTGCCTGTTGCGCACACACAGGTACTCATTGCCCACAAAATCAAGAGCACTCAGAAGAATGTGCACAGATTCCTCACAAAACTTCCGCCAACGCTGAACAAACACATGCCGGGGGCGGCGCGAATCATGTTGCAGACTCGCCACTTCCGCCCATTCCTGCCAGAAATCATGCGGCGTTTTTCTTCCCGTAAAAAACTCCTTATAATAATCTTTCCGCAACAAAGCATTGGTTGCGACGGGGTTGGACAACAGGAATACGGATAAGGTTGAAATAATGGACATATACCTGTATTATTTCGTCTCAGCCTCAATCAGCGTCAGGATTTCCCGCCGTCGAAATATTTACAGCACTCATCAAAGCGGCAAGCTTCTCCGGCGGTGTAACAATGGATTTATACAACGGGAAATCGATTAAGGGCAATGCTTCAAGGTTGTTTTCAATCACTAATGAATCATATAATGCATTATCAAAGGCTATCAGATACTTTTCGATGAGCGTATCCGCACGCACCAAATCATCACATTTGACAGCACGTATTCTGGCAGACTCTGTCACCTCTCCGCACTTGCGCATAAAGCATTCCCAACACATGTACAGTGACTGTGTACTATAACGCAATTCTTCCGTGTAACTCAAATTTTTAATAATTTCCTTCACCACTCCCTTGCATGCCGACAAACTGCGCAGATGCAGCACGAATCGATACACCAGAATCTCCTTATTATCATAAGATTGAAGCTCTTCCATTGCGGACAGCTTTGGAGCCAGTTTCCGGAATTTTTCAGCATCTCGAATATCCACGGTTATTTCCTTGAATTCGAATAGAATATCTTCCACCATGGTATCCGTTGCATCCGGCGCGCATGCCATCAGCCGCTGAATCGTCGCAAGTATATTATAAATGGATAAACAACTTACACTCAATTCATCTATCCTGGAGCGACTCAACAAATGGTATACAGCCAGAAAATACATGATATTGTCGAGAATCGGTTCATTCAACACCGTCTCCATCAGCTGCAGCATAAAATCATCAAAAGAAACACGCTCTATGCCTAAATTGCAGTTTTTGTACGCCTGACTGAATACCGGCATGACTCCATAGGCAAACGGTCTGGTTTCCCTATCTTTCCGATTATTCATGTGCAGCATGATATCAGTACACTCCGCGCCTATCCGCTGCACTGAGGTTACGCTCAAATGATTCACCAGCACGTCGCTGTGTCCCTCATATTCACCATACTTATTGTAATACGGGAAAATGTTCAGAATGCAGGCTATAATATCTGAACGACGGTTCACCAGACGGTAAAACTCAGCAGATAGATAAAAGGAAACCATCTGTAACAAATCATCACCCATCCCTGGTCGCATACACAATCCGCACAACCCCTGTTTCAGATGCTGAATATGCAGCAGAATGAAGCGCAACAGACCATAGGGTGCGTTGCGGCGCACGGCGTTCACCTCCACCCCATATTTAATCAATGCATGAGACACAACGTGCTGTACACCATCGCAAAAAAACAGCATGTTGTTTTTTTGAGCCTCAGCACATAAATTCATGTGCCGAACCCAATACGCCAGTAATTGCAACGCACTCCGAACAGATAACAGCGACAGGAATCTTGTTATCGCTTCTCCGTCATCTACCACCTTGAGCTCTTCCAATTGTTTTATGAACTCTTTGATACCAATGGCTTGAAATTTTGGCTTACCATGGTGCTTAATTTGCGGGTTTTTGCTCAATATCCCGCCGAAATCCGACAAAACAATGCGATTCTCTGCCGGAAACAGCTTGATGATGTATTGTTCCTCCAGATTATCCAACAAATGTATGATTTGACTTTTTCGCTCCTCATCATAATCCAGAGAATATTTGCCGAAATGCCTCATCTGCATCCCACGCACCACCATTGTGTACAATTTTTGATCTCCGGCAAACACATACACCATACGTGGTGTTAAAAGATATTTCCGAACCGTTTCAAACACCTCACTGCATTTGTTGAAATTCATATCCCCATCATCTACCGTAACAAGTAGTGCATCCACCCCCAGCAACTTGCACAAACTATCCACCAACTCCGCAAACTTTGCCTTCAAATGTGCCCCGCTTATGCATTCTACTATGCTGTCCTGAACAAAAAACTCTGCATCTGACAAATGCTCTATATTTTCTGTTTTCTTCGCAATCAACGCCAAACCCCTGGACATTTTGTGAAGCGTATCATAGACCTTCTTCCTCTCAAATTTGTAATCATTCCTATAACAATCTCCCTTTGTTGACTCGTTCAGGCATTTCTGCACATGTCCCAGTAAATGAATAAAGAAACTCTCCGCGTCTGACAATTCCGTTGGATCAATGCTCGCCAGCAGACGCATCTTCACATCATGATTTTTATTACACAGGGCGTCTTGCAAGGCAAACAAAATTGTGCTTTTACCGGATCCTCTTCCGCCATTAACAAAATAACACGGCTTATGCACATAGGTCACAACATCCTTATTTCTTATATGGCTGACATTTGTGCTGGTCTTCCGAATAATCTGTTCCTTAAAATCGTTAAACGTATCCGCATAGAACAGCCTTTCTTCCGGCAGTGCCCCGGTTTTCTCCAGTTCATCCAAATCTATAACAAGAGTTTCTTCCTTTTCCATGGCAGTCAAGTATATCCTTTTATTCATGATGATACTCCTTGACCACTGATTGTCAACCTATTTTTAACCGTTTGATTCTTAGATGCCTGCTAAACTCTAAGCACACTCACCATACAACTTTCTAACAAATATAATTTCATAAAATTAACTACATTTGTTAGTTATTCGCAATCGGATTATTTTTAATAAGTTTCGCAGAGAATATATTTTAACGGAAAAAAAGCGGCACTCGCCAAGAGCAACGAGCACCGCGAAAGCACAGAAATGGGAGCCCACCGCAGGAAACTCAGCTGAGTTTTCTGCGGGTGACCAGATAAACCTTGTCACCATGGCGAACTTTTTGCGGCACGGCGATGAGTGCGGTAGCCCCCTTGGGAGCGGTGGGGACAATTTGCGTCACCCCCTGCTCATCATCACAGCGAACCTCGGAAACAAGCACACGCACAATACCGGTGGTACAACCGGTAATCTCAATCTTATCACCGGGAGAAAGGGGTTCGGCCTCCAGCCGGATTTCCGCCACACCGGCTTTGGCATACCAACGCATCACGCGGCCCAAATGCCGCCGCTGCTCCAAGGCAAGGCTGTTGGAACAACCACTCCAAGTATCCCACTCCTCACCCAGGTAATATCCCCCATGCCAGAAGTGGCGGTTGAACACATGCAGCAGCCGCTCCTCCCAAGCGGCGACTTTCTCCGGGCTCCAGGTTCCGGCAGCACAATCAGACACCGCCTCCTTATACACCTGAGTCACAGTGGAAACATACGCCTCCGAGCGGCCTCGCCCCTCCAGCTTAAAGACGGAAACACCCGCCTCTACCAGCTGGTCAACCACGCGTATGGTGCAGATATCCTTCGGGGACATGATATATTGGTTATCGATATCCATCTCAAACCCGGTTTCCGTGTCCGTAACACGGTATTTACGGCGGCAGAGCTGGAAGCACTGCCCGCGGTTCGCACTGCGGTTGTATGCCGCAAGACTCATACCACATTTGCCGGAAATACCAATGCAGAGCGCACCATGGGCAAAAATTTCGATACGCACCGGCTTCCCGGACGGGCCGGTAATGTTTTCCCTGCGGATGGTATCAATAATATGGCGAATCTGGCTGAGCTTCAGCTCACGCGCCAGCACCATCACATCTGCATAAGCAGCAAAGAAACGCACTGCACCCACGTTGCACACATTGGCCTGTACTGAGATATGAACCTCCAAACCTATGCTGTGAGCGTAAGAAATGACAGACAAATCTGCCGCAATCACAGCATCCACCCCGGCAGCTTTGGCCGCCAGCAGCAACTGCTGCATGGCCTCCAGCTCCTCATCATAGATAATGACATTGCAGGTCAGATAAGCCTTTGCACCACAGGCGTGGCAAAGGCGCGCCACCTTCGGCAAATCCTCCGGCTGAAAATTGACTGTAGAGCGGGCCCGCATATTGAACACACCCACCCCGAAATACACACTGTCCGCACCGGCGCGCAACGCTGCCGCCAATGATTCATACGACCCGGCCGGTGCCATAATCTCCAATTCCTGCATGCGCGGGAGTGTAGCTCGTATTCCACATCCGGTCAAGACATTTCAGCACTTATCGCTCACCGAAGATTGCCGCGATTAAAAATTTTAAAAAAAATTTGAACGAATTCCCACGCCTCCATGTCCACACATTCAGATATCCCGCGAGCGTGGGTTCACCCCCACAAAGAGTGCAGGTGTTCTTTTTCATGTAGTTTCAGAGTTGATTGTGCAATAACGGGCATCGGGAGATGCCCGTTATTGTTTTATTATATTCTACCACCAACAACACACGGCATGATTTACCCGAAATATCCCCGACATATAGCCTGCACCGCCCCGGCTGATTCACCACCAGAACCCGTTTTTGACTCTTTTTTTCAAAAAAATTAAAAAAAAGCTTGACTCTCACAAAAACCCTGCTATAATTCGCTCACCGCAACACAACGCGGCAAAAAAAAGAAAACGCGCCTGTAGCTCAATTGGATAGAGCATCTGACTACGGATCAGAAGGTTTGGGGTTCGAATCCCTACGGGCGTGCTACTTCTTAAATAATCTTAAAAACAAAAAGAGTCGGTTTTCTTGAACGAAGCCGGCTTTTTTGTTCTCTAAGCATAAAAAGAAGCATACTGCACGGGGGCGTCCCGGTTTCGACTGAACATTAGAGACGCCGGCTGCATGTGGAGGTTGATCGGCTGGCCTCCTTAAAAGCCGCTCAAAAGATTAAGTGCCTATTCTGATAACGAATACGCCATGGCTGCGTAACATACGCGCCGGATCCGATTCCTGACGCCTGCTGGGGATGACGATCTTAGCTTAGCAGGCAGGTGCCGCGTGGGGGAACCGCGCGCGGCATGACACCCACAGGTTCCTGGCCAGAGTGGAAGGCTGACGCGGAGCGGACCACCGGTAAGATGCAGCAATCCGCGTCTGAACATGGAGATGCTTGCGTCAACAGTGTCCAGGACAGGGGTTCAATTCCCCTCGCCTCCAGCGTTAGAATAATGAGAAATCCCGCGTAAAGTGTCGACTTTGCGCGGGATTTTGTTTACAATACCGGGGATTCCAGGGGAAAGTATTTTGCAAGTTTGTTACAAGTTTCTTTACAACTTATGAAGATGTTTGATGGGCAGGTTTCGATTAATAAGGCGGATAATTCTCCGTTCTGGATGGTGAGTTTCCGGTCGGCTGATGGGAAGCAGAAGAGGCGTAGTACTAAGGTGCCGGTGGCGGGTGGGTTGTTCCAGGGGAAGAGGCACAGTTTGCATAGTAAGTCATTCCATTCTATCCGGGCGACGGCTGCGACGTTTTTGCAGTCAGCGGGGGTGGCTCAGGGTATGGCAATAAAGTTGGTGGGGCATGATTCGGAGTCGATTCATGAGGTGTATGTGAAGCCGGATGCGGAGTTACTGCGCCGGGCGGCGGAGGTGCTGCCGGAGATTTGAGAAGTACGATTTACGAATTACGAGGGACGAAGTGGAATAATGGCGGGCTTTGCCCGCGTGGTTATTCGTGTTGCATGGCGTCTGCGCTGTATTATCGGCTCATTTAGCTGATGTTTAGCTGTGATTGGCCGATAAAGACGAACGCTCGCAGGTGCGGAGGCTGCGAGCGTTCAGAAAATCAATCGGGGGCGATTGATGGTGGCAAGCTTCACCGTTGACGGCGGTTTGGCTTGCTTGGATGTACTGACCTTAGATAAGCAGGTTTCGGTGGGAATGTCAAGCGAATTCTGATTTTTTTTGCCCGAATACAGGGAAGATACAAGAGCCCGCCCCCGAAAGGGCGGGCTCAGGGCTACGCACTATTGCTTGTCGAATAGCTTTCTTGCGAAAACCAGACTACCCAGCAAGTAGTACGTGGCTTTCACTATACAAATGAGTACATCCATATACGGTTTTTGTATAATGTGGGTTGATAAGGCGCAGGGTGTCAGTCTGTGCCGGGCGGATGCCCGCTCGCCGGGGGATTTGCTGCACCTTTCGGCGCACCGGGAGCGGGTGGATTGTAGCAGGTAGCAGGTGGATGTGCAAGGTGTGGTGTGTGTTATGCCGTAGTTATTCGAGTTGCATTGCTAAGATGGTGCATGGGTGGTTGCCGGTGCATTGGATGCCGATGTAGGGCATGCGGAATAGGCATACAAGGATAAATCTTGCCATTTGATAACATGTATGCTAGCATCTGAGCCAGACATGATAGCCGATGCCGAGTCTCTGTTCGATTGGAAACAGCGTGCCTCCCGCCAACCGCAGGGGCGCACTGTTCTGGATCTGGAGGCAGACAGCCTGCACCGCCACCGCGAGAAGCTTTGCCTCATCCAATACGGAGATGCAGACGGGGTGGAGATTATCGACCCTCTGGCAATTGAGGATATGTCTCTCTTCTCCCTCTGGATGGAAGAGGCAGAGGTGTGGATGCACGGGGCTGACTATGACATGAGCCTGCTGCAACAGACCTTCGGTCTACTGCCACACATGATTCTGGACACGCAGATTGCCGCTCGCCTGTTAGGCTTCCGCCAATTCGGGCTGGCGGCACTGGTGGAGCATTTCTACGGTGTTACGCTGAGCAAAAACAACCAGAAAGCAGACTGGGGGCGCCGCCCGATTCCCCCCGCAATGCAGGAATACGCGCAGGGTGACGTAAAATATATGCTTGGCATGGCGGACAAACTGGTAGCACAACTGCAAGAGCTGGGGCGCTATGAGTGGTTTCTGGAGAGCTGTGCCACCAACCTGAAACACGGCTACGAGCGCTTCCGCTCTGCAGCGCAGGATCCCTGGCGCATCAAAGGCAGCGGCAAATTTGAGCCACGCGGGCTGGCCGCCCTCCGCGCTCTCTGGACATGGCGGGATAAAGAAGCGGCTCTCATGGACAAACCCTCATTCATGGTCTGCTCCAACAATGATTTGCTGCGCTGGAGCCTGGCCCTCCAGGAGTTCCGCACAGTCTCTCCGCTGCACGGTTTCCACAACCACCGTGCTGCCCGTTTCCGCAAGGCTGTAGAACATTTCCAGCTACTGGATGAGGAGGAATACCCTGCCCTGCCCAAAAAGGAAAGACACGAACAGGCACCCGATTTTGATGTCAAGCTGGCACACTGGTCTGCCATACGCAACACGCTGGCCGAAGAACTGAATCTGGAGGGCTCCCTCATCGCCTCCCGTGCCCAGCTGGAATCCATATCCAACCACGAGGAAGAAGGTCTCAATCGGCTCATGGTCTGGCAGCGCAATCTGTTACTGCGGCAATAAATCAGCGTTGAATAAACCATAAGCACCTGCTGAGGCAGTCGCCGGTCTCCGCCGCGAAATCGGCAAGTCTCTGAGCAAGCGCAGGAAGCCCGCAAACAACTCAGAGCTTTCCTTAACATCTCAGCCAGGGTAAAATTCTTGACCGGGACGCAAGAAAAACGCTTTTCCTGCTTGCAATTTCGCACTGATAGTGTATACTCCGCGCGTATTTTAATCCGGTTTCATCACACAACAAAGCTACGGCGCACACTATGGACACAAAACGCACATTTACCACCGGGCACGGAACTGAGGGGCACTATTACTCTCTGCCGGCACTGGCAGAGGCGGGGTATCCCGGCATCAGCCGCATGCCGGTTTCTCTCCGCATTGTACTGGAAAGCCTGCTGCGCAACTGTGACGGGCTCAAGGTCACAGAAAAAGATGTCACTAATCTGGCAGGCTGGAATGCCCAAAACCCCGGCAATTATGAGATACCCTTCACCGTGGCTCGCATCATCCTGCAGGATTTGACGGGCGTTCCCCTGCTGGTGGATTTGGCAGCCATGCGTTCCGCCGTTCAGGATTTGGGTGCCGACCCCAACAAAATGGAACCGCTGGTGCCCGTGGATTTGGTGGTTGACCACTCCGTGCAGGTGGACTGGTCCGGGTTCCCGGAAGCCTACCAGAAGAATCTCACGCGCGAGTTTGAGCGCAACACGGAGCGCTACGAGTTCCTGAAATGGGGCCAGCAAGCCTTCAAGACCTTCTCCGTGGTTCCGCCCAGCACCGGTATTGTCCACCAGGTGAATCTGGAATATCTGGCACGCGGTGTCATGGAGAAAGACGGCGTTTACTACCCGGACACTCTGGTGGGCACCGACTCCCACACCACCATGATTAACGGTCTGGGCATCGTGGCCTGGGGCGTAGGCGGCATTGAGGCAGAGGCCGGCATGCTCGGCCAGCCTGTCACCTTCCTGGTGCCGGAGGTCGTGGGTGTCCACCTGAGCGGCAAACTGCGAGAGGGTGTCACCGCTACCGATTTGGCCCTGCACGTCACCCAGATGCTGCGCAAGCAGGGCGTGGTGGGCAAGTTCGTGGAATTCTTCGGTGAAGGTGCAGCCAGCCTTTCCCTGCCCGACCGCTCCACCGTGGCCAACATGGCTCCGGAATACGGTGCTACCATGGGCTTCTTCCCCTTCGATGAAACCTCTGCCGCCTACCTGCGCACCACCGGCCGCAGCGAGGAACACGCCGCCACCTGCGAGTCCTACCTGCGTGCTCAGGGGCTCTTCGGCATGCCGAAAAAAGGCGATATTGACTACACCATCGAGCTGGAGCTCGACCTCTCCACCATCGAGCCTGCCGTGGCAGGCCCCAAGCGTCCGCAGGATCGCATCCCGCTGGCCACGCTCAAGGAGAGCTTTGGCAGCATCTGCCGCGACACCTACGGAGCGGAGCAGAACACCACACCCGTTCCCGTCACCATGAAGGGAGATGCCGGCAACCCCGATGCCGACACCACGCATGATGTGGAGCTGAAGGACGGCTCCATCCTGGTGGCGGCCATCACCAGCTGCACCAACACCAGCAACGACGGGCTCATGCTTGCCGCCGGGCTGCTGGCCAAGAAAGCCGCCGCGCTCGGACTGAAAGTTCCGGCCTACGTCAAGACCAGCATCGCCCCGGGCTCCCGCATTGCCGCCCGATATTTCTCCAACAACGGGCTCACGGAAGCGCTGGACAGCATCGGCTTCTCCATCGTGGGTTACGGCTGCACCACCTGCATCGGCAATTCCGGCCCCATCAACACCGCCATTGAGGAAGCAGTGGTGAAGCACAACCTCGTCTCCTGCTCCGTCCTCTCCGGCAACCGCAACTTTGAGGCCCGCATTCACTCCCACGTCAAGGCAAACTTCCTCATGTCGCCCCCGCTGGTCATCGCCTTTGCCCTCGCCGGACGCGTGGACATCGATATGGACAGCGAGCCGCTGGGCACGGCTACGGACGGCACCCCGGTCTACCTGCGCGACATCTGGCCCACGGGCGAGGAAATTGCCGCAGCTCAGGCCCGCGCCGCCACCCCGGAGGACTATGCCGCCTGCTACGCCGGACACGTGCCGGAATGGGACGGCGTGAAAGCCCCCACCGGCGCCACCTTCAGCTGGAACCCGGAATCCACCTACATCCACCGCCCGCCCTTCTTCGACGGTTTCACCGGCACCCGGGGCGATATCACCGACATCACCGATGCCCGGCCGCTGGGTATCTTTGGTGACTGCGTGACCACGGATCACATCTCCCCCGCCGGAGCCATCAAACCCACCGGTCCGGCCGGCACATTCCTGGCCGCCAACGGTGTGCAGCGTCGTGATTTCAACACCTTCGGCTCCCGCCGCGGCAACGACCTCGTGATGGCGCGCGGCACCTTTGCCAACGTGCGCATCAAGAACCTGCTCACGGAAGGAGTGGAAGGCGGTTACACGCTCTACTTCGGCAATGCTGAGGTCAGCGCTCCGGATGCGGACATCTGCGCCCCCTGCGGCAAGCCCACCTTCATCTACGATGCAGGTATGGCCTACCGCGCCACCGGGATTCCCACCATCATCATCGGCGGTGAGGACTACGGCATGGGCTCCAGCCGCGACTGGGCCGCCAAGGGCACAAACCTGCTGGGCGTGCGTGCCGTCGTCACCAAGAGCTTTGAACGCATCCACCGCAGCAACCTCATCGGCATGGGCGTGCTGCCCCTCAACTTTGCCAATCCCGCAGACTACGACCGCGTGAAGGGGCTCAAGGATGTGACCTTCTCCATCACCGGGCTGAGCAACGACATGGCTCCGCGCAGTGCCGCCACCCTCGTGGTGAAGCCCGCCGGAGAAGAGGCCTTCGAGCTGCCGCTCATCGTGCGCATCGATACGCCCATCGAGAAGGAATATTTCCGCGCCGGGGGCATCCTGCAGTACGTGCTGACCAACTATTGCTGATATCGCGCCATGAAAAGCATCGACATCAACACGCTGGACATCTCTGCCCCGAAACTCATCGGAAAGCAGTGGATGCTCATCACCGCCGGCACGCCGGACAAGTTCAACACCATGACAGCCAGCTGGGGCGGCATCGGCTTCCTCTGGAACCGCCCGGTGGCCTACGTATTCGTGCGCACCAACCGCCACACAGCAGGATTCATGAACGAGCAGAAGAAATTCACCCTCTCCTTCATGCCGGAGAGCTACCGCCAGGATTTAATCTACTGCGGTCGCAACTCCGGGCGGGACGTGGACAAGATGGCTAACACCTCGCTCAAGCCCATGACCACCGCCGCCGGCAACGTGGCCTTTGAGGATGCAGAACTGGTGCTGGAATGCCGCACCATGTTCCAAACCACGCTGAAAGAAGCAGACTTTCTCGATTTCTCCGAAGTCGCGCCCCAGTGGTACGATGAGAACAACCCCATGCACGTCCTCTACATCGCAGAGATTGCCGATACACTCGTGCAGGATTAAGTGCCGGCTGTAGTCTCCCCTCCCCCCCTCGCCCCGGTCCATCCACCGGGGCTTTTTCGTATTCAGGGTTCAGCCGGGCTCCGCCCATTGATAAGTAAAGCCCACGCCTCATATACCCGGAATACCGCCGAGCAGGCACCCCTCCCGCAAAAAAAATCCCCGGCAGGAATTGATAACTGCCGGGGATTATAAAAGATAAGACCCTTATGAGGTTCAGGCTTCGTTTTGGAGAGCTTCCTCCGCCAACATGCGGCAGGAACGCAAATCCAGCTTACCTGTGGGCAAGGTGGGAATGGATTCCACGGGAACCACATACTTGGGAGCCCAGAGATTCGGGATATTGTGAGAGGCCAATGCCGTGCGGATTTCAGCCAGAATGGTCTTTTCCTCGGATGAACGCTGGTGCTGAGGCAGCGCAGAAAGCAGGACCAGAGCTTCGCCCTTCTGTTCATCCGCAATGCCGGTCACGGCAATCTGCACACCGCCTTCCGCCGTGGGATCCACTTGCAGAGCCTCGCAGATAGCCTGCTCAACCCCCTCATGAGGCACCATCTCACCCCCCACCTTGGAGAAGCGGGAAAGACGGCCACCCAGCGTGATAAAACCGTTCAGGTCTACGGAGCCGATATCGCCGGTCTTGAACCAACCATCGCGGAATAGCTCAGGGTTCATATCCTCCTTACCCACATAGCCATTGAAAATGTTGGCACCCTTGAGCCAAATCATACCGCGCTCGGAAAGCGGAATTTCGCGGGTATCATCATCCAAATCCGTCACCCGCACGGCAATACCGGGCAGAGGCGCACCGATACTGCGTTTCACGGTACCGGGCACATAGAACGCAGAGCCGGGAACCGCCGGCGCATCCGCTATATTCACAGAGCACACGGGAGCCGCCTCAGTAAGGCCGTACCCCTCCAGCAGTTCCACTCCACAGCGTTCCTTGAACTCACGCTCTAAATCCGGCTGCAGCTTCTCTGCACCCACAATAAAGTTGCGAACGCTGCGGAATGTAGCATCCTTGGCGCGGCGCAGCATGGCGCGGGCAAAAGTGGGCGTGGAGCAAACGAGCGTGATACCGTATTTCTCTATCAGCTCACACAGGCTGCGGGCATCCGTCGGGTTGGGATAGGATACCACAGGATAGCCGGTCAGCAGCGGCAGGAACATGGTCACCGTCACTCCAAAGCTGTGGAAGATGGGCAGACTGCCCAGGAAAACCTCATTCTGTAAATCCAGGCGGCTGGCACACTGAGCCACGTTGGCCAGCACCATGCGGTGCGTGAGCACCACGCCTTTGGGTTCGCCGGAGGAACCGCTGGTAAAGAGCATCACGCACTCATCGTTGTTACGCCGGGCATCCGTATCAAAACGCTTGCAGAGGAAGTTAGCGGGAGCCAGCTTAGCCATCAGCACATTGGCGATCAGCTTCTTCTTATCCAGCCCTCCCAGCAAATCTTCCACATAGATACACTGCTCATCCGGCGGCCAGGGGAACGCATCCAGCTTCTGGCGGAACTTACGGGCTGTGATAAAGGTCTTGAGCTCTGCCTGGCGCACGGTGCTTTCAAAAGCAGCCTTGGAGGATGCATAGTTGATAAGTACAGGCGTAACCCCGGCCAACAGGCAGGACAGCGTGCCGATGACCCCGCCCGCCCCGGGAGGAAGAATGACGCCTATGCGAGCCTCCTGACGCTTCTTCAGCATGGGCGCAACAGTCATCGCCACACCCAATGCCTTGAAGAACGGAAGCTCAGAGCCGGTCATGCCGTCTATCACCTTCACTTTCGAGTTAGCGCGCAAGCTCTTCACCACAGCGGTGGTCACAGAGCCGCACAGCTGCGGACAAGCGGCAAACATCTCCGCCCCTTTATTCATCCACGCAGAAAGTACCCGTTCCCCGGTCCGCGGGCCGGGATGCAGCTGCGGCATGATACACATCTCCTCCCGGCAGGGCTGTGCGTTATCATCCCGGAACAAGCCATTCAGGCTATCCGTGTAATACCCCAGAAAAACAGGAATGGGGGAAATATGCAGACTGCCCAAAGCAGAGAGGAAAGGAGAGGGCACATCTGCCAGCGTACCGCGCACCTTGGCAATCTGCCCCGGCAGGAACACCACGCTCTTGCCCGTGGCCATGCGGTCTAATATCTGCTCACGCACCCGGCGGGAAGTTGTCTTGCGGAAATCAAAATACTCAATATCCACTTTCTTCTTCTGCAAGTACTCCATCACCTCAGGAGACGGGGGAAAGGTTGGGTCAACCAAATAACACACCTGATCATTAAGTAGATGGTGCAGTGCCTTTCCGGCTGCAACACTCAAGCGGTTGACCATGTACAGCGCCGGGCTTTTCACATTTTCCTGTCCGCTGACATTCAGCGGGTTATTCAACACGGGAAGAATTGCCATATAAAATGAGTTGAAGTTGTTCTGTGCTCAGGGTTACAGAAAAGGCCACCCGCTCACCAATCAGCGGGTGGCCTCTTTTACCCGCAGGTATATTTTAGCATATAACCTGCCGTTTTCCAGTAAATTCTTACTGTCGATTCAAGTTTTAGAAGGTGTAGGTCAGAGACACGCTGCCCACCACACCGAATTCCTGGAAGGGAACCATGGAGGAATTCTCCGTATACGCCTTGAACTCAGATGCCTGGTTAGCTTTCAGACCACCTTCCCCGAGCCAGTTGAAGCTCACACCGGGGGTAAGAATAAGGTTCTTCTTGATGAACCAGGGCGTAGAGAACTTAATCCAGAAAGCCTGAGTACCGTTGTCGCAGGCGTTGTAGCGACCGTCAAAGTAATCTGCCGTGGCACTCATGGCAAACTCCAGCACGCCGGCCACCTTTACATCCTCAGGAGTACCGACGATGGGGGCCTTAAGCCGCACATAGGGCTCAAACCACCAACCACGAATACCCTGGAAACTCAGGCTCGTGGTCACACCCATGGAAATCCACTTGGCAGGGGTCCACTCCGGCGCAACGAAAACCTCATTGATGCAGGAAGCTCCCTGATCACGGTAGTGCTTAGCCATCACACCAAGCAGACCACCGTGCACAAATTTATGACCGAACGCCACATTCCACTTCTCCTGCGTGTATTTGAAATCACTCACGATGGCGAATTCGTTCTCGATGTTGGCCTGCTTGATTTTGCGGGCATTCTGGCTGACAATCTGATCCTTCACTGCCTGCGGCATATTCATCACCGCGCTAAGCGGCATATTCAGCTTCTGGGCGGCTCCGGCCAGAATATGATTCGGACCTACGTTCGGGTTACCATACAGCGTGTGACCGGAGGTCGGTGCCTGATAGGCAATCGTGTTATTGAACGTCCAGCCACCCTCACGCCCGAAATCATAGCTGGTTTTCAGCGCAGAAAACAGTACGCTGTCGCCCTGCGCCACGGAGTGTGACACCACGTAACCGCGACCGGTGTAGTTCGTGGCATAGCCACCGGTCAGTGAACCGGAAAGGCGCTTGAAGTCCGGAGCCTGCTCAAGAGTAACAGCGGGAGTTCCGGCAAGGGCGGTCGTGCTCAGCAGAGCAGCGGCAATCAGTGTATAGCTAAGTTTCATGTGTTATACGTTTTTTTCGGTTGAAGAGATTCGAACCTTCCTTTCTTCAGTCGGTCGTTCTCCGCGCTCAGATTAGCCGCTCTAACTGATTTTGTCAAGAAAATATGCTAGAGTATAGTCTATTTGTCATAAATTTTGTCATTTTTCCTTGTTTGGGAATTTTTGGTGTTTATTTTGTCATTTTCACCTCATTTTTTGTCATTTCTGCATTTTTTCACGCCTCATCCCCCCCTCTATAAGTGGGAATCTGCCGCCAGAGGTATCCGTAAAATAAGAGAAAAGGGTGAAACCTGCCTACTCCTTTGCCTGAATCTTAACCATTCATCAACTCTCCCACCTCTATCAAACCTGCCCGGCTGGCTGTTTACCTGCCGGTGGAGGGGGACTCCCGCACCAATACAAAACCAACCCGGTATAAAGGAAGTCACCCCGGAGCCGAAGCCCCGGGGTGCCCAACTACCCTATGAATCGGACCCTTTCGAGCCCGGGAACCTGTTTTGACGTCCGGTCCCGTAGACGTGGGCAGTATAACGCATCTATACGTTTTCGTCAAGTCAAAAAACAATTTTTTATCCGAAAAACAATTACCCAACAGAAAAGAAACAAACGTAGCACACTGTGCGTAAATGAGTTTTAGTACATTTCACATTCTATACGTTTGCGTGTCAAAGGAGGGGGGCACCCCGGCAGAGGATGATTGACAAAATGAAACACTTCAGTAAAATGGGCGCATGCAGGAGTTTGCAGGCAAGGTAGCAGTGGTAACCGGCGGTGCGCAGGGAATAGGCAGATGTATAGCAGAGATGTTTGCCGCCGCCGGGGCGGCGGTCTGCGTGTTTGATTTGAAACAGAACCCTTATTTTGTCGGCAATCTGGCAAGTGAAGAGGATTTACAGGCGTTCTGCCGCCGTGTAACGGCAGAATACGGGCGGGTGGATTACCTCATCAACAATGCGGCACCACTATTCAAAGGGCTACCGGATTGCAGCTGGGAGGAATTCAACAACGCCCTGCAAGTGGGAGTAGCAGCCCCCTACATGCTGACAAAGCTGCTCCTGCCACACTTTGCCCCCGGTGCCGCCATTGTCAATATCTCCTCCAGCCGAGACCGCATGAGCATGCCCGGCACAGAGTGTTACTCTGCCGCCAAGGGCGGTATAGCCGCGCTCACGCATGCTCTGGCAATATCTCTTGCCGGGCGGGTGCGGGTCAACTCCGTATCCCCGGGGTGGATTGAAACCCGGGGGATTGAATACAGCGGGCCGGATGCAGCGCAACACCCGACCGGGCGCGTGGGGAAACCGGAGGACATTGCACACATGGTGCTTTACCTCTGCTCCGCGCGGGCCGGCTTCATCACCGGAGAGAATATCTGTATCGACGGCGGCATGACCCGACAAATGATTTACCACGGTGAGCACGGCTGGAATTTGATAGGTTGACCCACTACTGCGTTCATGCTAAAATCAAGCCGCGTCAAGTCATGAAAGCCGAACCGTTACCTTTTGCCCCCCCGCGCCTGAGCGATGCGCCGGCAGTGAGAGCACTCACATCTGCGGCCGTGGGGAGCGATCTCTCCTTTGCCAACCTCTACCTTTTGCAGAAGAAATATGCCACCACCATAGCGGCAGCGGGGGGATTTCTGTTCCGGCATTATGCAGGGAACGGTCGCCTGCAGGGCTACGCCTTTCCCTGCGGAAGCGGCGACCGGGAAGCAGCTCTGCAACGTATTGAATCAGACGCTGCAGCCCGCAAACGTCCCCTTAAATTCTGCCTGCTGACAGAGGCGGAGAAAGCCCGCCTGGAGCAACTGCGCCCGCAACAGTTCCGCTTTGATACCGACCCGGGTAATGCGGATTACCTGTATAACCGCCGTAATTTGGCAGAACTTCCCGGCACGGTCTACCACCGCAAGCGAAACCATATCTCGCGCTTTGAAAAGCTTTACCCCCGGTGGCACTTTGCCCCGCTCACCCCGGAAAACGCGGGTGATGCGCTGCAAATCGCGCAAGGCTGGTTGGAAAACCGGAATGACGCTGCCCTGCTGCATGAGTTGCATGCCATCCGCCATGCGCTGGAGCATCTGAACGCATTACAACTCTGCGGCGGTATCATTTACATAGAGCAGCTGCCCGTAGCCATGTCCGTCGTCTCGTACATCTCTCCTGCGGTGGCAGACGTGCATTATGAAAAATGCCTTCCGGCATTTCGGACAGCCTACCCGGTCATCAACCGCAACACAGCGCAGCACCTGCAATGTGAGCTTATCAACCGCGAGGAGGACCTCAACCACCCCGGGTTACGCCGAGCCAAAGAATCTTACCACCCCACCCGAATTCTCCGAAAATACACAGCCTACCCCCTCTCTCCATGCTGACCCACATCTTTAGCTCCGCCGTTTGCGCGCACTGCCGTCTCTGTTGCAATTTCCGCCCGGCCTCTGCCTGGGAGACCCCCTTTCTGGAGGATTCTTTGTGTAACAAACTGAGCGCACGGGGCATACCGCTCCGCACCGGGGCTGACGGCTTCCGGAGCTTTGCCCTCACCTTCCATACGACTTCTCCGGAAGAAACGGCAAATTGCCCCATGCTTGACCCAACCGGCGGTTGCACCCTTCCGCGTGCGGAGCGCCCCTTTGAATGCCGCGTCTGGCCACTGCGGCTCATGTACACAGCCGATGGCGAGCTCAGTATCGGATACTACTCAGCGTGTCCGGCCCTGAGTGACACCACCACACGCGAACGACTTACTGCTTATGCAGCAGGAGAATTACTACCCGTTTTGCAGGATTATGCCCACCGCTTCCCGCAAAGCATACGTCCTTATAACCCCGCATATACCACCATCCTGACATTGCACAGCCGCCTCTCCTCCGCCGACTGCCTGCCCAGCGGAGAAAAGCCATTGTAAATCAAAGAACAACTTGACAGAATACGGAGAATTCAGTATGCTTGCGTCTGCATGCTAGATATTATAGATCGATTTCTGAGTGAAGCCAGCGGCTTTTTGTGGGGCTATATCCTCCTGTTCTGCCTATTGGGCACGCATTTGTATCTTACGGTAGCACTGCGCTTCCCCCAGCGGCATTTCCTTACAGCTCTCGGCTATTATTTTCGCCGTCCGGAAAAAGGCAGCGGTCAGATATCTCATTTCTCATCGCTTATGGTATCGCTGGCGGCCAATGTTGGTACCGGCAACATTGTGGGCGTAGCAGTCGCGGTGAGCACCGGCGGTCCCGGGGCAGTGCTCTGGTGCACCATCACGGGGATTCTGGGCATGGCAACCCGCTACGCTGAGAGCCTGCTGGCAGCGAGGTACCGCGTAAAAGATGCCATCGGTAACATCAAAGGCGGTCCCATGTATGTGCTGGAGCGCGGTCTGCGTTGCAAGTGGCTGGCCGGTCTCTTTGCGCTGTTCACCGCCGTAGCCGCTTTTGGCATCGGCAACGTTACTCAGGCAAATGCTGTTTCACGAGTTCTGGCTGAGTCAGAACTCGCGGTACCCACCTGGCTGACCGGGGTTACGCTGGCTGTGTTGGTGGGTCTGGTGTTGCTGGGCGGGCTCAATGGGATCTCCAAGGTTTGTTCTGCCTGCGTACCCACCATGTCCGTTCTCTATGTTATCGGCTGCATTCTGGTATTGGGCACCTATTCCGACTACGTATGGCCGGCTCTCTGCCGCATCTGGGAGAGTGCTTTCTCTAATCAGGCTGCAGCCGGCGGCTTCATCGGCTCCACCATCATGCTGGCTCTGCAGACCGGTGTGAAACGCGGTCTCTTCTCCAATGAAGCGGGCATGGGCTCCTCCCCCATCGTTTCCGCTCCCGTCAGCACACCCAATGCCGTGCAACAAGCCGTAGTAGCCTCTACCGGTCCTTTTTGGGATACGGTCATCATCTGTTCGCTCACAGGTCTCACCCTCACAACCGCAATTCTGGCTCAGCCGGAACTGTCTGCCGGAAGCGGAGATTTACTCACCCACAACGTCTTTTGCAGTATTGGCTCAGCTGGCGGAATCCTGCTGACGATAAGCCTTGCCACTTTCGTGGTTTCCACAGTACTGGGGTGGTCCTATTTCGGGGAAAGGGCGTTGGAGTATCTGGGCGGCAGAAAACTGATTACGCCTTACCGAGTACTATGGGTGGCAGCTGCATTTGTCGGTTGTGTTATTCCGCAAAGTTCCATCGTGTGGAACTTTGCGGACTGCACCAATGCGCTCATGGCTCTTCCCAACCTCATCTGCATGGTCGGACTCACCCCCGTGCTTCTGCAACAGACTCGGTATTACCTCTGGCAAAAGCATCTGGATGAGGTTGACCCGGACATCCAGAATCCCCCTACGGTTGACAGATAAGCCAATAAATTATCTTTTTACGGAAGATTTTGACTTTTTGTCTTGACTTTGCCCGCAAGCTCATGTACCATGCCGCCGCTGCATGGCAGCAACAGTGCGCGAATAGCTCAGTTGGTAGAGCAGTAGACTTTTAATCTATTGGTCCCGGGTTCGAGTCCCGGTTCGCGTACTACATGTCCCCATCGTCTAGGGGTTAGGACATATGATTCTCAGTCATAGAACCGCGGTTCGAATCCGCGTGGGGATGCTTAACCTGAAAACCCGCAGTCAGTCAGCTGCGGGTTTTTTATTGACCGCGCGGGGCGGTTCATCTCTTCCCTTCCTTCTCTTGCAATGCCTGCAACCGCATGCGGAGCTGTTCCGTCAGTTGCGGGTTCTGTGCCGATATGTTATGATTCTCACCCGGGTCTGTGCTCAAATCATAAAGCTGCTCCCTTGCACCGGAGATATACTTGTAATGACCGCTACGCAAAGCAAGGCGAGAACCGTTGAAAGCCTGTGTCACCAGTTCCCGGCGCGCAGTAAAGGTGTCCCCCAACAGCGCGGAGAGGTGGTTTTCACTGTCCTGCATGGAGCCTTCCGGCACCTCCTGACCTACCAGTGCAGCCAGTGAGCTCCCCAGATCTACCTGACACATGAGTGCTGCACTCTGCCCCGGCTTGACTCGACCGGGCCACCAGACAATGAAGGGCACTCGGGTGCCGCCTTCAAACAGCCTGTATTTGCCGCCACGGAAAGGGGCGGCGGGGCGGTGGTCGCGGCAGGCTTCCTCTGCTCCGTCCAGATACCCATCTGCAATGACGGGTCCGTTATCACTGCTGAAGATAATGAGCGTTTCCTGCGGGAGATAGCCGTGCTCCGCCAATGCCTGCCGCAGCCGCCCCAGACAATCGTCCATCTGCACCGTAGCATCCCCCCGTATACCGAGCCTGCTCTTACCCCGGAAACGTGGGTGCGGATCCCGGGGAACATGAATATCATTTGTACCAAAATAGATGAAAATGGGCTCGCCGGCACTGCGGGAAATGAAGCCGATAGCTTCTTCTGTGAGCCTGTCCGCTATCTCCTGGTCTTTCCAGCGGGCAGCTCTGCCACCTGTCATATAACCAATGCGGGAAATACCATCCACTATGGTTTTGTCATGTTGCTTATCTGCTGAGCGACCCCAGGGCTTGAGCATCTCCGGGTGCTCGTGTCCCAGAAATTCCCCGGGATAACGGGTACTGGGCACATAGCTCACCGATATCGGGTCAGCGGGGTCAAGACCAACCACTGCACCATCCCTCACAAAAACACAGGGAACTCGGTCACCTGTAGCCGCCATGATAAAGGAGAAATCAAACCCGACCTCCCGCGGTCCGGGCACAATCGTACCATTCCAGTCAATGGGAGCATTCCCCCGCCCCAACCCCAAATGCCATTTTCCAATGGCTGCCGTGCGGTATCCGGCTCGCTGCATCAGAGCCGGCAGGGTCAGCTGCTCCCCCTTGATTGGCAGAATCAGCTTGGCGTCCCCGGGCAGGATATGCGTCCCCGGCTGCCGCCACGCGTACTGCCCGGTAAACAGTGAATAGCGCGAGGGCGTGCAGACAGAGGCGGTACTGTGAGCGTCCGTAAAGGTGAGCCCCTCCTCTGCCAATCTGTTCAGATGGGGACAGGGCACTTCTTCGCATCCCGTCACGGATGTGTCATTGTATCCCAAATCATCAACATAGAATAAGAGGATGGCACGGGGCTTTTCTGCCGCAGCCAGCGGCAGTGCTGACATCAACAAAATTAACAGATATTTTTTCAACATAGTATCAAACACGCTTGCGAGTCCATTTCAAACCGTTGAGCATGCGGTTGAGCAGCAGGTACTCCACCGCCATATCCACAGTAATAAGAATCCAGATACCGGTAAGCGTGATGGTTTCCGGCCAAAACGTATTCCAAATGACCAAACAAATGAAGCGAAAGAACCCCATGCAACCGAATGAAACAAGCATCACCCTGCGGGTATAGCCTGCCCCGCGCAGGCACATCTTAATGATTAACATGGCGGCATAAAAGGGTTCAGCAATCAGAAAAACCTGCACCACCGGCACCACCGCATCCATCAGCTCCTGCGATTTCCCCGCAAATATTCCGCCGAAAAATGACGGATACATGTAGAACACCACCCCCATGGCCCCCATGAACACCACGCTGTACAGCACACATTTCTTGACTGTTGCCAGTGCCATACGCGCGCTGCCGGTGCCAAGATATTGCCCCACCAGTGTGGCCCCGGCCATACCGATGGCAAAACCGGGCAGGAAGCTCAATGACTCAATGCGGATAGCGATGTTGTGAGCCCCCACAGCGGCATCTCCCAGCGATGAAATGACACGCAACACATATATCTGGATAAGCCAGATACCCGCCACCTCCATGGCCTGCGGCAGTCCGATACAGAGGATACGGTACATCTCCCGCCAATCTGGCAGCATGGAATGAACCTGCAGGTAAAGGGGGGGCACATAACTCCCGCCCTGTTCCTCCGCGTAGCGGTCAAGATTCTCGCTTCCGAGCACCTCTTTCATCCGCCTCGCGCGCCGTATCAAAATAGCCAGCAGCACAGCTGCCGCCACCGCCATGCCGCCTATAAGCCCGAGGGCCAACCCCTCCACAAACAATCCGCACACGTATACCAGAATGAGACTGAACACGATGTTGAGCCCATCTACCAACAACATAATGATGAAAGGAGTTCGCGTATCCCCGGAGCCGCGCAGTGCCGCATTCACCGCAAATACAATACCGGAGAACACCGCCACCCAGCATCCGGTGTGCATGTAGCGCAACGCCACCTCGCGGGCAAAATCACTCAACTGCAATACTGTGGTCACCAGAAAATCTGCGGTCGCATACATCAACAGCGATGACAGCAGCCCCGCCAGCAGCCCCAACACGGCAGCCTGATTGGCGGTATAGTTCGCATCACGGAAACGCCGGGCACCCGTCATACGGCTCACAATAGCCGTAGCCCCCATCCCCACTGCACCCTGCATCAGAAAGCCCAGCCAGAGCACGTAGCCGGTAATGCCGATACCGGAAGCAATTTGAGTGGTCATGTGTTCACTATCCCCCATTCCGGTAGCGACCACAAGTGAAGTTGACGTACAGATAAAGCTCATTACCTGTTCCAACAGAGGCCAGAGCGCAATGGTGACAATCTGCCGGGGCAAACTCAGTCCGGCCAATTTGCCGCCAAGCTTGCCCTTCACCATTCCGGCACGAACCTTGCCCTCTCTTCCGTCTCCGATACTCATTGACTGCTCCTATTAAAGCACAGTTTTTTCACCTTGAACAGTCTCTTTTTTGCTCATGTTCCACCAAAGTTTGCAGAAAAACTGTTTTGCTCAGTCGGCCCCCACCCCGAAAAGCAACAATGCCGATGCCCCGACAAGCGAGACATCGGCACCGCAAATGACTTTCTGATACGCTTTACCAGAAGATGATGTACAGAGCCACGGTAGCCACAATAACGGCCAGACCGAAAGCCTTGGCACGCCCGGAGGTCTTCATCTCAATGATGCCCTTATCCTGCAGCACCACGGACTCACCGCCCATGAGATGGTTGCGGACGGTCAGAATCAGACCAACGAGGCAGACCACGATGAGAGAGTAGCCCATGCGGTTGAGGAAGGAATCACCCGTGCAGCCGAGGATCTCCACCCACTTGAATGCAGCAAAGGCCACAATGCCGACCACGATACCGAGCCAACCGAACACGCGGGGGCACTTGGGCACGAAGAAGCCGAAGAGGAACACGGCCAGCACACCCGGGCTGAGGAAGCCCTGGAACTCCTGGATGAAGGTGAAGATACCACCGAATGCGGGATTATCCAGGAAAGGTGCCACCACCGTGGCAATCACGGCGCAAACCAACACAGCCACCTTACCCACGGCCACCAGCTGCTTATCGGAAGCACCCTTGCCGGTAGCCACTTCCTTGGCCTTGTTGTAAAGGTCCATGGTGAAGAGGGTGGAAGCGGAGTTCAGCATGGAAGCCAGAGAGCTGACCACGGCACCGAAGAGGGCAGCCAGCACAAACCAGGCCCAGCCGGTACCCGGCAGCAGCTTGCGCAGCAGGGTGGCGAAAGCGTAGTCATACTGGTAGGCAGCCAGTGTGGTGGAGACGGTGTAACCGGTGATATCAGCACGTGCGGCAGCCGTAGCAGCCTTTTCAGCCTTCAGGATTTCATCGGCTTTGGCAGAACGCTCTGCAATCTGAGCTGCGGGGATAGCACTCAGCTGGGCAGCCAGAGCATCCACGGCGGGAATGCTGTCAGCAGCACCGACCGTCTGCAGGTTCTTGCGAATCAGCTCCACGGAAGCGGCGGCAGAATCCTCGCGCACCAGACGGCTGGCAGCGACATCGAAGATAACCTTCTTGCCGCTGGTAGCAGCATCCTGCTCTGCCTTCTGAATGATAGCAGTCGCATTGCTGTCGGCCTTGGCGGCCAGATCACCTCGATACAGGTTGTAGGCCAGAATGCCGGGGATAATCACCACAAAGGGGATGAGCAGCTTGAGGAATGCGGCAAAGACGATACCGAGCTGACCTTCCTCCAGGCTCTTGGAAGCCAAGGTACGCTGCATGATGTACTGGTTAAGCCCCCAGTAGAAGAAGTTGGGAATCCACAGACCCAGCAGATACACCGTCCAGGGCATCACGGGGTCGGAGGCCTCGCGCATCATGTGCAGCTTACCGCCGATACCGTTGGTTGCGCCGCTGACTTCACCGGCGTTGAGGTTCACCAGGCGGTTAAGGCCATCGCAGAACTGAGACCCGGTGGAAGCCATGGCCTCGGCGGTGGTATTGGCCGTGGTGGACGCCGTGGCCAGCACCTCCTGCGGCACGGTGTTGAACGCACCCAGAGCCATGATGGCAAAGTAAGCCACCACACCGCCGCCCACAATCAGAGCCGCACCCCAGATGAGGTCGGTCCAGGCACAGGCTTTCAGACCGCCCACATACACATACACCGTGGCAGCGCCGGCAATGATGAGACAGCCGGTGGTGACGGACAGGTCAAAGTAAATGGAAACCACGCTGGCACCGGCGTAAATAACGGCAGCGGTAGGCACACCCACGAGAATCAGCAGGTTCACGAAGGCCATGGCCACGCGAGCCACGCCGTTGTAGCGTTCCTCCAGGAACTGGGGAATCGTGAATACACCGCGCTTGAGCAGCATGGGCAGGAAGGTGAAGGCCACAATCACCAGCACGATGGCGGCCAGCCATTCATAACCGGCAATGGCCAGACCCAGCCAGTCGGCAGACTGGCCGCTCATGCCCACGAACTGCTCCGTGGAGATATTGGCTGCCAGCAGGGAGAAGCCCACCAGCCACCAGCTCAGGCCGCGACCGGCCAGAAAGTAATCGGCAGCCCCCTTCTCTTCCTTGTTTTCCGTGCTCTCACCGGAGTCCGAGGACTTCCAGATACCGAGGCCGATGACACCGACCACGACCACACAGAACACAATCATCTCCCAGAGCGGGAGCACATCCACGGTAGCGGCCGCAGCCCCGGCATCCTGAGCCATGGCGGCACCGGACATGAGGGCGAGCGCTCCGAACAATGTCATGAGTTTCTTCATAAGTATGTGTTTTTGTTGAGAATTTATGCCTTCCAGAGCACCCGGGCACCATCGCCGGGGCGGGTAATGAGGTAATCCGTCTCGATACCGAGGGCATTGCGATAGGCCTCAATCATCTCCTGCGCCACCTGCTCCACATCGCTGCTCTTGACCAGCGCCACGATGCAGCCGCCGAAACCGCCGCCCGTCATGCGGGCACCGTACACGGAAGCCGCAGAGGGAATCGTGTCGCTGAGGCTCACCAGTGTGTCCACCTCGGCACAGGATACTTCAAAATCATCTTTCAGAGACGCATGGGAGCTGCGCATGGCAACACCGGCGGCATCCCAATCGCCTTTCTGCAGAGCCTCCGCAAAGGCGGCCACGCGCAGGTTCTCGCCTATGACGTGGCGGGCGCGGCGGTAGCAGAGGTCACCCAGCTCAGCCTTCTTCTCTTCCAGCATATCGAGCGTGGCCTCGCGCAGGGAGGGCACGCCGAGAATGGCGCAAGCGTCCTCGCAGTTCTTGCGGCGGGCGGCATAACCGCCGTCAGCCAGCGAATGCTTCACGGCAGAATCAATCACCAGCACGCTCACTTCCGGATCCATCATGGGGATGAGGCGATAGGAAAGGTCCTTGCAGTCCAGCATGAGGGCATGGTCTTTCTTACCGTTGGCAGAAATGAACTGGTCCATGATGCCGCAGGGCACGTTCACAAACTCATGCTCCGTGGCCTGGCCGATGAGGGCGCGCTCAGTCGGCGTCACCTCTGCCCCGCAGAGGGCCGCCAGAGCCGTGCAGGCAGACACCTCAAACGCAGCACTGGAGGAAAGACCGCCACCGCGCGGCACGTTGGAATCTATAAGCATATCCACAGCGGGAACGGTGATACCGCGACGCTCCAGCATGCAGATAACGCCGCGCACGTAGTTGCTCCAGAAAGGATCACCGGGCTTGGTCACATCTGCCGGTTCAATCTCTATCATCTCGTCACCCAAAGCACCAATCCAGCGGTGCTTACCGGTGGGAGAAGGGGCCACAGCCACCACATTGATGTTGTTGAGAGCCATCGGCAACACAAAGCCGTTGTTGTAGTCTGTGTGCTCGCCGATGAGGTTCACTCGACCGGGAGAGGCTGCCACAACCGTCGGTTTGTGCCCAAAATACTGTTCAAAGTACGGAGAAATGGTTTCCGCGCTGATTTCGCGTTGCTCTAAATCCATAGCAAGAAGCTTTTACCATATTCGTTACAAAAAGTAAACCATAAATTTAGCAAAAAAGCCGCCTGTCCCCCGATAATCAGAGGCAGGCGACCTGAAAATGGATGGAGCACCACCCGACGGGTGATTACTTCTTCTTGCAGGACTTCTTGGAGCAGGTCTTCTTGACTTCCGTCTTAAAAGCAGAGGAAGGCTTGAACGACAGCGTGGAGGAAGCAGCAATCTTCAGCGTCTCGCCGGTCTGGGGATTACGCCCCGTGCGGGCAGCACGGGTCTTCATCTCGAAAGTACCGAAACCCACGAGCTGAACCTTTTCCTTGCGAGCGGATTCGCCGATTGCAGCCAATACTGCACTCAGAGCAACCTCTGCGCACTTCTTTGTGGCTCCTTCACCAAGCTTGGTCTGAATAACGTCAACAAGTTGAGTCTTGTTCATAGGTCTCTATCTTAGCATGCTACATTCTCATTTCAAGAGAAAAATGGTTCTCTTGGTCCATTTTTTCAAAAAAAGAGCATCCGCAGCCTGTTTTTCAGCGGCGGATGCTGCAAATATAAGCAGTTAGACAACTTCCCTCACCATTTCAGTGCATCGACAGCCTCTTTCATCTCCCGAACGGCAGTCTCCAGCCCGACAAAGACCGCGCGGGAAATCAACGTGTGGCCAATATTGAGCTCAGTCAGATGCGGAACCGCTGCCAGCTCCGCAAGATTGGCAATCTGAATACCATGTCCGGCGTGCACCTCCAGTCCAAGCTCATGAGCCAGCTCGGCAGCTGCAGCCAAACGAGCCGTTTCGGCAGACCTCTCCGCCCCGAGACAGTTAGCGAAACGCCCGGTGTGCAACTCAATCATCGGGGCCCCCACAGCAGCACTTGCCCGCACCTGCTCTTCCTCCGGGTCAATGAACATGCTGACCCTGCTGCCGTTCTCCGCCAACGCAGCCACCAGCGGGCGCAGCTCATCCATGTGACCGGCCACATCCAATCCCCCCTCCGTCGTTATTTCCTGCCGCCGCTCCGGCACCAGACAGACAAAATCCGGCTTGAGTGCCAACGCCACATCCAGCATGGCGGCCGTGGCCCCCATCTCCAAATTCAGGGGTAAACCAATCTCACGCCGCACCGCAAAGGCATCGGCATCCTGCATGTGGCGGCGATCTTCGCGCACATGCAAGGTGATGGAATCTGCTCCGCCTGCCTTGGCGGCTCGGGCGGCATCCAACACGGAGGGTTCGGCATTGTGTGCCTCCGGCATCCCGGCATAACGCGCCTGACGCAGCGTAGCTACATGGTCTATATTAACTCCTAATAACATATTTGTACGATTCGCTTATAAATGAAACAAAAAGGGGCTCCCGGCATCTGACACCGGAAGCCCCCCGCATGTTGAATTTTCTTAGTGCAGGAAATGGCGGGCACCGGTGAACACCATGGCTATGCCGGCATCATCCGCAGCCTTGATAACTTCCTCATCGCGGATAGAACCGCCGGGCTGAATGCACGCCGTTGCACCGGCATCTATCGCCGTCTGCAAACCGTCCGCAAACGGGAAGAGTCCGTCAGAAGCAATCACGCTACCCTGCAGGCTCAGCCCAGCCTGACCCGCCTTCCACACGGCTATCTTGGCAGAATCCACGCGGCTCATCTGGCCGGCACCGATACCCAGCGTACCGTTTTTATCCGTGAATACGATGGCGTTGGAATGCACCTGTTTGCACACGCGCCACGCAAAGCGCATGGCCTCCAGCTCCTCTGCCGTGGGCTGACGCTTGGTCACCACTTTAGCCTCCAGATTATCCAGACCCATCACCTCCGCATCACGCTTCATGGTCATCAGTCCGCCGGGTGCGGTTCGCACCATCGGTGTCTTGCAGAATTCGGCCCAGGCATCCATATCGATACGCATCACACGGCAGTTTTTCTTCTTCTGCAGTATGGCTCGTGCCTCCGGCTCATAATCAGGCGCGATAATCACATCCGTAAAGATAGCACCTACGATGCGGGCAAGTGCCTCCGTCATCGGACGGTTCATCACAATAACACCACCGAAAGGAGCCTGCGTATCCGTCTGGTATGCGCGCTTCCATGCCTCAACCAAATCCGCATCATCCTGCCCAACACCACAGGGGTTGGTATGCTTGAGAATTCCGACTGTCGGACGGCGGAAATTCATGATAAGCGAAGCCGCCGCATCCAGATCCAGTATATTGGTGTAAGAGAGCTCTTTGCCCTGAAGCTGGGTGAAAATCTTCTCAAAATTACCGTAGAGCATGCTATCCTGGTGGGGGTTGTCACCATAACGCAGCTCCTGACAGAACGGCAGAGTAATGCTGAGATTAGCACGTGTACTATCCTCCGCACGGTGTCCCAGATAGTTGGAAATAGCCGTATCATAGGAGGAAGTGCGCATGAACACCTTGACCGCCAGCTTCTCACGCGTCTTGAGCGTGGTGCAGCCCTGGTGATTCTCCATTTCCTCCAGCACGGTGTCATAATCCGCCGGGTCGGAAACCACGGTCACGGCGCTGTAATTCTTCGCAGCGGAGCGCAGCATGGATGGCCCGCCTATGTCAATCTTCTCAATAGCCTCTGCCAGCGTCACTCCCTCCTTGGCGATAGTCTCCTCGAAGGGGTACAGATTCACACAAACGAGATCGATGGTGGGTATATTGTTGTCCTGTGCCTGCTTCTGATGCTCCTCCAAATCACGGCGCTGCAGCAGACCGCCATGCACCTTCGGGTGAAGTGTCTTTACTCGACCATCAAACAGCTCCGGAGCACCGGTGTAATCAGAAATCTCCGTCACGGGCAGCCCCAGCTCCATCAGGTAGCGGCAGGTCCCGCCGGTGGAAATGAGCTGTACACCCTGGGCAACCAGCCCCTTAGCGAACTTGTCCAGCCCCGTCTTATCCGATACGGACAGCAGAGCACGCTGAATTTTGAACGTTTCCATGTGTTAAATTGTTGAGGTTCTCCGACAAGCGGTAACGCACAGTACACTTTTTTCTCTCAAAAGGCAAGCCTAAAAACCTGCGTCCGGGATGATTTACGCCTGCCCCGCTTACCCCGCATTGCCTCAAAAATCCAGTCACCGAACTGACACTTTTCACGAGTTAGGCTGACACGTGAAAAGCTGGATGCCTCATAAATCAGGCACTAACATATACACATGTCACTCAAAATGAGTAAACAAGCAATAATAG
>JAFQEY010000036.1 GCA_017398765.1 Akkermansia sp.
GCCATCAAAACGGCGGCCGTACTCACGCAGCGCGGCATCGCCGTGGGCATGCACCTCATCCATGATGGGGCGCACCACATCGAAAAGTTGGGTAACATCGAATGCCGGACGGCGCACCAGCTCCGTCCACTGCTCACGCGAAGGCTCCGTTATGATGGTCATGGGCATGGGGGGGGATTAAAATAGAGGGGGATTAAAACTCTGAACTAATCGATTAATGAAGATTAACGGAAAGTACAAAGACTGATGTACGATGGACAAAGTCAAATTTCGGCTCGCATTGCTCGCATGCAGATGCCTTTCAACCAACTTCTTGCCCTACTGCAAACCGTAGGTTTGCCGAACTTTTCCATCGTACATTGTTCTTCGTCCTTTGTCCTTAAAATTCCATTTAGTGAGTTATGGAGATTCTCAAATCAGGGGTTACAGAATCATTTTTTCGATGGGCAGCACCAGGATACCCTGAGCTCCGGCATCTTTCAGGCGGCCGATGATATCCCAGAAGCAGGATTCATCCAGCACCGTGTGGATGCTGCACCAGTCCTCCTGCGCCAGCGGCATGACCGTGGGGCTCTTGATACCGGGCAGAACGTCCAGAATGGCCTGCACACACTCGCGCGGCGCATTCATCAGCACATACTTCTTATCAGAAGCGCTCATGACCGCATCAATGCGGAAGAGCAGCTTGTCCAGAATCTCTCGCTTTTCGGTGCTGAGATTCTTATTGGCAATGAGCACGGCATCGCTCTCCAGCGCGACCTCGACTTCCTTGAGATTGTTGCTCACCAGCGTGGAACCGGAGCTGACGATATCGAAGATGGCATCTGCCAGACCGATACCGGTAGCAATCTCCACCGACCCGGTGATGACGTGGATATCTGCCTGCACGCCCTTGCTCTCCAGATAACGGCTCAGAATACCGGGATAGGAAGTAGCAATACGGCGGCCCTGCAACCACTCTGTGCCGGTATAATCCACATCCTTGGGCACAGCGATGGACAGGCGGCAGGCACCAAAGCCCAGATGCTTCACGATTTCAGCATCGGCGGCGCGCTCCTCAAACTCGTTGAGGCCCACCACGCCAATATCGGCCACACCATCAGCCACGGTTTCGGGGATATCATCATCTCGCAGGAACAGCACCTCCATGGGGAACTTGCGCGCGGCAACCAGCAGCGTGCGGCGGGAGGAACTTACCTTGATTCCGGCTTCCTTAAGCAGTTCCATGGTGTCCTCATTCAGGCGACCCTTGGACTGCACTGCAATACGGAGTTTCATTATTTCAGCTATCTATGAAGAGTTCTTAAAACGAACAAGGACGCGTCCGCACGTCACGGATACGTCCTTGTCATCGGGGAAGCTGTTTGGAACAGCTTCCCTGGGTTAATGAGAAACCTTAGCGGCAGCCTCCTTGAGGTTCTTGCCTACCTTGAATTTCACCACGGAACGCGGAGGAATCGGCACGTTCTTGGCGGGATCCTTGGGGTTACGGCCAACCTTGGCCTTCACTTCCTTCACAGTGAACGTACCGAAATTGCGAAGCACAACACGGTCGCCGTTGCCGAGAGCCTCGGTAATCAGCTCGATGGTCTTCTGAACAATGTCGAGGACGTCGTTCTGCGTGAAGTCGCCGTCGAGCTCAGCACAGACCTTGTTCACCAGTTCTCTTTTAGTAATCGTATTAGCCATAACTTTTCTGCCTTTTTTCGCATGCTTGAGAAGGCGGGCGGATTATAGCCCATTTTTTCGCGATTGTCTCGCTAAATCAGCTCTGAATGAGTTTTTTTTGTGTCAACCTCCGGATTTTTTAGCTATTTCCGGGCTTTTTGATTGACGGGACGGGGTAAAAAGTGGCATTTAGAGAGCAGCAATGCCGAATCAATGCTCCATATCCCTGACAGAAAGTGAAGCCGCCGCTCTGGAAAAGAAACTGGAAAAGACAGCCGGTTTCTGCCGCGCAGAGCGTGCCTACACCGCATTCTGTTTTGAAAAGCAGGATGTCAACGTAGCATTTTACCCCAAAAAAGGGAGGCTTCTCATACAGGGAAAAGGGACGGAGGATTTTCTGGAAAACGTGCTGCTGCTCACCCCGGATTCCCCCGCTCCGGCAATGGGGAAAACCCTACCTGCGCTGGTGGATACCACGCCTCATTTCGGGGTGGATGAAAGCGGCAAAGGGGACTATTTCGGGCCGCTGGTCATCGCCGGAGTCTACAGCGATGAAAAGACGGCTCACGCCCTCCTGAAGCTCGGTTGCCGAGACAGCAAGCAGATAGGTGATGACGCCCGTATCATAGCCATTGCTGATAAAATCAAAAAAGTTCCGGGAGTGGCGTGGGAAGTAGTCTGCATAGGCCCGGCCCGCTACAATGAGCTGTACGCCGAAATCGAGAATCTGAATCGGCTGCTGGCGTGGGGACACGCGCGGGTGATAGCAGCACTGCATGAAAAAGTACCCGGCTGCCCGAGAGCTCTTTCCGACCAGTTTGCCAACGAATGGGTACTCAAAAAAGCACTGGGACAGCGGCATATACCCGTGCAGCTGGAGCAACGCACCAAGGCCGAAAGTGATATCGCCGTGGCAGCGGCATCCATCCTCGCGCGCGCTCGTTTTGTGCAGTGGATGCAGCAGACGGCGGCTGCGGCTCAGTGCCCTCTGCCACCGGGCTGCGCCCCACATGTCATTAAAGCCGCCCGTGCTTTTGTCAATAAACACGGAGCCGAGCGCCTGCGTGATGTGGCAAAACTACATTTCAAAGTCACCGGGCAGGTTTTACCCGCCGACTGATCCCAATTACCACCAAAGCCACAGGCACGCTTCTGCACGGCTGTCTCCGGTACTCCTGCACTCCTTTTGCCTCTGCCGGGTGCCGGGGCTACCGGTTCAGTGCCCCTGTGGCGAATCACGCCACTGGCAAAGAACAAGCCGCTGCCGGGCGCATCAGCATCCGGCAGCGGGGATAAACAGGCTATTCAGGAAAGCGTTTTTACTTTCGTCTGCGGCGGGCAGCCAATGCCGCCAGAGCTAACAGACTGAGCGCAGATGTTGTCGGCTCCGGAATCACGAAGGTAGCGACACCTCCGCTGTTACCGGCATAACGGGCACCATCCATCCGAAGCGTCAGTTGATCATAGTTGACATCCTCCCCGAAATTAATGGTCACGTATTGATAACCGTCTGCCAACAGCTCCTCTGTCGATACATCCAGAACCAAATCCATTTCCCCGTTGACCACGCAATGGAACAGGTTGGAGCAGTCCAGCTCCAGCACACCGTCTGCATTGTCAGCCAACTCCGGCAGGATAATGTTAAGCAAGACCCCATCCAGCGAAATGCTTCCCTGCTCACCCACGGTGAATGAGCAATCCTGACTCAGCGTCACGTTACTCAGCGACAGAGCCGAATTCTCCGATACGTAGCTGACCCCGGTCAGAGAAATATCAGTAAAGGAGAAATCGCCCTCCGCGCAAATGCTGGTAAGTTCCGCCGCGGCAGCAGCGGCAGAGTAACCGGTAAGACCGCTTTCCGTAAGCACGGCATTCACCAGACGCCCGCTGCTTGCAGCAGCAGCCTGCACAGTGGTCGACTCACACTGCACAGAAGCTGATTCCGTCAGCTCAGCAGATCCCAGCACGGCGAGTTCCTGCACCCCGATAGCAGAGTTCAGCACGGCGTTTGTTCCCTCTGTCACCGTCAGTGAGTTTGCCTCCACGGAACCGTTCACCTCAACCGATGTGCCGGATTTCAAATTCGCATCATCGACCGTTACATGCAATTCTCCGTAACCATCCGACACAACAGCCGCATTAATCTCCCGGCTGCCGCTGAAGGTAACATTCGTCACCGCCAGTCCGCCCGTCCCGGAATCCTTCCCGACTTTGTGACTCAGCGTTCCGATCCATTCAGACACATCCCCGGAGAAGACGAGAGTCTGCGTTCCGGCTTTGGCCGTAGCTCGCTCGTATGTACCCGCTCCGGAAACAGAGCCGGTATAGATACGGTGGTCATCGCGGTAGCCGTCCGTCATGCTGTAGGCAGCTGCCTCTCCGCTATCCGTCAGCACGAGATTGGCCGCATAGGCCTGCCCGGTTCCACCATCTGCACGGGACATATAACCGGAAACCCCGCTGAGCTCCACTACAGAACCGGCATTCCCCAGCAGATTCAGATTCAGCCCCTGCACGGAAGCGTCAGACAATTTGACCGTACCGGTCCAGGCATCCGTTATGCCGAGCTGCACCGGCAACCGGTGCATTTCCAGCAATCCGTCTCCGCTGAGATTTTCCAGAGACAATGCGGCATCTTTCCCCATGGAAAGAGTGGCACCGCTGTTAATAACCGCCTGACCTGCGGTGAGAGACTCGTTGAACACGGCATTCGCCCCCGCAGACAAGGAAACGGAAGACACGCTGACAGTACCATCAATCTCTGTATTGTGGCTCAGATTTAATGCAAGAGTACCATATTCAATGGATTCACCGTTGCGCACCCCGGCATTGATGATATCACCCGCAATACGGGTGTCAGCCTGTGCATTGCCGATAATGACATTGAGAACACCCTTGCGTTCCAGGAAGATACCACAGTCGGCTTCACCGCTGAATACCGTCCCGCCGTCTGTCACATACAGATCTATCCTCGCCGTATTGGTTGACGAAGTGTGGGGAGTGACGCGGAAAGCCCCATCCCATTCGGACAAATCTCCCCTCAAGTCAAACGCCGCAGAGTACGAACTGGCTGTGGCAACAATGAAATCACCCGTACCGCTGAGCCCTCCGTTAAAGCAATATCTTCTCTCACTGGAATCCGAAATAGTCAGCCCGTTCTCACCCAGAATCAAGTGGTGGTCAATATTGGTAGGATACGCAGCAGAAGCAGACGGTTGCAGCCAACCACTCAATCCATTGATGAGAAGCCTGGATGTTTCATTGGCAAAATTATTCAGATTCATCCCGTAGGCAACGCAGTTCTGCACCAGAACGGTACCGCTCCAGTCATCACTCATGCTCACAGCATTCTCTGCCGTAATTCTGTCGACATCAGTAATACGGTAAATACCGCTGCCGGCAAGAGTAACACCACTGACATCTGCGGCATCTGCCTCTGTGTTGACCCAGTACACATTATTATCCGTATTATTGGCGAAGGTCACCACACCGTCGGCAGTAATAGAGCCCGTTGCCAGTTCCCCGGCCAAAGAGACATTCTGCACATTCAGGGTACCGGTATTGTCTACCACACGTACTGACCCGTTAGTAGTGCGGTACCCATTTTCCCCATCCGAATAGGTATAGGTAATATCCGTATTAAATCCGGACAGGTCGGTGACGGTAAGGGTTCCGCTCAGGGTCAAATTCCCCTGATTGGAGATGAGTGAAGTGAGTGTGGCATTGTTGAGTTGCACTGTTTTTGAGCCCATTACCGTGACACCACCCACAGAAGCATCAGAGATGCTCCAATCTGCACTCTCAGCCTTAAGAACACCGCCCGTGATGCGGGTTTCCACTCCTTCCGCGATACCGACAGAGCTTGTCAGTTCCAGCACACCGCCGGTCATCACAAAGGTATTACCCGTATCATTACC
>JAFQEY010000037.1 GCA_017398765.1 Akkermansia sp.
CAAACAACGATTTCGAAAGGTTTTCCGGGCTGTATCGTCGGTGTTGGTTGTGGTGCAAAAAAAGTGTATAACCCCATACAGGAAAAGGCGCAACCCGCATATATACGAGTCTGGGATGCTCAGCATGATTCCACCCTCGCGTTCGCCCTGAAAAATGCCCCCAAAGTCGGCAACTGCCTGCAAATTACCTGGGATGGTTCAACCCGTCACCTGGACAAGCTGCCGCCCCGAGCAAAGAAAGTGACTCAATACAAGGTGAAAACCTTTGCAGAACTTCATGAATCGGCGCACTATATTCCCCATACAGATGCACACGGTTGGTATGCGTACCCGCTTGGTGCCTACACGTTCATAATGGTTGATTTACCGCTTACAATGCTGGGAAACATAGGTTTTCTCCTGGCTTCGATTCATAGCGGCGGTGCTTTAATAGGTGGTTTCGGGGGCTTCGCTATAGGTAATACTGTGGGCGGGGCCGCCGTTATAGGTACCGGCAATTATTATCACCTGTCACAGCAACAAAAGCCGGATACTGAAACCATGCCGCCGCCTGAGCCTCAGCATCAGCGTTAAGCACTCTCGTCAACGGCCATGCGTAAGGCACTTGCGCCAGCATAGCCCCACACCTGCGGCGTGACACATTTCCCGCCAGTTTAGACTTTCATGAGCGGGGGGCTTGGTGTATAATGCGGCGCGTGTCTACTGCCAATCACCCCGCTATGTGCGATTTTGCCGAGCGCCCGTTTATCCTCTTTTGGGAGGTGACGCGTGCGTGCGCACTGGCTTGCCGCCACTGCCGCGCCATTGCCCAGCCGAAAGCACACCCTCTGGAGCTGAATCATGAGGAAGCCCTGGAGCTGACGGATAAAATAGCCGCCCTTGCCCCCCCCATGCTGGTACTCACCGGGGGAGACCCCATGATGCGCAGGGATATTTTTGACATCATCCGCCGCGCGGCCGGCGCGGGGTTACGCGTGGCTCTCAGCCCCGCCGCCACCCCACGCCTGCTCAACACAGATTTTCACCACCTGCGGGAAGCCGGCGTTGTCAGCATGAGCCTCAGCCTGGACGGAGCCACGCAGCAAAGCCACGACTCTTTCCGCCGGGTGCCGCACACCTTTGAGCGCACGCTTAAAGCCGCCCAAATGGCCAAGGAAGCCGGTATCCAGCTCCAGATTAACACGACTGTGGCGCGCAGCACCATGGCAGAGCTTCCCGCGTTCATTGAGCTGATGAAGAATATAGCCCCGGATGTCTGGAGCGTATTCCTGCTGGTTCCCACCGGGCGCGCCACGGCAGATGACCTGCCCACAGCTGATGAACTGGAGACCCTCTGGCAACACCTCATTACCCTGCGCCGTGAGCTCCCCTTCGCCATCAAGACCACTGAGGGGCACCACTACCGCCGCGCTCTCATGCAGGCTGCCCGCCAAAGCGGGGCCCCTGCCCCCCGGCACCTTGTCCCCACCCGAGACGGCAAGGGGGTTCTCTTTATCTCCCACATCGGTGAAATCCAGCCCAGCGGCTTCCTGCCCGTCACCGCCGGCAATGTCCGCACAGATGATTTAGCAACCGTGTACCGCACTCACCCCATCTTCACCCGCCTGCGGGATGATGATGCCCTGGGCGGCAAATGCGGTGTCTGCGAATACCGCCGCGTATGCGGTGGCTCCCGAGCCCGCGCATTCGGCACATGCGGCGACATGTTCGGCCCCGAACCACTCTGCAATTATACCCCCGCCGCCTTGCGCGGTCACGCACCATCATGATTAACATCACCAAACTTCAAACCGGTGCCGCCCAACCGGCAGACCATATCCGCTACGGTCAGGGAGACGGCAAGGCCCACCCGCACGCCAGCACCGCCGCCTGCATGCCCACCTCCTCACGCACTCGCAAACCCATCGTCGTGTGGAATATCACCCGCACCTGCAACCTGCGCTGCATTCACTGCTATGCAGATTCGCACGCAGAGCGCTACCCGGGCGAACTGAGTTGGGAACAATGCTGCGCCGTGATTGATGATCTGGCAGACTACAGAGTGAACGCCCTGCTGCTCTCCGGCGGTGAGCCGCTGCTGCACCCGCAACTGCCGCAGCTGCTGGAGCGTGCCACTGAACGCGGGCTCAAGGTCACCCTCTCCACCAACGGCACCCGAATCACCCCTGAGCTCGCCAAACTCTTCAAAAAGCTCGGCGTGGCCTACGTGGGCATTTCGCTCGATGGCATCGGCCCCATTCACGACACCTTCCGCGGCGTCCCTGGGGCGTTCGAGGGTGCCATTCGCGGGTTCCGTCTCTGTGAAGAAGTAGGTCAGAAAACCGGGCTGCGCCTCACCCTCACCCGCAACAACGTGCAAAGCATGGAGCAGATTCTCGGATTCATTGAGCAAGAAAATATTCAGCGCGTCTGCTTTTACCACCTTGTCCCCACCGGACGCGGGGTAGATGTTGCCGCCCTCAAACCGGAGGAAGCTCGCGCCGCCATGGATATGCTTATCGACCGCGCTGAAACCTGGCACAAGAGCGGTCAGACCCGCGAACTGCTGACGGTTACCCAACCGGCAGACGGCATCTATCTTCTGCTGCGCCAACTGAGAGAAGGCAACCCGCTGGCGGAACAGACATTCCGTCTCCTCTCCTGGAACGGCGGCGGGGCCAACAGCTCCGCCCGGGGCATTGCCAACATCGATACTCAGGGCAATATCCACCCTGACCAGTTCTGGCAGAGCATCACGCTCGGCAATGTGAAAACGCAGCTATTCTCCGCTGTCTGGGATGCCGCCCATGAGCCTTCTGCCGCTCTGCTGAATGAGCTGCGCGGCAGCGATGACCCCGCCGAGCGGCAGAAAAAACTCACCGGCCGCTGTGCCGCCTGCAAGCATTTCCACCTCTGTGGCGGCGGCTTCCGCACCCGCGCAGCCTTTGCCAACGGCCATTGGTATGGCTCTGACCCCGGCTGCTATCTTACTGATGAAGAGACCCAAATTGACCTCTCTCGCATCTTTTCCTGAAAAAAATCTAAAATTCAGCCGAATTCGTCAATTTTCGCTTGCATGAACTTGCACAATGTGGTATTCCTGATTCTGTCATGAAGCGCTTACTCCTTTCTACAATTCTTCTGGCCATTGCCGGCACAGCTTATGCTGACATTCAGGCTCCGCCGGCTTCCGAATACACGGCCACACGCAAACTGGGTCGCGCCATCGGCAATGTCATCTTTGCTGTGGACGAGATTCCCAACACCATGATTCGCTGGAACGAACGAGAAGGCAACAATGCCGCTTTCTCCGTCGGCATCGTGGACGGTGTTGCCCGCACGCTCACCCGCATGGGCTACGGTTTCTATGAGCTGGTAACTTTCTGGGCTCCTACCTACAAGTGCACCTACCGCCCCCCCTATCAGGGCAGCTGCGGCCGCAGTGGGCTCAAGGAGTTCAACACCTGGTCCGGCTTCACGGAGTTCCCCGCTGAGCTCGGCATGGAAACGCGGTACGATTACGCTCGCCTGAACGATTAATCCGAGTTTCTCTCTATCATTTCATCCGGTGCCTGCGCTCTTATCGAGCGCAGGCGTTTTATATTTGCGTCTCTGAAGCGATTCCGCCGGTACTCTTCCTCTCCGGGCAACAAAAAGCCCCGCCCGGGCTCCCATTTCTCACCCGAGCGGGACACGCATGCAAGAAAACAATTCTTACTTACCCAGAGCTTTCTGCCATGTTTCTGCTTTGAAACCGGGTATAACACACACGCCCTCCTTCACCAGCAAAGGGCGTTTCACCAGCATACCATCAGAAGCCAGCAGTGCCACCTGCTCTTCCTCACTCATGTCTGCCAGCTTCGCAGAAAGCCCCAGCTCACGGTACTTCATCCCGCAAGTGTTAAAAAACTTCTTCAGGGGCAACCCACTCGCCTCTCGCCAGGCACAAAGCTCCTCTGCTGTTGGCGGCTGTTCCGCTATGTGGCGTGTTACAAACTCTACTCCTTGCTCTTCCAGCCACTTGCGTGCCTTGCGGCATGTGCTGCACTTCGGGTACTCTATCAAGATGTTGCTCATGCGCATAAATTAGAACAATTCTAAATAATATGCAAGAAAAAATTGCGTTTTCATGCAAATTTTATGTATCTATTTCCCCACAAGCAGGAGCCCCCCCACAAACGCCCCACACAAAAACGCTGCCACCCATCACAGGCAGCAGCGTTGAAAATTGACTTAACAGTCTCAATAGCACTTTACTTGCGGCGGCGGCGGGCAGCCAGACCGGCCAGAGCCAGCAGGCTCAGCGTAGCCGTGGTCGGCTCCGGAACCACCATGTTGTTGTCCAGCTTAGTAACAGTAATGTTGGAGAACTGCTCGGCACCGCCGTTGGTCC
>JAFQEY010000038.1 GCA_017398765.1 Akkermansia sp.
ATATCAAAATCTCATCATATAAGGGTGTTGGGCACCAAGGTAACTTTGGGCTTGAATAGTTCTAAAAACTGTGTATCCTAAAGTTCGATTAATTTTGAGGCATCCACCCCCTTGGGTTCGATTTTATTTTGAGGCAATACGGAGTTTGTGGTATTGTGTATGCTGTTTTATCCGGGGAAGAGTGCAGAGGGGAATTTATAATTGCGTTTTTTCCTCTTCCTCAAATCTCTTTGACATGTTGATATAGTAGGGAGTAATGTCAAACCATTGCTGTACTATGTATTGTGAACCTTCTACTTCTACGATGATTTCATGGCAGTCGTAGTATCGGCCGTCTTTTTCTTCCAATGCCTGTGTTTGGCTATCCCCCAGTTGCATGCGGCGCATGAGGAAGTATTCAAAGCGCACGGCAAAGTCGTTTGGAACCAAAATTTGCCAGGCGGTTTCTTGCGTGAAGCCGGGACCGCCTTTCAGAATGTTGCTGAAATCTGCTAATGCGCGATCGCTGTTTTCCCGGCGGGATTCAGCGAGTTTCCGGATAATTTCCGGCGTTGCTGCCGGGATATCATCTGCAGCGTCTCCCAGCAGTGCGTCTCCGAACATGTCGTAGCAGAAATGCTTCAATTGTTCATCACCGTAAAAGTCTGCCGCCGCTATGCGCTGAACTTCTACTTCCAGCAAATGGGATTGTTCTTCCATTTTTTGCATCATTTCTTCATCTGGTTCGATTCCGGCGGCGCGAAACTGTTTCCCCAGAGCTGTAATCTTCAAGATGATTTCTGCCATTGTTTCAGGAGCAGATGCCGCAGAGTTTTTGTCCTGAATTTGCTGCATGCAGGTCACGGCTGCGTTCATTAGCGCATCCAGGCTGGTAATGAGCTGCGGTTGATTCATTTCAATGGGGGCAGGGGTGTTTTTCTCCTGCGAGTATACGGGGGTAAGCGGCAGAACTAGTGCTCCGGCGGAAAGAACAAGGGGTAAAATTGGTGTTTTCATAGATTAAGTTAGTGATGAGTTGTTTCAGTCTTATCAGGTAAGGTAATTCGTGGATTTTCAGCGCAGGAAAAGGCGGAGGATTCGGTTTTTGAGTTTGCTGTATGGGTGGTAGCGGAAGGGGAGGTCAAGCCAGTTTCCTTTGGTCAGTACGGATTTGTAGTGTGTGAACGTATCGAAACCTGCTTTGCCGTGGTAGGAGCCCATGCCGCTGTCTCCGATACCTCCGAAGGGTAGTCCGTGTACTGCCAGGTGGATGATGGTGTCATTTACACAGCCGCCGCCGAAGGAAAGGTTGTCGACAAAACGTTTTTCTGCCGCTGCATCTGTGGTGAAGAGGTAGGAGGCTAACGGTCGCGGGCGGCTCAGGACAAAACTTTCCACGTCACTCCATTTTTCCCAGGTCATCATGGGGAGAATGGGGCCAAAGATTTCCTCTTGCATGGAGGCGGAATTCGGGGTGATGTCATCCAGCAGCGTGGGTTCAATGCGCAGCGTTTCTGCATCGCTTCCGCCGCCGATGACGGGGTGGGCATCACGCATGAGGCCGCAGAGCCGCTCAAAGTGGCGGGCGTTGATAATGTGCGTGAAATCTTTGTTTTGCAAGGGTGTATCACCCAGCATTTCCTGTACGGCGGTGCGGTATTCCTCAACAAATTCTTCCTTACGGGAGGCGTGAATCATGAGGTAGTCCGGAGCCACGCATGTTTGGCCGGCGTTGAGAATTTTACCGAAGGCGATGCGGCGAGCTGCCACGCGGATATTGGCGGTGTCATCTACGATGCAGGGGCTTTTGCCGCCCAGCTCCAGTGTTACGGGTGTCAGGTGGCGAGAGGCGGCTTCCATGACGATGTGTCCTACTTTCGGGCTGCCGGTGAAGAAGATGTAATCGAACTTCTGTTCCAGAAGAGCTCCGATGGATTCACGCCCGCCGAGTACTACACTCACATAGGCCGGGGGGAAGAGGCTGCTGAGCATTTCTGCCAGCACGGCTGAGGTGGCGGGGGACATGGATGAGGGTTTTACCACGCAGCAGTTGCCTGCTGCCAGTGCTGCCACCAGCGGGTCAAGGCACAGCAGTACCGGGTAATTCCAGGGGCTGATGATGAGTGAGACGCCGTAGGGCTCTGGCACCACGCGGCAGCGGGAGGGGAATTGGGCAAGCGGTGCGCTTACCCGCTTCGGGCGATTCCATTTGCGCAGGTTGCTGAGGGCATCACGCAGTCCTGCCAGTACCATGCCGATTTCGGTCATGTAGGTTTCTGTGGCACACTTGCCAAGGTCTGCCACCAGGGCGTTGCAGATACGAGGCTCCCATTTGCGGATAGCGGTGCGGAGTTTCAAGAGTGCTTCGCGGCGGTAGCGGATATCGCGGGTGGTGTGAGTCAGGAAGAATTGGCGCTGTTTTTCGACGAGCTGTTGCATGGGCGGGATATCAGTATGCGGCGTTAAGGATGGAGATGATTTGCTGTTCATCTGCTGCACGGGGGTTGACGATGAGTGCCCCGTCATTGATGGCTACGGCTGCGACTTGTGCAAAGGTTTCCCGGGGCACTCCGGCGGCTTCCAGGGTAAGCGGCAGGCCGCAAATGTCATGCAATTCCCGCTCTATCTGCTCAATGGCAGCGATGCTTGCCTCCGCCCGTTTGTCTGTGGGGGTGCTGAGTGCGGCTTCGTCTCCCACCAGTGCGGGCAGCAGAGCCGCATAGGAAGCCGCCGCGTGTGACAGGTTATAGCGCATCACATGCGGTAGCAGAATGGTCATCGCCACGGCATGCGGTACATGACACACGCCGCCGAGAGCATGGCCAATGGCATGCACTGCCCCCACCATGGAGTTGGAGAAGGCAATGCCTGCCATGGTGGAAGCCAGTGCCATGGCAAAGCGAGCCTGTTTATCACTGCCCTTGCGGGTAGCCTGTGTGATATGGGTTGCAATCAGTCGGATGGCGGCTGTGCCGTATGCCTGACTGAGCGGATTTGCCTGCTGGCAGGTGCAGGCCTCCACCGCGTGGCAGAGCGCGTCCATGCCGGTGGAGGCTGTAGCCTTGGGGGGCAATCCCTGTGTCATGCGCGGATCAATCACTGCGACGTCCGGTTGTACAAAGGGAGAAAGGAACTCCATTTTCACCCCGGTGTCATCATTGCGAATCACGGCCACACCGGTGCATTCAGAGCCGGTTCCGGCAGTGGTCGGTACGACAATGAAGGGGATGTGCGTGCCGCGGCTCAGGTTTTCTACTCCGCTGATGGAGAGGATATCGTCCGTATGCTGAGAAAGCAGCAGACGCACGCCTTTTGCGGTGTCGATGACGGAGCCGCCGCCGACAGCCACGAGCGCATCGCACCGGTGGTGGTGATAAAGTGCGGCAATGCTGTTCACTACGCGGAGAGAGGAATCCACGGGTATATCTGTGAAGATGCAGGCGGGGCGGCAGCCTTCTGCCTCCATGCTGCTCAGTACGGCATCCACCGTTCCGAGTTTGTAGAGCAGGGCATCTGTCAACAGCATGGGGGCTTTGGCTCCCTGCTGCTGTAATTCATTGGCGAGCCGTTCCAGTGATAATTCACCGCACAACAGCTTGACGGAGTTCTGAAATTCAAAGTATGGAGGCAGCATATCAGTATTTGAAACGCAGGAACCCAAGTGCTATCTTTCCGTACACGCGCAGCGGGTTCGCCTGCAGTGCCGGGATATCGGTCAGGATTCGTTTGGTGATGATTTTCGGGAAGAGGTAGGCCTCCACAATATTGACCAGCCGCGCAAGTTTCATTACATCTGCTATTTCGCCCTGCATGGTGAACGCATGGCGGGCATACGCCTGAGCCAGTCCCATCTGACCCGTGAAGAGTTGGAATGAGTGTGCGGTGGATTTTACGCGCAGGGTACAGACCGCCGCGTGCAGCTGCTGCAGCCGCACGAGTTTCCCTTTTTTCCAGCGGACAAAAAGTGTGGGAGCATGATGCCCGGTGGCTATGGCATAGCTCATGCGCTCCGGCAGGGCATCAAACTCTGCTTTTACTCGTGAATCTATCCCATAAAGCTCTACCAATGCTGCGTGAACCACACGCAGTACAATCCCGACGATGAATTTTTGCAGAGAAAGCTTCATGAGATTCGGTCGTTTATTCCCCACGCTGTGCGGCAGCACGGGAGAGTCTGTCCATCATAGCGTAGCCCAGACCCATCCTGGGCAGTTCTTCCGCCACAATCACCTGAACTTCCTCGTTTTCATCCATGGCGCGCATGACGGCAAACAAACGTACTGCTGCTTCTACCAAACGCCCGCTGCCGGGGGAAAGTGTCATGGTTTCCACCCAGCAATCCTGCTCGGCCAGGGGGGAATCTCCCTTGTAGGAAATAAGCCCGTAGGCAATGCCCTCCTGCGGTTCAAAGGGCGTGCGCGGGTCATGCAGCAGCAGTGGCTTGCAGGGTGCGTAGTGGCTCTTGAGCTGACCGGGGGCATTCGGCAGCGCAGCTTCCGCTTCTCCGCCCTTACCGGGTTTTACGACTCGGCAGATTCCGCGCAGCTTTTCACGGGTGATTGGTCCTTCCCGCAGCAGCCGCACGGCCGGTTTGCCCTTTTCGTCCACAAAGGGTTGCAGGATAGTGCTTTCCAAGCCCTCTGAGCAGGCCCCGGCATCCAGCACCAGGGGAATTCGCCCGCCCAGCTCCTTCAGCACCGCTCCGGCACTCGTGGGGGAGATGTGCCCGAAGCGATTCGCGCTCGGTGCCGCAATGGGATGCCCCAGAGCTTTCGCTACGCCGCGCATTGCCTCATGGCTTGTTACGCGGCAGGCCACTGTGGGCAGCCCGCTCGTCACCACATCCGGCACACAGGCCTTGCGCGGCAGCACCAGCGTCATTGGACCGGGCCAGAACTCCTTTGTCAATTTCTCCACCAGCGGCTTGAGTTCGGCGGGAATCTCCGCTATATCATTCAGTGCTCGGGCGTGGGGCAGGTGGCAGATGAGCGGGTCAAAGCTCGGGCGCTCTTTCACGGCAAAAACCTTGGCAACGGCATCGGCATTGAAAGCATCTGCCCCCAGGCCATACACCGTTTCCGTGGGAATAGCCACCAGCTCACCGGCTGCCAGTAAGTCTGCAGCCTCTCGATAGGTTTTGCGACAATCATCCAGCGGGTCAATCTCCAACACGCGCGTTTCCATGCGCGCCATTATACTCTTAATCAGACGTATGTCAAATCAAATTGCCCTCCCTCCGACGGTCATGTAAACGGAAATCGTTGTGGGGAAGTACAAAGTCAAATGGATGATGGACAAGGTTCAGAATTCCGCTCGCTTTGCTCGCAAGCAACTCCTTTTTTTTGAGCCCATTTTGGAGGGATTCTAAACTAAGCTTGTTCTCGGAAAAATAAAAATGACTATATCAATGCTTTAGAATAATTGACGGTTCTAATTTGTTTGCGTATTAAAAAAATGTTCGATAAGACTCACTTTTTTTGCGGAAAAAGCTTGACAAATAAGTTAGCTAGTGCTAACTTTGCGCCATGCAAGAAATCCAACCGAAAAACGGTAGCTTGAAACTGAATCAAGTGAAGGTGGGGCAGAGTGTCAGAGTTTCCCATGTACTGGGAGAGGGGGCACTGCGCCAACGCATACTTGATATGGGCCTGACACGCGGGGCAGAGGTGACGGTGCGGAAGATGGCACCACTGGGTGACCCGCTGGAAGTGACAGTGCGCGGTTATCAGCTCTCTTTGCGTAAGGCTGAGGCTGCCTGCATTCTGGTGGAGTAATTTTTCAGATATAAAAGTTAGTTATAGCAAACATGAAACGAACGATAGCACTGGCGGGCAATCCGAACAGCGGCAAGACGAGTCTGTTCAACGAGCTGACAGGAGCAAATCAGTACGTGGGAAACTGGCCGGGTGTGACGGTAGACCGCAAAGGCGGCTATCTGCGCGACCATGAGGAGGTGGAGATACTGGATTTGCCGGGCATATACTCTCTGTCTCCGTATTCACCGGAAGAGGTGGTCACGCGGCAATATCTGCTCCAGGATAAGCCGGATATGGTGGTAAATGTGGTGGATGCCACGAATTTGGAGCGTAATCTGTACCTGACGAGCCAGCTACTGGAGACGGGGCTGCCCATGGTGGTGGTGCTCAACATGATGGATTTGGTGGAGCAGCGTGGGGATAAAGTAAATCCGGCAGCACTGAGCCGGGAGCTTGGTTGCCCGGTGGTGCCGGTGAGCGTGTTGCGCCGGGAGGGTATACAGGAGCTGCTGCAACATATATTGGGGAAAATACCCGCTGCGCCTGCGCCGCTCCGCTTCCCGGACTGTGTGGAGAAAGCGCTTGCTGCACTGGGAGAAACGCTGCATTGTACCCGCTGGGAGCAGGTGAAACTGCTGGAAAACGATAGTACTGAGGCAGAGAAACTGACCACGGCGAAGAAGCATGAAGCGGAATCTCTGCGGCTGGCAGTGGAAGAGGAGATGGGGGATGATATTGCCTCCGTGATAGCAGCCGGGCGTTATGATGCCATCCTTGATTTTATCCCGAAGGTAGTCACGAAAGCCGGACAGCGCAGCAATTTCAGTATGAAGCTGGATGCCGTGCTGACCCACCGCGTGTTCGGGCTGTTGATATTTGTGGGAGTGATGTGGGCCGTGTACTACCTCTCCATCAACACCGTGGGCGATTGGGGAACAGCCTGGGCGAACGAGGTGTTGTTCGGGCCGGTGGTGGGCGGCTGGCTGGAGGGCTTCATCGGCAGCGTGCCCGCTTCTGCAGAATCGCTGACCATGTTCAGTGCGGTGTTGTCCATGGTACTGCTGTTCCCGACGATGCTGCGCCGCCTGCATGATTTGAATCGCAGCGGTTCCTGGCTGTACCTGGTGATACTGCCGTTTCTGCTGGAGTATATGTGCCCGCACCTGCCCGGGATGCTGCATTCCGTAGTCCTGTACGCCTTGTATGCGGTGAACGTCTGCATTCTGGTGGCGTGCTTCTGCCTGCGTGGGAGCAGGGGGCTCAATGATTTCGGAGAGAAACCCCGCCGCATTCGCAAGTTCCCCATGTCGCTGACCGGGCGCGGGAGTCGGCGTGAGTTTGTGGTGTGGTTTCCGGTATTGAGTGTGCTGAGTTTCGGTATTGCTCTGCTGGGGCGCAGCACGCTGGAGTGCAGCCCGCAGCTCAGTGCGCTGATAACGGATGGAATCGTGGCCGGTGTGGGGACGGTGTTGGGTTTCCTGCCGCAGATGGCGGTTCTGTTCCTGCTGCTGGCCACGCTGGAGGACTGCGGCTATATGGCGCGTGTGGCGTTCATGATGGACAGAATTTTCCGCACCATAGGACTTTCCGGTAAATCATTCATTCCCCTGCTGGTATCCATGGGCTGCGGGGTGCCGGGCGTCATGGCAACCCGCACCATAGAAAATGAGAAAGACCGCCGCATGTCGGTGATGCTGACCTGTTTTGTGCCCTGCGGTGCAAAACTGCCGATTATCGCGCTTATCGGTGCCGTGATGGGGCAGGATGCCTCTATTGCCACCATAGCGTACTTTGCGGGTATCGGTTCGGTGATACTGGGCGGGTGGATGCTGCGCAAGACCCACATGTTTGCCGGTTCCTACACTCCCTTTGTGATGGAGCTGCCGCCCTACCACATGCCGAGCGGGGTGAACATCAACGTGCGTGCCATGGAGCGTTGCAAATCCTTTGCCAGAAAAGCCGGCACGGTGATATTCCTGGCCAGTGCCCTCATCTGGACACTCAGTAATTATACCTGGAGCTTCCGTTATCTCAACACGAAAGAACATGAAGCCGCCATTGAACAGAGCATGCTCGCTAACGTGGGCAATACTTTTGCGCCTCTCTTTGCCCCGCTGGGCTGGGGTGACTGGCGCCCCGCCGTGGGTACGGTCACCGGGCTGATTGCCAAGGAAAACGTGGTAGGTACCTTCGGGGTGCTCTACCCGGCGGCAGAAGATGCCGCTGCGCAGGAAAACGATGGCGATGCGCTTCCCCGCACGAGTGATGTGAGCAAGGCGAACGCCCTTTCGGTACTGACCATGGGAATTTGGAGGGCTGACGGTGAGATTCGCCGGACGGTTCCTGCCGCAGCAGAATCAGATGCGGATGAGACGTCCGAGCAGGAAGCGGCTTCCGAGGCTGAGCGGCCTAACCTCTTCTTCCGAATCGTCAACTACTTCTTCGGTGCAGAGGCGGATGAGGAAACCGCCGGAGTGGCAGCCAATCTGAAAGCCGCCGGAGCGTTCAGCACCATGAGTGCGCTTTCGTTCATGATATTCAATCTTCTCTGTGCCCCATGCTTTGCCGCCTGTGGTGCCATCCGCCGCGAGATGAACAGCGCGCGCTGGACCTGGTTTGCCATTGGCTACATGTGCGTGTGGGCGTATGTGGTGTCCTTGCTGATATATCAGCTCGGCACCTGGGCAAGCACGGGAGAGTTCGGCCCGGGGCAGGCAATCGCCTGCATCATCGCTGCGGCCGTGCTCTACATGATTGTCCGCCCCAATAAATACACCAAAAAACACTAAACCCGACTATCGACTATGGGAGACATTATCGTAATCCTGATTCTTGCATCACTCACGCTGTGGATTATCTACTCACTGATTCAGAAAAAGAGGAAGGGTGGATGCTGCGCCGGAGAGTGCGGCAGCTGCGGAGAAAACGGCTGCTGTGGCAGGAAAGCCAAGGACGAACACCGGAATTGAAAGCAATTTCAACAAAACAACAAACTGATATGATAACAAAAAACGTAATGACCATTGCCCTGACGGGATTTCTTGCTCTCCCCCTCATGGCTCAGGAAGAGGTCCCCGCTGTGGGCGATTTGTTGCAGGGTATCAACAGCCTTGCACCGGAAGAGGGAGACCCCGCTTACAAGGTGAAGGCTTCGGAGAAATTCGGCACGGAGTGGTATCTGGATGCCGCTTATGGGCTCTGGAACACGGAGAAAGTTCCCGGAGCTACCCGCCACACCAATCTGGCACTGATTCATGCAGCGTTGGATCAACGCCTTATTGAGGACAACGCCAACGGTGGCACCTGGCTGCGTGTGGAGTTCTCCGGTACCTGGGGGCTGGACAGAGAATCGGCCCAGAGCGATACCGTGTTTGCCGATATGGTGGGCAGTGCCACCTATGTGCATGGTGAGCACTGGGGGCCGCATGATGGTGTGTTCCCGGAAATCTCTATTCGGCATTACTTTGCCGGAAAACGTGCCTGCATCATCGCCGGTATGGTGAACATGACCAACTACTTCGATGCCGTGAGTATCGCCAATGATTCCTTCTCATCGTTCGTCAATCTGGGCTTCATCAACTCCACCATCCTGCCGCTGCCGGACAGCAATCTTGGCGCGGTGCTGCAAGTGGAGCTTTCCCGCAACAGCTATGCCATGGTGGGTGTTTCCCGCACCGGGTGCTCCGCCGGATACAACCCCTTCAACTCTGATATCTGCAATGGTTACGCCGTGGTGGGTGAGTATGGCCGCATCATGGCCGATGGTACCGTGACGCTCCGCATCAACCCTTTCTATACCTCTGCAGATGTGGACCTGGATGATGACAAGGGCGAGAATCGCCGGCAGAACGCCGGTCTGGTTGGCAGCATTGAGTATACCCCCTGCGACCGCCTGACGGTATATTCCCGCGCCGGATTTGCCGCCAAGCAATACCTGAGCAACTCTGCCGAGTTTTCCGTGGGGGCAAACGTCAAGCTCATACCCTCCCGCGAGGATGACTTCTTCGGTATTTCCTACGGCGTGTTCAAGGCTCAGACCCCCACTGAGAACAACCGTGAGCATGTGCTGGAAGCCATGTACAGCCTGCAGGTGAACGATTATCTGAAAGTCGTGCCCCATGTACAGTATGTGGCCAACCCCGCATACAGCACGGCAGATGATGCCGTTATCTGGGGTGTACAGACCGTATTTTCCTTCTAAGACCATTTGTGCTGTAACGTGTATGTAGAAAAGGCGCACCGGGGAGAAATCCCCGGTGCTGCTGATTAGTTGGGACACGTGCTCGGAAAGATATTGCCATGTCTATTCATTGCGTGTATAATGCGCGTGCGATATGAATGCAGAAACGGAGGATTTGAATGAGTTTAACAGCTGGGATATATTGGGTGCCATGCTGATGCTGACCCTCGTCCCCGGGATTATGAATTTCGTATTCAATGATAAAGATATTGTGGGCAGCGCAGTGATAGCCGGAATCGGAGTCGTTATCAGCTTTGCGGTATTCGGACTCTCTTTGCTTGTGCGCGGGCGTATGATCAGCAGGCTTGTCAACCTGCTCGGTGCCGTTCTCACTACGCTCTATATAGTTATTGCCGTTTATTTCTGGGGGTGGCACGGAAATGGTGAGGAAGATGCGGATGCCGAGCCCCCAACGGTGCAGCAATAAAAAATAGTTAGGAAAGCCGAAAAAATCATTGCATTGGGCGCAAGGAGATTGTATACTGAAGGCGCATGGTGGAGAATTGCTTATATATCCTTGCTGCATATCTGATTGGTTCGGTTCCCTTTGGTTACATAGCGGGACGGATAAATGGTATTGATTTGCGAGAACACGGATCGCATAATATTGGAGCGACCAACACCGTTCGGGTGTTGGGGAAACGCTGGGGTGTTCCGGTGTTCATTCTGGATTTTCTGAAAGGGTTTGTGCCGCTTTTGCTGATGAAGTATCATCTGGGGGATGATGTGACACAGTTTGATGCCGGGCAGATGGGGTGGTTGGTCGGAACCTTGTTTGCACTGGTACTGGGGCACACGTTCACCTGCTTTCTGCGTTTCAAAGGGGGCAAGGGAGTGGCAACGACGGCGGGGTGCCTGGTGGCACTTTCTCCCTCTATAGGTATGTGGGCGGTGCTTGCCTGGGTCGTCTGCATGATATTGACTCGCTATGTGTCGCTCTCCAGTATGGTGGCCGGCGTGGCGATGATGCTTGCTGCTGTCCGGCTTTTCTGGTATCAGGATGGGGTTTGCAGTGTGGCGGACATGATGGTGCTGGGATTGCTCTTTCTGGTGTTTGTTCTGGTGGTGGTGAAGCATCGCAGCAATATCGTCCGACTGTGCAAGGGGACAGAACCCAGAGCTTTTTCTTCCAAAAAATAATTTTAGCGTATGATGCAGAGAACATTCAGGAAAACGGCTGTAATCGGAGCGGGAGCATGGGGCACGGCACTTGCCTATACAGCGGGGCAGTCGGGTAAGGAAGTGGTGCTCTGGACCTACCTGGAGCGGGAGGCAGATGCCATCCGCGAAACACGGAAAAGTTTGGTGGCTCCCATGGGTGCGAATCTTTTACCTGAGAATGTGCAGGTGACTAGCAAATGGGAGGATGTAGCCGGTTCAGATTTAGTGTTGGTGGTAGTGCCCAGCGTGGTAATGCGCAGCGTTGCTCAGTCTCTCTCCGAGGTTGGCCTGGCAGAGGATGCCGTGGTTCTGACCTGCTCGAAAGGGATAGAGAAAGACACGAATCTGCTGATGAGTGAGATTCTGGCCTCCGTGCTGAAGCGGCCGGTAGGAGCCCTTTCCGGCCCGAATCATGCGGAGGATATTGTGCTGGGGCTGCCCAGTCTCACGCTTGTCGGGTTTGATGATATTGAGATAGCCAAGTCTGTTCAACAGCACCTCAGCACCTCATTCCTGCGTATCTACACCACTACAGATGTGGTGGGGATGCAGCTGGGCGGGGCAATGAAGAATGTCTTTGCCCTGGCCGGCGGCATTTGCGCCGGGCTGGGCTTGGGGGATAATGCCCGAGCCGCTCTTGCCACTCGCGCTCTGGCAGAGATGACCCGCATGGGCATTGCCCGCGGCGGACGTATGGAGACGTTCATGGGGCTTTCCGGCATGGGGGACCTGGTGGTGACGTGTTATTCCGAACACAGCCGTAACCTGACGGCCGGGCGTCTGATTGCGGACGGCGTGCCGACAGAAGAGTGCCAGAAGCGCATTGGCCAGGTGGTAGAGGGTATCCCCAACACACTTTCCGTGTATCAATTGGCTCACCACCTGGGCGTGCGGGCTCCGTTGACGGATGCTATGTACGATATCCTTTATGGCGGCAAGCCTGCGCGCAGTGCGTTAGATGAGCTGATGGCCCGGGTGCTCCGGGAGGAAAATGTCACCGATTGATTTTTTTTGATGCCGATGTGATACATCGGCATCAATTGTGTAGACTGAGCGAGCATCGTTGCGTTCTAACGGAGGAAGGAGAAATGATGTCTGAATCGCCTGAAAAATTGTGGTTGGCAGAGCTGTGGTTGGAGCACCGGGAGCGCATTGCCCGCCTGCTGGTGCTGCGTATGCCTGCTGTTTTGCAGCGGCGGGTTGGGTTGGAAGATTTGTTGCAGGAGACATATCTGGCCTGTGGTAAGCGCCTGGACTTTTTACGGGATGAACCGGCGGTGCCGCTGTATGCCAAATTGCGGCGTTTGGCACTACAGACGCTGGCCGATATGGAGCGCAGGCATCTGGGGGCCGGTAAGCGGGATGCCATGAAAGAGTATTCACCGGATGATGCCTCCATGATAGATGCATGGGCTCAGTTTGCGGATTCCATTTCCAGCCCCCGCTCACACATGGAGCGTTTGGAACGCCAGCAACTCATCCGCGGGCTGTTGCAGAAACTTTCCGCCTCAGACCGGGAAATTCTGGAACTGCGCCATTTTGAGGAGCTGAGCAATAGTGAATGCGCCGCTGTCCTGGGAATTGAGGCAAAGGCCGCCAGTATCCGCTATGTCCGGGCAATCAAACGTTTCCGGGAGCTGATAGAGACAGAGTATCCCTATATGCAAGTGTGAATTGCGCTATGGATGATGCGGAAAAGGAAGAGCTGGTGGCTGCCGTGGTGGATGAATATCTGGAGGCTTTCCGGCGCGGGGAGGCTCCGGAGATTGCGGATGTTGTCGCGCTGCATCCTGAGTGCCGGGATGAGTTGAATGAGTTGTTGCCCGCACTGCTTGAGATGGAAGGCGTGAGCCGCACCGCTACTCGCACAGTGCGGGATGTTGCGGCTTCCTACCCGCAAACATTGGGCGGATATCGCCTGTTGGAGCGTTTGGGACACGGCGGTATGGGAACGGTTTTTCGTGCGGAACACGTGGCTCTGCATCGGGAAGTCGCCATCAAGATTCTATTCCCCTCCTGGAGTGCGGAGAAACGCCATTGTGAGGCTTTTGAAAAGGAATCACGCGTGATAGCCGGGCTGCATCACACCAATATTGTAGAGGTGTTTGGTGCCGGACATGAGGGGAATTTCCGCTACTATGTCATGAGTCTGGTCAAGGGCAAGGGGGTGAGTGTTGCCGCTCTTCGGACTGCTTATCCCGGGGTGGATTTTAACGTTGCCGTGGCGCGGGTGGGGCTTCAGGCTGCAAATGCTCTGGCATACGCTCACTCACAGGGGGTGCTGCACCGGGATGTGAAGCCGGGCAACCTCTTGCTGGATGCGGAAGGAACGCTGTATGTGGGTGATTTCGGGTTGGCTACGGTGCTGAACCATGGGGAGGATGCACCATTGGTCACTCAGAGTCATGACGGAACGTTGCGCTACATGGCCCCGGAACGCCTTTCCCGTGGGGTGAATTCATTTGCTGCTGACCAGTATGGATTGGGGCTTACCCTTTATGAACTGCTGACGGGCAAGGCCGCGTTTCGAGAAATTGAACCGGGGAATCTGATACACCGCATCTGCTCGGAACCTTTGCCCCCCCTGCAAGGATTGGGAGAGCTGGGAGCCATCATCAACAAGAGTATAGCCTTTGATCCTGCTGACCGTTATGCCGATATGGGTGAAATGGCGGCGGATATACAGCGTTTTCTGAAGGGTGAGCCGGTAAAGGCGCGTCCTGTTTCTCTGTTGCGCCGCTATATCATGTGGATGAAGCGGCGTCCGGCCGTGGCGTTGTGGAGCCATCTGGCTGCTGGGCTGGTGGTGCTGTTGTTGGCGAGCATTTCCTGGGGCTATGCCAATGAAAATAAGCAACGCCGCCGGGCGGAGGAGAATGCTCAGATTGCGGATGCCGCGCTTAAACGTATCTTCAACGGTATGCTCAGCACCGACAGTGAGGGTCAGGAGTTACTGCAGGTTACTCGTGCAGATGCCCGTTTGCTCCGTGATCTCATGCCGTATTATGAGCAGATTGCCTCTCAGGCGGCAGGTGGCGGTGCTGATATGGGTTCCGCCTGTTGTACGCTGGCAACCATTGCTTTGCAGACGGGGGATGCGGATACTGCTCAGCAATATTTCCGGCTTGCCCTGGAGAAATTGCCGGAGTCTTCTGTGGAGTACGCTCGCTCGGTGAATGGTCTGGCGATGTGTTTGTGGACTGACAGGCATAAGCGAGACGAGGCGCGGCAATTGTTGCAACGATTCTCGGAGCGAATCTCTGCCGGAAAAACGGAGTTCGGTGTGCGGGTAGAGCAGGTGCGGGCCTTGCTGATGCTCGCTGACCCTAGTCGCAGGTTTCGCCATTTTCGCCATTCTTCCTCTGCGGAAGCGGAGGAGGAACGCCGACAACGGCGCGAAAATTATATGCAGCAGGCTGTTAAACTCATCGCCGGGCTGGTTGAGGAAAATCCGGCGCATGAGCAGTCCCGCCTTTTTCAGCTGCTGCTGCTGGAGCAGTTACCGCCCGGGGATATGCGAAATATACTCGCGCCGCACGGTGAGCAGTTTTCGTCATTACTGGAGGATTTGCTGCGCCGCAACCCGGATAGTCGTGCCTACCGCCGCGCATACGTGCAGCATTGTTTACGCCGTCGGGGCAAGGGGGAGCATGCTGAATCGGAAATGGCAGCTACGGCGCGAGCCGTGGAGTATGCACAGGGCTTGCTGGCGGAATCCCCGTCAGACAGTAACCTCTTGCTGATGTATCTGGCCATACGGGACAGATACGCGCTTATGCTCAATAAGCAGGGGCGGGATTTGGAAGCTATGGTGTTCAACGAAAAAACGCTCGGCGTTCTTTCTTTGTTGACCAGTAGAGCTGATTTTACGCCTGAAATGCGGGAACAGCTGGTAATGCTGGTTTCTGCTCACCCCACGGAGGACGAGGCTCGTGCTCAACAGGAAGCAGAAATATCTCTGCTGTTACAGAGCTATGACGAGCAGCGCATGCAGGAAATCCGTACACGTATACGCCGGATGCGGCTCCACCGTTCTCCAAGGAAGCGTCCGCAGTTGCCGCCTCCCCACGCTCAACCTCTGTTCTGATGAGCCGCGCAGACTTTTTCCGCCCCTGTAACTCAACCGTATACAAGCCTTTTGCCTGAGTGCGTTCATCAGCGTAATCTTAGAAAGGAAAATGCCGCCGCAGCCCCGTAGAGACTGCGGCGGTGTTGGTTGAAGTGCTTGCGAATAATCAGAAGCTGTAGCGCACAGAACCGTTGACTGCCTGATCCGTTTGGTCGCCTGTAACTTCCAAATTATAGGAAGCTCCGAGGCTCCAATTCTGGTCAATAATCCAGTTGATACCGGCATTCATCATGAAGGAACTGCGGTTCGGTGCATAGCCCTCGACGTTGGAACTGAAGTGTCCGTTGGTGCAGCGCATGGACGGGTCGTTACGGGAGATGTCTGCCACGTAGGCAAGCGTCAGCTCCGGTGCAAGAATACTGCCATCTGCAAAGCCGTGAATGGAGCGAACGGTCACACCCAGCGGCAGGCTCCATTCCTGAAGGCTTCCGTTACTGTAGTGGCGGGCTCCGCCGTCATATTTTTCCGTGAAGTCGTCCTGGGCTACGTGGCGGTAGCTGAGGCCGATGAAGGGTGAGACGGTGAGTGTATCGCTCATCTTCACATTCCAGGCGGCACGCAGACCACCGCTGATGACGGTGTCATCCCACTCAGCTGTTCCCGGCATACCGAGGTTGATGGTTTCCGCTTCATTCTCCACGCTGCCGTAGGCCAGGTGTGCATTCAGCGAGAAGCTGTCCTGCCCCTGCATGCTGATGTACTGAGCGGTCAGAATGGGCATGATGGCCATCTGATCCACTTCCGTGCCGTTGCGGCGTGCGGAATAGGTGCCAAAGCTCTGGCCCAGCCCGAATCCGGCGCGGAAGCTGTCGGAGAAGGCATGTTGCAGACCGACTCCATAGCCTCCGCTGTTGTAGGTATAACCCTTGGCTTCATCGGATACGTGTTGGAACGTTCCGAAAGCACCGCCCCACCAGGTGGTTTGTTCTGCGTTACCAATCATGCTCTGGCTTTCTGCCAGACGGGCAAAATCCTGCACCACGGCGGCACTTGCCCACATGGTGTTGGCCAGGTGAACACTGTCCTTGTTGGCCAGTATGGCGAGTGCTTCCTCACTTACAGAACCACTGAGGGTAAGGGTAGAGCCGCTCCAGCTCAGTTCAGCGTCTTCGAGCAGTCCCATGTCATCCTCCAGCAGCAGTTCAAAATCTGCCTCACCATCGGTCTGACCGGCGGTCATCAGGTCAACGGAGAAAGGCTCAGCCCCGGCATAGGCGATTCCGGGTGTGACATCTACCGCCACATTGACCGAACCTGAGATCGTAAGGCTTTCTACCTGCATCTGCGAGTGGGTACCGCCGCCTGCCTGCTCGGCTGTTGCGGGGCGAATGCCGTCTATACTGAATGAGATAGTGGCACCGCTCTGCAAGGTCAACGAATTGTGGCTCTGGAAGCCCGGGCTGTTGCCGGCGTGCAGGAAACCACCGCTTTCCACCAGAGTGTCGGAGAAAATGCCGCTGCCGAAAGCCCGTGCTCCCTTTTGTACGGTGAGCTTGCCGGACATTGTGCCGTTGTTGATGGCCGTTGCACCGTTCCCCATTTGCACTGCTCCGCTGATCACTCCTTCGTTCAGCATGGTGGTGCCGTTGCTCATATCTATGTTGGCTTTGATATGACCGTAGTTGGTGAGTCTGCCCCCGGCGGTTGTCATGTCAACGCGGCTGGTGTTTCCCTTACCCAGTGTGGCATTGGTACTCACGGTGAGTATGCCGTTTCCTACCGTTGTATTGCCGGTGGCGTATGTCTTGCCTCCCAGGGTGACATTGGAATCCTTTGCCAGAGCCAGGTTGCCGCCATCGATATTGTAGCCGAGAGTGCTGCTGCCGGCGGCGGTGAAGGTTTGCTGCTCTCCCAGCTTGACCGTGCCGCTGTCTCCCTTGAAGATGCTGTTGTTGAGCAGGCTGTCATTGAGCTTCGTGGCATCAACCGTACCGCCTTGCATTTGCACAGGATTGGACGCGCTCGGCGTAGAGTTTGCCCCGCCAAGCGTGATACTGCTGCCCGGCGAAACAACCAGTCCCGGGGTTCCCGGAGTCGGTGACGGGGTGGGGGTGTTTACGTTGTTTTCCCAAGAGCCGTTGCGCAGGTAGATATGAACCATACCGTCAGTTCCGGCTTCCGCGTAGAATGCCTTATTGGTCAGAGCCTGGAATGATCCATGTTCCCAGTAGAATTCCTCATCGTCATTCCATACTTCCACAAAGACGGAAAGGGCGGAATATGGGCGCAGATTGTTTACTGATTCTTCCGTGACGCTGCCGCAGACGATGACCGGGCTGTCCGCAGCCGGTAATTGCCGCGTGATAGAGGCAACCGTATTGCGGAATTCCTGTGCGCTCATCCTTCCGTCTTCAACCTCTCCATCACAAAGTGTGGTGAAGATGATGGCGGAGGGCCCCGTAACCTGCAGTGAGCCGGTAATGGTCAGTTGCGGTTTCCAGTTTTCCCGGTCGTAATAAACGTTGTTCCCTTCCAGGTAAGAATCAAGAACAAACACGATGCCGCCTGCGTAATCGCCTTGCATAGCTGTGCGGATTTGTGCTGCGCTGACTCCGTTTGCAGCGAGGTTCTGCTGAAGGCTGCGGCTGTAATCATTCTTGAGGTAGGATTCCCCGGTGGCGTAGGTGCCGGTGTTCATCGTCACATTGCCGCGGATTGTATTGCCTTCACCTTCCACCTCAATGGCTGTTGTTCTGTCCAGCTTCAAATTCGGCGCTATGACTGTTGAACTATCGGAGTAGAAGTAGATACGGCTTCCGGAGAGGGTGGCCTTAGTCAAATCCACCGTAGATTCATGAGACGGTTCAATGGAACAGTTCTTGAGTGTGCCGTTGATGGTTGTCCCCTTGCGGTTGGTGACGATATGAATATTTTCCAATGTGATTCCTTCACCGATGGTGGTGGGAGCATCGGGGAGACACAGATATACATCATTCGGAATGTTGGTGATGCCAAGAACTTGAGCATGTTCACCATTCTCCGCAGTAAGCTTGCCGGAACCGGTCAGGCTCAACGGGGTTTCGCTCGGTTCGCCGTTCGGCGTCGACCAGACAATGTCTATATATTCAGCCCCCATTATTTCAGCATTGCTCCAGCTGAGTGTTGTATTCAGCTGCAGATTCCCTTTCAGACGTTCATCTTCATAATAATCTCCGTCCGGTGTATAACTATGCTGTCCCATCTTCTTGTCATTCCAGACTGTGACACCAGACGGTGTAGCGGCGGTGAGTGTTTGCGCAGCCAGCAAGGCTGCCAACAGTAGTTTCGGAAGTATCGGTTTCATGAGTGCGTGCGTTTTGTTGTTAATGAGAGTAGCTCTCGTTGAGATTTATATCTCGTTTTAGAAAAAAGTCAAGTGTTAAATTCTCAAAAAGAGATTTTATGTGAGAACAAAGAGACTCAGGTCATTAAATCCGCGTTGTAGTTCTATCAATGGGAGACAAAAAATCCCGCTGCTTTGGGGTTTAAAAGCAGCGGGAGGCAAGAGCGATGGTGCGACTTGGTCAGCTCAGCGCGGTACGCATGGAGAGGGCGGAGAGCAGGGCGGTGAAGCGGGTGTAGTCGCTCTCCCGGTCGGCGGAGACGAGGGCAAACTGGTATTCTCCCTGTCGTGCATCTTCTGCGGCAGCATTGCGCAGGCGCAGGGCAATGACCTCCTCCGAATCTGTCTGTCGGCCGCGCAGTCGGGCTTCCAGCTCCGCAGCGGGGACATGGATGTACACGTCCGCATAGCAGCGGCGGATGATGGCATCCTCGCAGGCGCGGATGGAGGCGGCTCCCTGCACGTCGATGTCCATGACCACGTTCTTTCCGGCCTGCAGCAGTTCGATGATGTCTGCCTTCAGCGTGCCGTAGGAGTTGCCATGCACGGTGGCGTGCTCCAGGAACTCGCCGTTCTGTACCTTTTCAGCGAAGACCTCAGGGCTGAGGAAGTGGTAGTCCACGCCGTCCTGCTCGCCGGGGCGGGGAGCACGGGTGGTGCAGGAGATGGAGTAGCCGGTGAGCCCGGCGGCTTCTGCGCGGCGGCAGAGGGTGGTTTTGCCGGAGCCGGAGGGTCCGGAAACGATGAGAAGTGTTCCGTAGGTCATGTTATTCGATATTTTGTACTTGTTCGCGGATTTTTTCCAGTTCTGTCTTGGCGGAAACGACCATTTGAGCCAGCTCCGCATCATTAGCCTTGGAACCGGTGGTGTTGAGCTCGCGGAAGATTTCCTGGCAGAGGAAATCCAGCGTGCGTCCCACCGCTTCCGTTTTGTCGCAAATACGTTCGAACTGGTTGAGGTGGGATTCCAGACGGGTCATTTCCTCTGTCACATCGCAGCGGTCGGCAAAGAGGGCAATCTCCTTGATGATGCGCTCATCATCCGCCGGTATGGGCAACCCGCTTTCTTCCAGGCGCTTGAGAAGTGCTTCCCTGTGCCGCAGTGCCACGCCGGAGGCGCGCTCCATGAGTGCCACGCGGAATCCGCGCAGCGTGTTGATGCGGGTGAGCAAATCCTGTTTCATGTTGGCACCCTCCTGCGCCCGCAGCGTGAGGAAGGCATGCAGGGCTTCCTTCACGGCGGGAACAACGGCTGCTTCCACGGTTTCGAGCGGTAAATCGCTTTCCGTTTCTTCTGCAAGGACTCCCAGCCGCAGAAGAGCCTCCAGCGAGGTGTCCACGGGCTTGCCGAGGGTGGTTTCCAGTTCTGCCAGCTGTGCTGTCAGGGCGGCGAGACGCTCGCGGTTGATGGTGATGGGGGCTGTGCCGCCGGCCGTCTGTTGCAGGCTGATGCTGATATTGACGCGTCCGCGCGATACTGCGCCTGCTACCAGCTCGCGGACGGTGGTTTCCAGCGCAGCCCAGGCGCGGGGGAGAGTGACGGCTACTTCTGTCTGTTTGCGATTCACGCCGCCGATTTCCACGCGAAGGGAAGCGGCGGCAAGGGGGGCGGTGGCAGCCCCGAATCCGGTCATGCTGTTCATAAGAGGGAATTGTTGCCGATGATGTCGAGCAGTCGGGAATCCAGTGCCAGAGCTTCGGCTACGTTAAAGTTGAGGTCGGTGCGCAGGGCATCCACCGCACGCATGCGGCGCAGGAGGCTTTCTACGCTGTGTTTCTGCGCCACATCCTGCAACACCGGGGAAACGGGGCGGACATCCGGCGCGTGGGAGGCCAGCAGCACCGCCTGTCCCAGACAGAGGGAGAGCAGTTCCAGCATCTGTTCCCGTTCGGCCAGATATTCCGTTTCAATGAGCGCGGCGGTGGCATCTTTCTGCCGTGCTTCCCAGTCGCGGATATCTGTGCCTTCCGCTATGGCTTTTGATTCTGCCTTGATGGCGGACGTGAGCTTTTTGGTGATGCTTTCGCGGCGATTGGTCAGCAGGGTCTGGAAATCGGCACGCAGAGCCAGCGCGGCCACGTCGGAGCCGAGGAGTGCAAGAGCCTGACAGACTGCCGGCAGAAAGAGTTCCTGCACGCGGCTGAGGTGCAGCCCGGGGGTGGCACTGCGCAAATCCAGCCGCACACAGCGGGAAAGGATGGTGGGCAAGAGCCGGCTGGGCTGCTCTGTTACCAGGATGATGAGCGTCTGCGGCGGGGGCTCCTCCAGCGTCTTGAGAAAGGCATTGGCTGGTTCATCCATCATGCGGTCAGCCTCCAGTATGACCACAAGCTTGGTTTCGTGCGCCTCTGCCCGCAGAGCGAGGAAGGGTTCCACGGCGCGGATATCCTCAATAAGGATACGGCGGCTCTTCGAGCCGGGGCGCAGGATGCGGCACATGGGGTGACGCAGGTTCTCCGGCTGGTCGGCCACGGCTCCGTTGAATTCCTTGGCCAGTGCCAGCACGAGGTCGTGCGTGCCGGCCTCGCGGGTGCCGGTGATGAGCAGCGCATGGGGCATGCGTCCGCTGCGGCGGGCATGCAGCAGAAGCTTGCGGGCGTGGTCAGCGGTAAAGGACATAGGCAGCAGGGTGAATCAATCAGGCTTCGTCCGGGTAAGAACCCAGCACCTTTACCATGGGGCATTGCTCGCGCAGCTCCGCCAGGCAGGTGCGCAGCGGTTCAGCATCCTCATGACCCTGCACATCCACATAGAACAGGTACTCCCAAGCTGTGTCGCGCGTGGGGCGGGAATCAATGCAGAAGAGGTTAAGCCCGTGTTTCTTGAAATGCAGCAGAACATCCACCAGGCTTCCTGCCACATGCGCCGGAACGCTGAAGCAGATGGTCGTGCGGTCTTTGCCCGTAGGTTTGGTCTTTTGCTTGCCGATGACGGCAAAACGTGTGGCGTTGCTCGCCTTGTCCTGCACATTTTTTGCCAGCAGCTTCAGGCCGTATTTCTCTGCAGCCATGGGAGTACCCATGGCCGCGGCACCGCTGGAGCTTTCCTCCAGCGCCTGTTTGGCAGCGGCTGCGGAGGAAGGCATGGCAATCTGTTCTGCATTCGGATAATGCTGCATGAGCCAGAGCCGGCATTGCCCCAGCACCTGCGGGTGGGAATAGATGACGCGGATGTCCTCCGGCGCGCAGTTGGCCATGAGGCAGTTCTGCACATGCTGGTGCATCTGGGCGCAGATACGCAGGGAGGTGTCAGCCTTGGCAAAGTTGTCCATGGCCTGGGAAACGGAGCCGTCCGTGCTGTTTTCGATGGGAATGACCCCATAGTTCACCTCGCCGCGCTCCACGGCGTCAAATACCTTGGCAAAGGTGGTGAAAGGTACCAGCTCCACACTCTCGCCGAAGCGATTGAGCGCCGCAAGGTGGCTCCAGGTTCCCTCCGGCCCCAGATAGCCGATGCGCATGTTGCCCTCCAGGAAGAAGGAGCAGCTCACAATCTGGCGCCAGATGCTCAGCAGGCTCTTTTCCGGTAGGGCTCCGTTGTTGAGCTGCAGGAGCTTGGCGATGAGCTGGCTCTCCCGCTCCGGTACAAAGGTGGGTGCGTTGGTTGATTTCTTAATGGCTCCTACCTCATGCACGCATCGGGCACGTTGCTTCAGCAGCTCCACCAGCCCGGCATCAATGCGGTCAATTTCCTGTCTCAGCTCGTCTAAATTCATACAGCACGCGCATTCTAGCACAGTCTTACCTGCCTTTCAATCTCTGAGTGCGTTATATGCAGCGTTTTCGTTTTCTGCGCATTGCCTCAAAATAAATCGAACCGAAGGAGAAATCCCAGTTTCGCCTACTGAGAGCTCAAATAGTGGTTGCCTCAAAATATAAAGCACTATAATACCTACATGCACTTAATGATGAGTGGAAAAGAAAAAGAAAGGTTCGTTTTGAGGTCAAGGCTTCTCTATGGTAAATGCACCTCTCGTAATCAGAAGTCAGCAATTATGGATGATCTGATGCAATATATTGGTTATAAGTCCGGAAAGTATGCTATTACTGTACTGACTCAAGGGCAGAAGAAACAAAAGCGCAAAAAGAAGGGGGTCGAAAGATTCTTGATGCCAAACAGGTGGATTTTCTGCGTGAAATATGGGCTGCAAGGGGATATTCCTGTGCTAAGCTGATGCATCCTATGCTTCAGGCGTATTGCCTCAAAAAAAACAGTCACCGAAAAGTGGATGCCTCAAAATTGCGGTCACCGAAACTTTAGCGGATGATTGACTCAAAAACAAGGCAAATCCACCATTTTTCTGCCCCAAAATGACAGCGAGCGTAGCGAGTC
>JAFQEY010000039.1 GCA_017398765.1 Akkermansia sp.
GCCACCCGTGGAGGAAGAGGAACAGCCGATGCCTGTATTCCCGCTGCCAGTGGAGGAAGAGGAGCAGCCGATGCCTGTATTCCCGCCGCCCGCAGAGGAAGAGGAACAGCCACTGCCCGTATTCCCCCCGCCCGTGGAGGAAGAGGAACAGCCGATGCCCGTATTCCCCCCGCCTGTGGAGGAAGAAGAGCAGCCGATGCCCATTATCCCGCCACCCGTGGAGGAAGAGGAACAGCCGCTGCCCATCATCCCGCCGCCCGTGGAGGAAGAGGAGCAGCCGATGCCCATCATCCCGCCGCCCGTGGAGGAAGAGGAGCAGCCGATGCCTGTATTCCCGCCGCCCGTGGAGGAAGAGGAACAGCCGATGCCCATCATCCCGCCCCCTGTTGGTGATGAAGATGAATTACCGCCGGCGTTACCGGAGCCCCGAAAAAAAGGAACCGGAGTAGCAGTTTTACTTGGCGTTGCTGCGTTTATAGCTGCTGCCGTGGGCTTCCAAATTCAAGGTCGTGTCATTGAGCAGGAAAAAGAGCAGGCTGACCTCAATACACAAATTGCAAAAGCTAATGATCGGCTTAACTGTGCACTGGAGGAATTGCGCGAAATGGAAAAAACGGAGAAGCTGATTGCAGAATCAGAGTCTCGCTACAAGGAGTTGAGGGAAGAAAGTCAAACCCTTCAGAATGAGCACAATGAGTTGAACTATTATTCTGCGACCGGTCAGCTGGAAAGAGACTTATCCCGACTGCAGGATTCCATTACAGTTCTGGAGCAACAAAGCGCAGAATATGATCGTTTGCTGGAGCTGTATCTGACACCTTCCGAATTACCGGAAGAAAAATTGAAGCAAAGGGATACCGACCTTCTTAAAATGGCAGCTCTGTATACAGAAGCTCGCCGCAAAGGGGCATGGAATATCCTGAGGTTTATGTATGCCGACAATATCGCCCACCCCAAGAGCGGCAACAGCCCAAGACGCGCAAGCAATGTATTACAGGCACAGCGAACATCTGATACTGCTTTCTCCTATAAGCTTTCTGCGGTTGGATACAGCGGTGTCAAGGTCGAGCTCATACTGAAATCCGAGGCAGACAATTCCGTACTCAAGGAAATCTGGACACTCAATGAAGCCGGGCGTATATCCCGTATCAAAGAGGAAGTCGGCAGCAGTGACCGGCAGAGCCTGTCGGAAGGCTTCCGGAACATCACCATACCCACAGCCAAATAATCATGGACATCATGCTTCACAAAGAAAACAAAAAACGAAATCTGTGGTTTCTTCGGCCGGTGGTTTTAGTGACATTGGTACTGTTTCTGGCAGGCTTGACCTATGCACTGGTGATGCAATGGCAGATTCAGAAGGAGGAAGCCGAAAGCGCACAGTTACAGCAAGACTGCGCAGCCAAGCAGGAGGAAGCAAAACAGGCAGAGGCTCAGTATATTGCAAAACCGAAAAGTCGGAAGCAGCTGAATAATCTGCTAGAGAATCATCTGGCACGGGAACAGCGGGTTAAACAGGGTAGAGACTACATCAAAGCAGAGGTTGACAAATTAAAGGAACTCGACAGGGTAAAGGCTTACCTCAGCAAGTCCGCGCAACTTCGTGAGCTCAAAGAGAAAAATCAAACACTTTACCAGCAGGTGGAGGAAAAGAAAAAGCGCTACCGCGACCTGAACAAAAAAGCACAGGAAGGATAAATCAGACATGAATATGAATCATATCATATCAGGTGGTGTTGTAGCAGCCTGTTGCTGTGTCTCCATCGTGCAGGCAGAAGAGGTGGGGGCTCCCACCCTGTGCAAAGGTGCCGTCATCACCCTCACCGGCGGGGAACAACTCCTGAACGGAAGACAAATGCAACTCTACCGCAGACAATTCGGAAGAGCGCCCCAGCCGGTTAATCTTACCCTCAAGATAGGAGAAACCGTACGTGTGGGGAATGCGGAGTGCTGGCTGTCCGACTGCGGATTAAATCCCGCATCTGCCGCCGGTGTTGAAGTGACAGAAGTTTACTGTATCCAGTTTCTCACAGACCGCAACCGCGCTGAATTGGTGGTGGATATCGGAAAAGATTCCGGAAAAACATTCCCTCGTTATTTTCTGCGTCGGGTAATGGATCGGACGGATGATGTGAAACGGGGCGTAGGAATCGGAAACGGTGCACAGATTCAATTTCTACGCCGACGCGGCAACACATGGTATGGTACCGTGAGTGGTAATCTCTATGATGTTGATGTCACAAGGGGCTTTATTTGTGAATTCAATAATACCCCTATCACCGTCACGCTGCCCGCAGAGGGGGAAGATTGGTCCCGAATCAGCGAGTCCGACACCACCCCGGAGCCGCAGCTTGCTGAGTCCGATGATAACTCCGATGAGCAGCAGCCCGCCGCAGAGCCCCTGACTCATGAAGCCTTGCAGTCAATCTTCCAAAAACGCCTGCAGCTCATGGTTAAGAACCCGGTGGATGAAGCACTCATGCGCGAACTCTACACCGAAAACGTGATACGTCTTAGCGACAACAAGATTGTATCGCGTCGTAAACTTCAGGATACGACCCGGAATCTGGTACAATCCTGGCCACGCCGCGGGGTGAAGCTCCTCAGCATCGCCGGAAAGGATAACATATATGAACTTCTGGTGGTCTTTTCCTACAGCAACCACGAGGGCAGGGAGATTGCAGGCTATTCCAAGATTTCTCTCCTGCTGGACGCTCAGGGGAAAATCTGCGGCATGCGCGAGGACATTACGCCGCAAAAAGGGCACCATTCTGCCGGGTTTACCCCATTCTCCTATACCGGCAAGAAAGAATTCATCACCGTTGAATAATCAGAACACCTTTACAATCCTATAACTATATAACCATGAAACTCAATTATACAGTAACCACATCCATCCTTCTGGCCGGACTCGCTACCATGCCGTTTTCCTCCTGCTCCAATATGAGCCGCGGCGAAATAATGGCCGGAACCGCCGGGTTGGGGGCCTTGCTTGGCGGTGTTGCCGGCAACCTCATTGGTGATAATACCGTCGGCACCCTCATCGGCGCCGGAGCCGGTGCTCTTGTCGGCACCCTCGTTGGCTATGTCTGGAGCGAATCCATCGTCAAGGAACGTTCCGCCTACGCCACCAGTGCCGCCTATGTGCAGGCTAACAATCAGCAGCTCAGCTCCAGACTCTCAGAAGCACGCAAGGAGAACAGCAAAACATCCTCTCAGGTCGCCTCGATTAGAAACGGCAGCACAACCATCTCCAAAGCCGACCGCGATAAGAAAAGTGCCGTTATGACCCAAAACATCAACCTGATGGAGAAGGACATTCAAACCGCCAGAAAAGCTGCCGTTGAAGCCTCCGGCTCAGAACTTCAGCAGCTGCGTTCCCAAATCAATGCTCTTTCTTCTGAAAAGCAGAAGATGGAACAAAACCGCAACGCGCTGAACGCTCTGGCGGCTATTTAATACATTGTTCCCAACATACGCCATGCGGAAGAGTGTTATTCGCATGGCGTATTTTTTTCAAGCTTGAAATTAAGAAAATCATCCCTCTGTGGAGAGGTGATGTAATCTCTCTCATCTCACACACTTATTGACTTATGAAAAACAAACTGATAAAGATAATCGCGGCGGGCGCGGTGGCACTACTGAGCTGTTGCAGCTCTATCAAGAGTGCCTCGCTCGGTGCAGGAGCAACCCCGGGTAAGGACTATGTGACGAGCCTTCGCCCCAGTGCTGCCTCCAGACAGTATTTTGCCCAAATCGGCAACAAATCCCCCATCGAGACGCTGACACGCGGCAGTGCCGGTCGCAGCAAGAGCGGGGTCCGCTTTGTGGCGAATGACGGTATCCTGATTCCTGCCGGTGTTACCATTTCCTTTACCAACAAGGGGTACTGCCTTGACCCCAAATTACCCGCGCCCGTGGCGGATGAGGAATACCAGCTCGTGCCCACCACCGCGCTTATCCCGAACAAGCTGCAGGGCATTTACCACAATCTGGTCAGAAGAGCCGCCGCCGGTGATACAGAAGTTCGGAACAACATGCAGGCTCTTGTCTGGGCGTTGCGTACCGCCGGCACAGAGGGCGGCTATGCCGCACGCCTTTCCTCTGCACAGAAGCGAATTCTGGACAGGTGTTCCTCCCGCCCGGGTGAGTTTGAGCAAATTCACAACGGCGGACTGGCTGCAAGCCGATTAGTCGGTGAGCTGTGGAAACTGGCAGATTCTGCCATACAGGTTGATTTCGGAGGCCGCAGATGGAAACCCAGCGATTTCAGCAGTGCCGGCGCACTCAATAATGCCATTAACTCCCAGCTCAGTAACCTCATTTCACAGGGAACGAAACTCCCCATCCAGCGCACCGGATTCAATTACGGTGAGTTGGAACCCGGCATCTATACCGACATTCGCGGTGCCGGGCATCTGGCATTCACCGCCAAAATTGCCAATGCCACCAACAAGGATTTCATCTTCTACCCCTGCAACTATGTCGGCCAGGTAGGCTCCGGCTCCGTCCTCTCCGCCGTCTCCTTCGCCGCTTCCCCCAGCTACACCCAGCGCCAACGCGTCTCTATGGGGCCGATTGTTCAAATAGAAGTTTTAGAATTAAGACCCACGGAAGATAACAATGTGCAAACTATTGAGAATGGCGTGTGCAATATTAAGGCAAATTACGAGGCAACAATAAATAATAACCAATTAGTTGCAGTTAAACCAATCATCAAAGTAACTGGAATAGAAAATAATATAGAACAAGGAGCTGGGAATATAGACTTAGGCAACGGTTTAATTGTAAATAGAAACATATATCGCGAATCGGTAAATAGGCACGAAGAGACTCATGCAATGGATGCTGAAACTTACCAGTTTGCCACCCTTTATGCAGCTTATGTTGAGGAGGGAAAGATTATAGAAACTAAAGAAACAGAGTTATCAAAGAAGATAAATGCTTTAAAAGAAGCTCGTGCAGATGCCGCTAAATTAAACTATCTTGTTCGCATGTTACCAAATCAAAAAGGAGGTTTAAGAGAGTTTATAAAGAAAAACGTAGCAGAAATAAAGGAGACTGATATAACTTATGGTGATGCGTTTAGTGAGTACGCGGACTCATTGTTCGATGACAACAATAATCTGAAAGAAAGTATGCTTTCTGAATTCGAGAAAGAAATGATCAAACTAGAAAAAGAGGCTAAGAAAAGAATTTATGAATATGTAAAGCAAGTTAAAAACTTGAAATAAATTTCTATATGCTCATACAATGCGTAAGTTTACTGATAGCCGCATCGGGATGCGTGCATCAAGCGATAGGGGTGGAGCTAGACCATCAGCAGAATCTCCCGCAGGCAGAAACCTTACCCGGGGGGCGGATAGTTATCACAAGCGGCTTTCTGGATTGCATGCAGTATGAGGCAGAGCTTGCGTTTGTCCTGGCACATGAGATGGGTCATGTGCTGGGGCAGCATGCGGAGAAGGAGTTGGAGCTGGTTGGCACGCCGGAAGGGATTCGGGATGCGCAGGCTCGTCGGCTGCGCTGTGAGCTGGAAGCAGACCGGGAGGGCTTGCTGCTGATGGCGCGCGCCGGGTATGACCCGCGCGTGGGGCTGCGGTTCTGGCAGCGTTTTAACAGCACACCGGAAGCGGTTTTACAGCAACAGCTTGCGGGCACGCATCCGAGCCATGAGGAGCGGATGCGTGCCTTGCAAGCCGTATTGCCGGAGGCGATGCAGCTGTACAGCCGTGCAGAAAAGCAACGGGGAAAAGGCAAGCGGCTCAGGAAGTAACGTTAACCACGATTTTAGATTGTCAAACGAAATAAAATAGAGTTTAATATGCCCATGGGAAACATCGGAAAATCGGCAGTCAGAGCAGGGGGGCAGTGTGGTTACCACGGGGTGCTCACCGCGCTGGTATTCTTGCTTACGGCATGCCCTGTGGTGGTGGGTGCAGACGGAAATTCACCGGCAGCAGCGGGTACGGTTCATGCCGCAGTCTCCGCAGAACAGACGGCAGACGCAGCCGCTTTCAGCGAGTTTCAGAGCATACTGCGGGGGTATCCGGAATTGTTTTTTGAATCGGATGTCTTATGGATGTTACAGGAAAAGGCGGTTTCCCGTGAGCAGTTTGAGAAAGATGTGGCAGCTTATGAGCTGAAAGAAAACGAATGGGGCTATGTGACAAGAGAGGAGTCCGAATATCCCCGTGCGGTACAGGAAACTAAGTTGCTGCGGCGAGCCGTGGGCACCGTTTCGGAAAAGGCGGAAGCCCTGCGGGCTGCCTTGCTGCGTTTTGCACGAATAAGTACACAGGCAGCTCTGGATAACAAGGCAGCTACGGAGGACGGGCGTTTATCTGCTGAGGATGCCGAAATGGCGCGTGAGGAGTTTTCTCTGTCCGTGGCGCGTCTGTTAGCGCGGGATTTGGTAGCGTTTCGCAGTCACGCCCCGTGGTTGGACGGCGATGTGCAAAGTTCACCGCCCAACCAGGTATCCTGTTCCATTGCCGTGGCTCAATATCTGGGATGCAGCGGCAATAATGCGGAAATCGTGATGAGCACAGGTGCGGCTCAACATCTGTGGACCAGACAGGTTGCAATGGTGGAGTCTGACCTGTTTACCTTAGCGGACTCGTGGGAAGAAGGACAACGCTGCTACACGGATCCCATCAGTCGCGCGGAGTGGTCTGCACCACGTGAGACGGCAGAAAAGACACTTGCTGCGCTGAGCAAGGAATGGGAAGGCGTGAGGAGTGCGTATACTGCCTATGCGGATGCCTGGGAGGAGGCGTTTGCCCCCATGTCCGGATACCGGGGCAGCGGAACCCCGTACTGGTGCGCAGGTATGAGAATGCACCTGTTTGCTCACTGGGAGGAACTGGTCAGCAGTTTGCTGCTCCGTAACCAACCCATACTGTCAGATGTGAACCGGGATTGTTTCCGGCTGACGCTGTCTGATAATGAGGCACTTGCATTTGCTGATATATATGTCGGCAAGCTGTCGGATGCCGTCAAACGCTTCATAGGTGATGAGGATTTCCCGGAAAGAGAAATACGGAATCTGCGTGAGCGGGTTGCACGGCTTTACGATGCGCGCATGCGCTGTGCCATTGCCGGTATTTCCTGTAAGTTCTATGGCGATGATTCACGCATTGCCGAAGAAACAGAAAAGGCGCGTCAGCTTATACGCGAAAAGATGTTGCAGGATATCACCGAGATGTGCCGAGTCTCCACAAAAAACACAGCGGCTGACGAGCACTGCAATGTTTATGGCTCCCATAACGGCGCGGAGCTATGGCGTAAACAGATGGAATTGATGATTGCGGAAATCGCGACTTCCTACACAGACTCTGATAATCCGGAGCCTTTCAGCGGTGCGATAAATCCTGAGGCGGCAATATTCAGCGATACGCATGTGCTGCGTATTCAGGATTTGCTGGAAGAAGCAAATGCAGCATGGCATTGGTACCGCTGTCACTGGGTCAGCCTGTTGTGCCATATCAGCGCACCGCAATTTGACAGCGACAAGCAGGAGCTGCGACTGCACGCTCTCCGCGAACAGTGGCTGAGATTCCTCTACAGCCGTGCGTATGATTCCTGCCGCACGTATGATTGTTCTGAAATGTAAAGGCTCGATTTGATGAGGAAGTATTACCTTATCGGGACAAAGCTTTTCAACAAAATTCAGCATTACGTATATTATGCGTAGTTGTAAAAATGTGTAAATGGCGGCGGAATTGGGATTCCCTGCGGACAAATGGTCGGAATTCCGCCGTGTGGCGGGATTCTTACTTGACGCACAGGCACGAGAGCGTTAGGATGCCGGTATGGTAAAGTGTCATGTAACATATCAAGGTGGACTGCATTGTGAGCTGCAGCATGAACCGTCAGGAGCAACGGTGAGTAGTGATGCACCGGTGGATAACCGCGGCAAAGGCGAATCGTTTTCACCAACGGATTTGATGTGCTCAGCCATGGCGGCATGCATGGCCACCATCATGGGAATCTACGCCGAGGATAACGGGTTGGATTTGACCGGCACAAAAATAACGGTCGGAAAAGAGATGAGTGCGAATCCCCGCCGCATAGCCCGCATAGAGACAGAAATAACGATACCGCTGCCCGCCACCACACCGCACGCTAAAGCACTGGAGGATTGTGTGCTGGGAAGCCCAGCCATGCGAAGTCTGCATCCGGACATTGAAGTACCGATTATCTGGAATTGGGTTGGCTAAAGAGACGGTGTGTATGCGCAACAGATTTACCTACATTTGCAGCCTGCTGCCGGCACTCTTTCTGCTGAATAATCTGCCTGGGTTCTTTACCGGCGGATACGCTCTGGCAGTAGCGGGTGCACTGGCAGTGCTAGTGTGGGTGCTGGTCTGGTTGCGGCTGTATCACACCAAAAGCCTGCGCCCTGAGTTTGCCATCCTGCTGATTGTGCCGCAACTGGCGGCGTATGCAGCCATCTTTGCCGGCGCAGAGGTTATAACTGCTTTTAATTCACCACTTTATCACAATATATACGCCCTGCTCTGGATTGCGGCAGCTTATGTGGGAATCCGCACCATGCGAGCCGGAGCGTGGGAGAAACCCCAAGGAGGAAAAGACAAGGTGTACGTGATGATGTCGTTCCTTACCGCACTATATTGCTTTTTCTGCTGCGCCTCATTCTTTGTACGCATATTTCCACAATAAGAGCTTATAAATAAACAAATAACATGAAAAAAGAAATCTTTTTAGGCATCACGTCTGCCGTCATGGTGTCTTGCTCACAACTGGAGCAATCAGTGTCAGAAATCCGCCCGGATCAGACAGACGGACGCGCTCGAGTCATATCGCGCTATCAGCCTGTAGTAGCTCCGGCACCGACTCCGGCTCCGGCACCAACTCCTATTGTGCGGCAGCAGCAGCGTCCCACGCCGGCACCTGCAACGATGCCCCCTGCTCCGCTCCCCCCGGTTCCGGAATCCCTGACACATGAGGCAGAAACAACAGCACCTGCACTGAAACCGGGGGCTCCGAAACCTGCCATGCTGATTCCTGAACCGGAAAAACCAACACCAGTTGTAGCACAGCGGCAACCCGCCGTGGCAACCCCGGCTCCCACACCCAAGGATGAGCCGAAACCGCAGCCTCGCCTGACACAACAGCAGCCGAAAGTGACACCCCCGACTGCCCCCAAACCGGCCCCGCAGCCTAAGGTCGCACAAACTCAGCCCCGTATCGAAGTTCCTGCCAGTCAAAACACAACCAACGAGCTTCCCCCGGTATCTCCGCGTCTGACAGCACCGGCTCCCACGGCACAGCCGGTAGTAAAGAAGCCGGAGACTACACCGAAACCCGCTACTGTGGAGCAGAGACAACCTGCCGTTTCCGCACCGGGAGCTTCGAATCTCCGCACGTTCGGCGGACGTGATTTCCCGGTCATGCCCGGACAGCGCCGTGGTATGCGCTCCCGCTCAGCTAACTGATCATTATGCCTAAACAGCGATTAGATGTGCTGGTGGCGGCACTGGGGCTCTGCGAATCCCGGGAACAGGCGCAGCGTCTGATTCTGGCCGGAGAGGTTTTTGTGAAAGGTCAGCCCGTTACCAAACCCGGCACCAAGGTGGATGATTCTCTGCCTGTCACGGTACGCAACAAGCCAAAATACGTGAGCCGGGGAGGGCTCAAACTGGAGGGGGCCCTCAAGGCATTTCCCGTTTCTGCAGCAGGTAAGGTGTGCCTGGATATCGGGTCATCCACAGGCGGTTTTACAGACTGCCTGCTTCAACATGGCGCACTGCGAGTGCATGCGGTGGATGTGGGCACCAACCAGTTGGTCTGGAAGCTGCGGACAGACCCACGTGTTATTGTCAAAGAGCAGTTCAACGCCCGTTATATGACACCGGAGGATTTGGGTGAAAAAGTACAACTTATTGTGAGTGATGTCTCTTTTATCTCACTGACCAAAATTCTCCCGGCCGCTTACGGATGCCTGGCGGAGGGCGGCGAAATGCTGGTACTTATCAAACCTCAGTTTGAATTGCAACCGGAAGATATTGGACCGGGAGGAATTGTGCGCGACCCTGCCCTGCACCAACGCGCAGTGGATAAAATACACGATTTCGTGGTCAATGAACTCAAGCGTGAGTGGTGCGGTGTGGCGGATTCCCCCATCAAAGGGATGGAGGGGAATAAAGAATTCCTGGCCTGGCTGAAATAACGCCCGAAGTAACAGTTATGCTTTTTCTTCACTGCGATGCCTGCGTATTGCCTCAAAAAAACAGTCACCGAAAAGTGGATGCCTCATAATTGCGGTCACCGAAACTTTTGCGGATAAGTGACTAGTATAACGTTCGATAAATAGCTAAACAGCAGGAATAGACACATTGGTAGATAAATGGGAAATTGGAGGGGGGATGTTCGCTCTGATGAGCGAAATGAAATTCTCGCCTGCGGCTCGAGTGAAATTCGACTTTCGCCGAGCGAAATTGGCTCTGCAGAGCCAGCGAAATTGCTGCCTCCGGCAGCAGTGATAGAGTTCCGCAGCCCTTCGGGCTGCCACTTTTTTTCACTACCGCCGCTCCGGCGGTAATTTCGCTATCCACATAGTGGATAATTTCGCTCATGGCTCCAGCCATGAATTTCGCTGCCCGTCAGGGCAATTTCGCGTGCGGGCTTGCCCGCACATCTTCCCCTGCAATTTCCCATTTATCCTTTGCAAACTTGTGGAATCATTTACCGAACGATATACTAAAGAAAGAGTTGAGTCATTTGTTGTCACAAAATGAAGGCCGGAGGTTGGAATTCAAGTCCGATTTACCTACAAGCGCAGAACTTGCTCGAACCGTCATTGCATTTGCTAACGATGCCGGAGGTGACATATTGATTGGGGTGAATGATGATAGGACAATTGCCGGGCTTCCGGAAAATAATTTGCCGCGTCTTGAAGAACAGCTAAGCAACATGATTTATGATAAATGCTATCCGGCTATTCTTCCGGAGATTTCCTTTATGTGCGCAAATGGCAAACATCTTATTCGCATCCACATATATCGTGGAAGCATGCCACCCTACCATCTTAAATCTGAAGGTCGACTGGATGGCACGTATGTTCGCGTTGGTTCTACCAACAGAAAAGCAGATGCAGAAATCATCTCCGAATTAGAGAGGGCTCGCTACCATGTCGCTTATGATGGTGAGACGGTATACGCAAAAAAACTCTCGGAGCTCAACATACAGAGTTTTACGAAATTCTATAAAGACAAAACCGGAGAAGAATGTACCACCAACGTACTTCACAAGTTGGATTTGGTGCGTACAGAACAAGGCAATGAATACCCTACACGGGCTCTGATTCTCTTATCTGATGATGAACTTCGCCATCGTCTATTCCGCAATGCAAAAATCGAATGCGCCCGTTTCAAGGGTATATCAGCAGAAGAATTTATCGATCAGAAGAGCATAACCTCATCCATTGCTTTACAGGCCGAAGAGGCTTATGACTTTATTCTAAGACACATTAATGAACAGGCCTCCGTTAGTGGTGTTTATACCGTAAGACGCTGGGAATACCCTGTTAAGGCAATCAGAGAAATTGTTCGCAATGCTGTTGTTCATCGGCAGTATGCACGGGAAGGTATGAATGTGAAAGTCGCCATATATGACGATATGGTTGAAATTACCAGCCCCGGAGTACTACCCCCATCCATTGACTATTCTGATATGACAAGCCGACAGTCTGATGCAAGGAATAAAACGATTGCATCTGTATTTAAACGATTAGGTATTATTGACCAGTGGGGAAATGGACTGGCTCTCGTTGCGGAGGAGCTGAAAGCTTATCCGGAAATTGATTTTCAGTGGAAAGAAGTTGGTATGTCGTTTCAGGTGCAATTTATCAAGAAACGTTCGACACCTGCGGAAATACACACGCATGCGAATGACACTATAGAACTCTCAGTTCTTCAATATATTAAAAACAACAAGTTTGCAACAATTCGCTCCATCGCTGAATCACTCAGTATTTCTAAATGGCAATGCGAAACTATCATAAGACAACTTCAACATACCGGGAGAATTGTTCGTTCGGGGTCGGCGCGTAAGGGTGAATGGCTCGTAAGAGGAGAAACCTGAGCATTCTCGCTGATTTGAACCAGACAAACCCAGACAAACCCAGACAAACCCAGACATTTTCCGAAATTATAGATTTTTTGTATTCTTTCACATCGCCGCACACGCTACCATCTATGGCATACGGCGTTTTCTCAGCCGCCGTCTTCCGGCCTGTTATTCCTGACGTAACACTGTCCCGTTTTAGTCGGTGCACTCAGGATAACATATGCAGCTTTCTCTTAGTGCAGGACGAATACACCACGTACGTTCTTGATAACTTATCAGGAGAAGTATCCCTTGCGGCAGAAAGAGTCGCCGTCTTTATAGACGGCGACTCCTCAATAGCGGAGCTTGCCCCGCCTTACTACTTACATTGTAGATTGTAATAGTAGATGTGAATCTTTTACTTGCGGCGGCGGCGGGCAGCCAGACCGGCCAGAGCCAGCAGGCTCAGCGTAGCCGTGGTCGGCTCCGGAACCACCATGTTGTTGTCCAGCTTAGTAACAGTAATGTTGGAGAACTGCTCGGCACCGCCGTTGGTCC
>JAFQEY010000040.1 GCA_017398765.1 Akkermansia sp.
CTCTACAGCGGCCTTGGTCTGAGCGTAGTCCTCATCCGTTTCACCCGGGAAGCCGACGATGATATCGGTGGTGATAGCCAGATCCGGGCGGGCAGCCCGCATATCCTCGCAGAGCTTGAGGTATTTTTCATTTTTGTACGGGCGGCGCATGAGCTGGAGGATGCGGTCGCTGCCGCTCTGCATGGGGAAGTGGATGTGGCTGCACAACTTGGGCAGGTAGGTGTAGGCGTTCACCAAATCCTGACGGAAGCCGATGGGGTGGGGTGAGGTGAAGCGGATACGCTCCAGCCCGTCAATCTCGTGCAAATCCTCCAGCAGACGCACAAAGGCCGAGCGGCCATTGACGGCGGGTTCATCCTTGCCGTATCGGTTCACAATCTGCCCCAGCAGGGTGACTTCTTTGATGCCGTTTTGCACCAGTTCTTTCACTTCTGCAATGATGTCAGCGGCGGGGCGGCTGCATTCCGCCCCACGGGTGCTGGGGACGATGCAGTAGGAGCAGCGCATCTCACAGCCCTGCATGATGGAGACAAAAGCGGTGCAGTTGCCGGCGGGGGGGAGGTGGTCGCGGATGGCATTCTGGAAGCCGTCTTCATGCTCAGTGGCGCAGATGTGTGCCCCCTTGCGCAGCGGCTCCGTAATTCCTTGCCCCAGACGGCTGCGCAGCAGACGGTTGCAGATGCGGTATACATTCTGGTATTGCCGGGTGCCGGTGACAACATCCACTCGCGGTACTTCGCGGAAGATGGATGCCCCGCGGCTCTGGCTCATGCAACCCATGAAGCCGTAGACCACCCAGGGTTTGGCGGTGGGGCGGGCACAGAGTATGCCCATTTTGCCCAGTGCTTTCAATTCCGCTTTTTCGCGTACGGAACAGGTGTTGATGAGGATGATGTCTGCCTGACTCTCGTCTTTCGTCAACTCGTAACCGCCTGCCAGAAACATGCTGGCAACCTGCTCGGAGTCTCGTTCATTCATCTGACAACCGTAAGTCTTAATCAGTACACTGGGCATAGTATATATAATAAAATCTGCGCGCAGCAGAGTACCACACGCAGGGACTGTTGGCAAGTCTATTTAGTGAGCGTTACAGGTTTTGCACCAGCCCGATGAAGTAGGGCGGGGCGGCTGTGGTGAGGTCGCTGATAAGCCAGATGAAGGGCCGATTGAAACTGATGCTCGCAGGGGCATTTTCCGGGCGAGCCGATGGCGCATTGTCTCCCGGACGCGGAATGAAGGAGATGCTGATTTTTTCCGGCATCGCATCCAGTTTGAGCTTGCTGTCAGTAAACTTCCATTTTTTAGATTCAGTAAATAAACTGCCCAAGCCGAGTTCTTCTAACAAGGGTTGGAGATTGCGTGCCGGCGGGGCCCAGAAGAGCCGGGGAAGGGAAACACAGCAATCAACCGGAGTTGCTTCCGCAAGTTTTTTACGAATGGAATGGAGCTGTTGCATGTCCAGCTGCGTTGCCATGGCGGCTGCCTGCTTTATCGGCAGAATACCAATCCAGACAGTGGGTTCACCCTTTCTGCTTGCCGTGGGAGCCAGCATGAGAGCAACGGCCTCCCATTCTCCTGTATCATCTTTCACATATCGGACGTTTGCGCGCAGTCTCATCATGTTAACCTGCGGGAGTGAGCCATTGGCATTTTCAAACTCTGCCGCAATGGTGTGTTCGGAGCGGAAAAACGGCTCGAATTCAGGAATAAACTCGCAACAGCCACCGATAATGAATTTGGTATTGCCGATAAGGAGCTTGCTGCTGATGATGGGACCGGTCATTTCCTGGATTCCTTCTGCAAGCATGCCGTTGAACAGACTCATGGCCAAAGGTCGGTCTGCGCGGAATGGCAGGCGTATGACGGATTCACTTTCAACCGATTCTGTGTAGTGGAGCCCATAGTCTGCTGCCGTAACTACATTGTAAAGAGGTTGCGCCGTATGCTGTTTCTCCGGAAAAACGATGCCCAGTTTGTCTATATCCTGCCGGGTGGAGTCTGCCGCCAGCTCTCTGAGCTGCAGCAATGCCTCCCCGGTCAGAGCCGGGGCTACAAGTACAGATTCCCCCGGTTCCTGTTTCATGGCAGCTTGCAGCAGCCGTATGCCGAATGCATCTGTCTTGATGCCTTCTTCCGGAATGGTAACCACAAGCGGTTGCTTTACCAGAATCCCGGTTTCTTTGTTCAGCAGATAGTGAACTGCCAGACCTGCACAAATCCCGAGGCTGATAATGATAATTGCTATTCTGATTTTCTTGAACATCAGCTGTAAAGAGAAAGTTCTTCGTTCAGTTTGGGGCAGGGGGCCACGCAGTAGCGTGAGCCAAGCTCCATGGTCAGGCGGTTGCCCAGAGAGTTGCGGAAAGTGATGTGGACCGGAACTTTGCCCGGATATTTTTGTAGAATTTCTTTGATGAGGGAGATGTCTCCTGCATCATGGCGTGCTGTGTTGAGGGTGATGGCGTAAAAACTCGGCTTGGCACCACGGCGTTTGGGTGTGCCGTTGTTACCGCCTATCAGTTCCAGATTGTTGGCGGAAACTTTCTTGCCGCCTGTCTTTTCATCATCTGAGATACGGGCGCGGAATTGGACAAAACTGCCGACTTCCAGCAGCCCTTCCTGTTCAGCCGCCTTGGTGTAGGAATCTCCCCACAGCAGAGCCTCCGTGCTGCCGGTGAAGTCTTCTACGGTGATGATGGCGAACTTGTTACCGTTGCTCTTGCTCACCTTGATGGCCACGGCGCGCAGCATGCCCGCCATGTCTTTGGAACCGCGAATTTCCTCGCCCGAAAGGTCGGGCAGGGTGCCGATGGGCAGGAATTTCGGCGTATCAATAATGCCGCGCATGCTGTCCAGGGGGTTGCCGGTGAAGTAGGCCCCCGTAAGGAATTTTTCTTCATCCAGCCGCTTATCTTTGGGCCATTCCTGAAGAATAGCCTGCTGTTCCGGCACCACGGCAGAGGAGGTCATGTCAAAGAGTGCCATCTGTCCCACTTCATTGTCTTTGTGGACGGTGGCGGCACCGTTGAGGCACTGCTCAATGCTGTCGAATATCTGGGCGCGGCACACGTGCATCCAGTCAAAAGCTCCGCACTGCACCAGCACTTCTATCTGGTTGCGGCGCACGCTCTGCGGCGGGATACGGTAGCAAAAATCCTCCAGACTCTTATAGGGGCCGTTCTTTTCGCGCTCCTCCACAATCACTTTAACCGTTTCGGAGCTCATGCTCTTGACGGAGGCCAGCCCGAAGCGTACCGCAAGATGCCCGTTCGGCATGGTCTCCGGGCGGAATTTCACGGCGGAGTGGTTCACACAGGGCCCCAGCACCTCGATACCCATGCGGTTGGCTTCCTGAATGAAGACACCGATTTTTTCGTTGGTGGATTCATTGGACATGAGCCCGCAGAGGAATTCCACCGGGTAATGAGCTTTCAGATAGGCCGTCCAGTAGGAGATGTGACCGTAGCAGGCAGAGTGCGACTTATTGAAGCCGTAGCCTGCGAATTTCTGAATTTTGTCGAAAATGGCGTTGGCGGTGGCTTCGTCAATCTGGTTGACCTCCCAGCAGCCCTTCACGAAGCGGCGGCGTTGTTCCGCCATTTCCTGCATGTCCTTGTGACCCATGGCGCGGCGCAGCAGGTCAGCACCGCCAAGGGTGTAGCCCGCCAGCAGCTTGGCGGCAGCCTGCACCTGCTCCTGGTAAATCATCACGCCGTAGGTGAGCCCGGAAACTGTCTCCAGCAGGGGGTGCTCGTATTCCGCCTGCTTGAGCCCTTTCTTCACGGCAATCATGTCGTCCATGAACTGCATGGCCCCGGGGCGGTACAGGGCGAGAAGCGCGATAATGTCTTCAATGTTGTCTATGCCATAGCGGCGGCAGGTGTCTACCATGCCTCCGGATTCCAGCTGGAACACGCCCATGGTGTCACCTCGGTTCAGTAGTGCGTATGTCTCTGCATCGCAGATATCCACGGCATCATAGCGGAAGTCAGGCACGCGGAGCCGCACGTAGTTCTCCGCATCTTTCATGACCGTGAGGGTCTTGAGCCCCAGGAAGTCCATCTTGAGCAGTCCGGCGTTGTAAATGGCTCCCATATCGCACTGCGCTACCACTTCACCGTGTGGGTTGCTCAGGTCATCGCGGGTGAGAGCCACATATTCATCCAGCGGGCGGTCACCAATCACCACACCGGCGGCGTGCATGCCGACATTGCGGATGGTGCCTTCCAATTTGAGGGCGTATTTCCACACCTCATTGTAAGTATCGTCCTGCTCCACCAGATTACGTAAATCCTCATTGGCGGCATAGCTCTTCTCCAGCGTGACCCCTGGGCCGCTTTCGATGAGTTTGGCAATTTTATCGCTGTCTGCATAGCTCAGGTCAAGCACGCGCGCTACGTCCTTGATGACGGACTTGGCACCCATGGTACCGTAGGTGATGATGTGGGTGACGGCGCGCTCACCGTATTTCTGACGCACATACTCAATCACTTCCGGGCGTCGGCTCTGGCAGAAGTCGATATCAATATCCGGCGGGCTGACGCGTTCCGGGTTGAGGAATCGTTCAAAGATGAGATTGAACGCGTAGGGGTCGATGTTGGTAATCTTCATGCAGTAGGCCACCAGTGACCCTGCGGCGGAGCCACGCCCCGGTCCCACGGGAATATCATGGTCTTTGGCCCAGTTGATGAAGTCTGCCGTAATCAGGAAGTAGCTGGGGAAGCGCAGCTGGTTGATGATGCTCAGCTCATAGTCCAGGCGTGCGCGCAGCTCTTTGTCATTTTCTGCACGTTCTTTGCCGTAGCGTTCCGCGAGCCCTTCGTAGCAAACCTTGCGCAGGTACTCCTCGCGTGTGGAGCCATCCTCCGGGGCGAATTCGGGGTAACGCTCGGTGGAGGTGGAGTCCAGCTTGATAGAGGTATTGCAGCGTTCAGCAATGATGTTGGTGTTCTCGTAGGCATCCGGGTATTCCGGGAAGAGCTGCCGCATTTCTTCCTCGCTTTTGAAATAGACGCTGCGGGGGTAGCGCATGCGCTTGCCGTCCATGCGCTTGTTGCCCGTACCCACACAGATGAAGATGTCGTGGGCATCGTGGTCGGATTCATTGAGGAAGTGGGCATCGTTGGTCACCACCAGCGGGATATCATGCTTGCGGGCAAGGCGCACCAACTCCGGGGTGCAGCGTCGTTCGTCCTCCAGCTCGTGGTCTTGTAATTCGACAAAAAGGTTATTTTTGCCGTAGATGTCCACCAGCTTCAGCAACTCTTCCTCTGCTTTTTCCGGCTCATCTTTCAGAATCCACTCCTGCATGGGACCGGAGACACAGCCGGTGAGGCAGATGAGCCCCTCGCTGAATTCCCGCAGGGTATCATAGTCAATGCGCGGCTTGTAGTAGAAGCCGTCCAGGTGGCCGCGGGAGACGATTTTGATGAGGTTTTCCCAGCCGATGTTGTTCTCGCAAAGCAGCACCAGGTGGCAATATTTGTTGCGACCGGGAATCTGTTTTTTCACATCCAGCGGGGTGGGGGCCACGTAGACCTCGCAGCCCAGAATCGGCTTGAACACGGGTTTTGGCTCCTCCGGGTGTTCCTTGTTCCACGCCAGCACCCCTTTGTTGTGCTTTTTGACGTTCACCATGAACTCAATGGCGGCAAAGACGTTGCCGTGGTCGGTCACGGCAACGGAATTCATGCCCAGCTCAACGCATTTCTTTATCAGATCCTTGGTGTGAATCATGCCGTCGAGCAGAGAGTATTCCGTGTGTACGTGTAAATGTGTGAAAGCCATGGCGTGTGCGGGGAGTATACATCAAATCCTCTGCCAAGTCAGCAGAAAAATGTGGTGAGCGGTAAGAAGTGGGCGTTTTTCTCTTGATTAACGCTGCCTCCGGTTCTGTTTCATTGCTGTATGGCCGCCTGGCGGAGCGCGCGGGTTATCTGCTCGCTGTTGATGCTGCGGAAATGCAGGCGCGGCGTGTGCTCCATGCCTTTGAGCTTGGCTGAGAGATTGTAGCGTATGCGGGAGATGAGACGCTCTGTCAGGTAGTCGCAGTGCAGCAGTACGCGTGCCGGTGCCAGAATACAGGTGAGGGTCTGAATCAGACGGCATATCATCTCCTCTGTCAGCGTGTGGTCGCTGTAGTCCATAGTTTCCCAGCGGTCGGGCAGGGGGAGCATGTGCAAGTGGGGGCAGGGCAGAAGCTCTGCTGCGCTGCGGTGGACTGCGTGGGGGGTATTCCCTCTCCGGCAGAGCAGGGTGAGGGTGTGGCTGCGTCTGTCTGCCAGTGCTTCTGTGGGGCTGATGGGGATGACGTTCAAGCCGCGTTCCTGCTTCAGATGCGCAGTCAGATCATGAATGACCGGTGCTTGCGGAACGTAGAGTGCCATGTGCCGCACTTTTCTCTGCCACCGGCGGGTAAGTGTGTTGAGCCATCCATCCAGAATTTCGGCGTGTAAATGCGTGAAGCGTGCTGTTTGCTGCTCCAGAAGCCTGCCTTGCATGTCCAACAGCTCCAGTGTGCCGCGGTTCTCCTCTTCGTCCATCCGAAAGAGCAGCACGCTGGCGTGCGCGCTGTTGTAGCGATAGCGCTTTTCGGGCCTGCCGCCGCCGGAGGGCGCGTATCCGGTCTCCTGCAATACTCCTTCTGTTGTCAGTTGCTGCACCAACCGCCCCACCATTACGTGGCTCACCCCTACCGCCGCGGCCATCTCCTGCCGCCCGGCTTCTCCCCTTTCCTGCATGTACTGTGTCAACCTGTCGATTGCTCTCATCTTTTGAAATGTAGTTACAAAAGTATATGCCATTTTCTTTGCTTTTGCAAGTGTTTTGTAATGGTAAGAAATACAGTTTGTTAGTGCGTGTGAGGCTGGGCTGCGGCGTGAATCATGAAATGAAAGGCTCGACACTTGCGGGAGAATTTGATAGTCTGGCAGCAACAGAATAACAACGTATACTCACCATGAAATACATCTTTGTGACAGGCGGCGTGGTATCCTCTCTGGGTAAAGGACTTGCAGCAGCCTCCATCGGCACTCTGCTGGAGCACTGCGGGCTGGAAGTGACCATGCAGAAGTTTGACCCCTATCTGAACATTGACCCCGGCACCATGAGCCCCTATCAGCATGGTGAGGTGTATGTGCTGAATGATGGCTCTGAGACAGATTTGGATCTGGGGCACTATGAACGCTTTATTCATTGCCAGTTGTCCCGCTTGAATAACCTGACGAGTGGCAAGGTGTTCGAGCATGTGCTGGAGAAGGAGCGCCGCGGCGATTATCTGGGCAGCACCGTGCAGTACATACCGCACGTGACAGACGAAATCAAGCAGCGTCTCTATGATTTGACGGAGGCCAACAAGGAATGTGATGTCATCATCACGGAAATCGGTGGTACGGTGGGTGATATTGAGGGGTATCTCTTCCTGGAGGCTCTGCGTCAGTTCGCGCTGGAAGTGGGGCGTCAGAACTGCTGCTTCATCCATGTGACCCTGTTGCCCTACATCAAGGCTGCGGGAGAAACCAAGACCAAGCCGACGCAGCAGAGTGTGGCCAAGCTGCGCGAAATCGGTATTCAGCCGGATATCATCGTGTGCCGCACGGAGATGGACAACCTGACGGAAAGCGAGAAGAAGAAGATTGGTATGTTCTGCAACGTGCCGCCGCGCAACGTGGTGGCTTTCTGCGACGTGAAACACTCCATCTATGAATGCCCGCTGGATCTGGGCCGCGACCGCGTGGACCGCATCGTGACCGAGGTGCTGGGTATCACCGTTCCCAAGCCGAAGATGGATGACTGGCAGAAGTTTGTGGGGCGCGTCATTCACCCCTCCCACAGTGTCCGCATTGCCGTGGTGGGCAAGTACATCTCCCTCCAGGATGCCTATAAGTCTATTTACGAGAGCTTTACTCACGCCGGTGCGGCGAATGACTGCCGCGTGGAAATCGTCCGCGTGGATGCTGAGGCTCTGGAGAACGGCGACAGCGAAACCATGATTGGTGATGTGGATGGCATTCTGGTGCCGGGAGGTTTTGGTGAGCGCGGTGTAGAGGGTAAGATAAAGGCGGTGCAGTATGCCCGTGAGAAAGGTATCCCATTCTTTGGTATCTGCCTGGGTATGCAGGTTGCGGTGATAGAATTTGCCCGCAATGTATTGGGGCTTAAGGATGCTAACTCTACGGAGTTTGACAAGAGCACCTCTGCGCCCGTCATCTGCCTGCAGGAAGAGCAGAAACTCATCAAGAATATGGGTGCCACCATGCGCCTGGGGGCCTATCCTGCTCACATTGCGCCTGATACCCTGTGCAGCAAGCTCTACGATGGCAAGGAAACCATCTCTGAGCGCCACCGCCACCGCTATGAGTTCAATGCCGATTATCGCGAAGCTTGTGAGAAGGCCGGCTTGGTTATTTCTGCCGTGAATGATGAACACGGGCTGGTGGAAGTGGTAGAGCTGCCCTCGCACCCGCATTTCATTGCCTGTCAGTACCACCCTGAGTTCCAGAGCCGCCCGACCACGGCACACCCGCTCTTTTCCGGCCTGGTAGCAGCTGCGTTGGAATACAAGCTGGGTTGAGCATCATAACCTTACACGTCGGCGGTCAGAGATATCAGAATCTGACCGCCGGTGCTTTTTCATTGCAATATGATAGACATACTGGTAGTGGTGGCGTATTTCTGCGCCATTTTCGGCATCGGGCTCTATGTGGGCCGCAAACAGGAGAGCCTGGAGAGCTACGCCCTGGGCAACCGTAACCTGCCATGGTGGGCAATTCTGGCCTCTATTCTGGCGGCGGAAATCAGTGCCGCCACCTTTCTGGGTGCCCCCGGTGAGGGGTTCGCTCTGCGGAACTTCACCTATGCCCAGCTGGCTATCGGTACGATTCTGGGGCGAATCATCGTGGGACGCCTCTTCCTGAAACCTTACTATCAGTACAATGTCGTTTCCATATACGAGTATCTGGAAAAGCGTTTCGGTCTGAATACACGCCGCTGGGCGAGTGTGACTTTCCTCATCAGCCGCGTGCTGGCCAGCGGTACCCGCTTGTTCTTTGCCGGCATTCTGCTGGTGATAGCCTACATGATGGTGACCGGGCAGGACAGTGCCGGGCAGGTGGAAACTGTCGTCATCTACATTGCCGCACTCACCTTCATCACCATCGCCACCGCTGTGTATACTACGCTGGGTGGGCTCAAGGCCGTGGTGTGGACAGATGTGTTGCAGGCCTCCATTCTGGCGGTGTCGCTGGTGACTACCATCGGCGTGTTGCTCTACAGCATCAAGGCAGGCGGCAGCTGGGGTGCGGCGTGGGACAGCATTTGCTATCATCTGGGTAACAAGGATTATAACCCTTGCGAAATCAAGAACCTGAAACCCTGGGCTTTCTTTGATTCCGGGTTGACGGGGCAGGGGCTGCTGGCCGATATCAAAAATATCCTGAGCAGTGAGTACACCCTGTGGAGCGCGGTGCTGGGCTCTACCTTCATCACGATGGCTACGCACGGCACTGACCAGGATATGGTGCAGCGCATGTTGGCCGCACCGGACAGCAAGAAAGGAGCCCGCGCGGTGATTCTCTCCGGGTTGATGGATATGCCCATCGTGCTGGTGTTCATCTCCTGCGGTATGCTGCTGTTCGTTTATTTTGCACAGAACGGTATCACACCGCCGGAAAAACAGATTGAGATTTTCCCCTGGTTCATCATTCACTGCCTGCCGGTTGGTGTGCGCGGTCTGTTGGTGGCGGCGTTGTTGGCCACCGCCATGGGCTCACTCTCCACGGCACTCAATGCCCTGGCCACCACCGCCACGCGTGACTGGTATGTGGACGTTTTCCGGCCGAAAGCCAATCAGCAGGAACAGCTTCGGGCTGTGCGTTGGCTTACGGTGTTCTTTGCCGTTCTGCTCATTTTGGTGGGAGCCGGCACGGCCTGGCTCACCGTGATGGATCCCACGGTCCGCATTCTTCCCATTGCGCTGGGTATTTTTGGTTATACCTACGGCTCCCTGCTGGGGGTGTTTCTGCTGGGGATGCTCACGCGCGGTCGCGGCAACGACTGCGGCAACATTATTGCCATGCTCACCGGTTTTGCCGTGGTCATTCTGCTGGAAATCGGCGGCAGACAAGGCTGGCTCCCCGCCATTGCTTTCCCCTGGCGTGTGACCGTGGGGACGATTGCCACCTTCCTGACCGGTTGTCTTTTCCGAACACCTGATACAACAAAGTAATATGAGTGAATCTTCTTCTTTTGAAATTAACCGCGAACAGCTTACCAAGGCTATTATCGAGCTGAACTCCATGTCGCGCGCAGAGGGTATCATCATGACCCGCAGTGGCGATATCAAATGCGGCAATGCCGATGACCCCGATACGCTCCGCATGCTTATCCCCGCCGGGGTGCTTGCACGGCAGCTCACGGCAGACGGACTCTCCTCCTATACCGGCAAGGAGCTGAAAAAGTGGGCTGATGAGTACGATATCTCCCCCCCTGCAATCATGAGCTGAGTCATGCGCCGACTAGCCTTCTTTATTTTTTTATCTGCTGTCGCGGTGTTGGCAGGGATGCTGCTCCTGCTCAGTCATTCGGCAGCGGCTGTTCCGCTGCCGACCGGACCGGGAAAGCAGGTGGCTCTTTTTGTGGCACTCTGTGACAATGAACATCAGGGAATTGCACCGGTACCGTCGGCCATCGGCGACGGGGAGAATCCGGAGCGCAATCTCTACTGGGGCTGTGGTGATGCCGTGCCGCGCTTGCTGCGCCGGGCTGAAAATAAGTGGAAGATTCAGCATGTCGATGACTGGTTGGACAAGCCAGAACCGGTGCTGCGAACCATAGTCTGCACCCGAGTGGATGAAACGCTGACCCTGACGGCATTCGCGTGGCGTGGTGATGCGATGTCCGAGTGCCTGCGGGCTTTTGAGAAAGCACTTGTCAGCGGCAAGTATGAGCTGGTGGCATTTATCGGGCACAACGGATTGATGGATGATGAACTGCCGATGCCGGACAAACCGACCGCTTCTGCAGCGGATGCCATGGTGCTCTGCTGCATGAGCCATGAGTATTTTACTCCCCGGCTGAAGGCAATGGGAAGCCGCCCGGTCTTGATGACCCGCCAATTCATGTACCCCGCCGGGCAGGTGTTTCTTCACGCGTTGGATGCATGGGTGAACAGCCCGGAAGATGTGCAGCGAATTCGCGAGGCTGCAGGTAGGGCTTATGCTGAGAATCAGCATATTTCTGCCCGTGCCGGGGTGGGTATATTTCAGATGCTGTGATTGCCCCCGAAATCCCCTCCCCCCCAGAGCAGACCGGGTTGCGTCATCTTTTCTCTTTACCCGGCATGTCTTTGCCCGAATTTGCTTGACGCAGCAGGGGAGAGGTGTATACTAACAAAGTATTCTCTTGACTTGTCATGAAAGTTATTCAAAAGGTTTCAATATTTGCAAAATTTCGGCGGAATAAGCGGAAACCCGGGTTTGCTCTTATCGCCACCCTGACGCTGATGATGCTGCTGGCGATGCTGGCGGTGGCACTGCTTTCTGCTGCTTCATCTCAGCAAAGAATTGCCATGCAGACGGTTCTGCTGGCAGAGGCTCGCCAGCAGGCACTGGTGGGGCTGGATGTTGCTATTGGCGAATTACAGGTGGAAATGGGGCCGGATCAGCGTGTGTCTGCAAACTCCGGTATCCTGAGTGAGCGGGAAGGTTCTTTCCCTCAATATGTGCTGGGTGTATGGGATAGTTGGGATGGTGCCCTGTACGGTGACAGTGCAACGAACAGAGCTGCCAATATTCAGGCTACCTACACTGAAGGTCGTGAAAAAATGTTCCGCCGTTGGATGGTTTCTTCCCGCGACAAGGACAGTGTCCGCAGGATGAATTCTGTCAAGGAGGTTAGCTCCCGTAAGCCCGGCAGACGCATCTGTATGGTGGGTGAGGGAACGCTCGGTCGCAATTTTTCCCCGCAGCATCATATTTATGCTGATTTGCTGGAGATGCCCTCTCTTGCCAAAAATAAAGCCTGCTTTGCCTGGTGGGTGGGCGGAGAGAACCAGAAGGTCAAGGTGAATGTCGCGCAGCGAGATGAGCCGAAAGAGATGGATGAAATTCTGCGCAGAACCTGGGATACCCCCTCTCCTATGATTCTGGATTACCCGGATCTTGACTTTTTACCCAAAAAAATAGAGCAGCCCGATAAGCTGATTACGCTGAGCTCCCTGCCTTTGCTGGGGTCCAGTTCTCAGAATTCGGGCATGCCGTATTTCTTTGATGTCACGACATGCTCCTATTCACTGCCGATAAATGTTCGTACGGGCGGTTTGAAGCACGATTTATGCCTCTTGCTCAATAAAGACAGCCTTCAGGGAACGGAGTTTGCTCCGCGTCATGATCAGGATTGCCCCATAGCCGAAGATAATGATTTGCCCAGAGGCTCTGAGCAGAAAATGCCCATTGGTTCATGGCAGAATTTATATGCATTCTATAATTGCTGGCCGGACGGCTCCGCCAATGACAGTGAAAACTTCACCGCCCGCCTGATTGGCGATGTGGAAAAATGCTACACGCGTATGAGCGGTGCCGTGTATAAAGATCAGAACCCCGGAACCGTCAGCGATAATCCTGAATCCGTTTCTGCGGGGGTCACAGGCTCCGTGTTTGAAGGCCGCGCCATGATGGATAGAGGTAGCAAGTATGCCGGTTATACGCGTACCCCGGTGATGCTGGCTTACCTCTGCACTTTCGGTCTTGTCACGGCCGAGCATCCGCAGGGATTAAAGTCTACCGACGGACAGAAGATATATGAGTTGAGCGTCTGTTTCTCACCCATGTTCCTGTGGTGGAATCCTTATAACGTGCCCATGCGTATTCGCGGTTGCCAGCTTTGGGCGCAGTCTTTGCCGTATAAGGCAACTCTCATGCAGACCTATGCTTTCCCCCAGACTCGCCCCGTGCGGGATTGGAATGATTATGAATGGGGTATCCGTGGTATTTCCAAAAAAGACTTGGGTGAGGACTTGGGCGATTTCTTCCAGGCCGCTCCCGGTAATAAGAATGGCGATATCGTCTTTAATCCCGGTGAAATTCTTTTCTTCTCTCCCTCCAAATCCCGTAAGTTTGCTGACTCTAAGCAGACAAACCCGTGGGTGCCCGGTTACAACTCAAGTGCTGTTTCCGGTTATCTGGCTAAAGTGTATCACCATGATAGCCCCAATTTCAGTAGCTCATTGCTTGGTTCCGCTACGGAGAATAACATCCGCGCTGATAGATTCTTCCTCAAAATGAGACTTGGGGCCGAGAAGCTGGAAGGTAGTGTGGATACCAATGGTGAGCGCTTTGCGCCCAATCGCCCGGAGGTGTTTTCCCTGCTGAGCGGCTTGAACGGTATGGAGCCCGGTGGGGCGGACGAAATGCAGGGTAAGCGTGCTATGAACCCGCAGCGCGGTATGCTCGGGTGGTTTAACCCGGATGAGAAAGACGTGGCACCCCTTCTTTGCGATGGTGAGCGCAATGCTGCTGTGTGGAGTGTGGATGGCTCCCAGAGTGATGATACGATTCCCTATTTCATTGCTGCTGTAGGTATTGTGCCTAAGTCTGCCAACCCCGGTCTGGACTCACGAATCTTCGTCGGCATGGATTATCGTACGAAATCCTGGCAGCATTCGTCCCCGGCTTTCTGGGGTAGCATGCTGGTGAGACCCGACCACCAGCAGCGCCAGTACCACCCCTACCAGCTGGCCGCACTGGATGTGGGCGGCGGATTGAGTGCCAGCCCTATGGACTGCATTGGGCGCAATGGTGTGCTGGGTATTAACGGTGAGGGTGAGCAGGTTTCCTACGTGTCTGTACTGGAGCTCCCGGTGCATCCGCCGTTCTCCCTTGCCGGATTTGCCGGCATGCGTTTGCAACCCGGCTGGTACGATACGGGGCGCAGCGGTAAATACTCGACTGAGGCTGCCATGCGGCGTATGCAGTATCAGGCCGGTGTTCCCGGCGTGGGTATCGGTAACTCTTTTGCTGACCCCTGCCTGCCTGCGGGAGATGTGTATGTGTTCCACCGCAACAACATTCCTACAGAAATTGGCAATGGTCAGATTTTCTCTGATTTCTATGACCATGGCTTGCTGATTAATGATGCGCTGTGGGACCGCTGGTTCTGCTCATCCGTATCAGATATGCCGAAACGTTCCGGTAAGCTCAAGGCTCAGGAGGTGCTGTCTGAGTTCCTTTCCGGAAAAGAAGATTTGCCGGTTGCGCGTTATAAGAAAGTGAATACTCCTTATAATGATTCTCAGGTGATTTCCCGTCTCATGGCGAGCGATGGTTGGAAACACATCGCGCAGTATCTTATGATTGACGGTGGGTTCAATGTCAACTCCACCTCTGTCGAAGCATGGACTGCCGTGCTGCAGGGACTCGCTCGCCGTAAGTTGGTGACGAGCGACGGCAACAAGCTTAAGGAGGTAGAGGCCAATAAGGCAGAGGAGCAGGTGCTCTTCTCCCGATTCATGCTCTCCACCACGGATACGAGCGTGGATTCGCTCGGCGGCTACAGCATGAACCAGGGATCCAGCCAGTTCCGCAAATCCGGTGGTGTGCTCTCTGCCTGGGGTGAGGTGCGAAAGCTTGAGCCGGAATCCATCCGCAAACTGGCGGAAGAGATGGTCAAGCAGGTGCGCAAGCGCGGGCCTTTCCTTAACATGTCAGACTTCATCAATCGCCGATTGGAGCGAAGCGGTGGCGAGCTGGCTCTTACAGGGGCTCTCCAGGCTGCTATTGATGCCACGGATATCAACAAGGATTTTCAGGAAGTGACGGTGAAGCCCCAGTCGGGTGATATGTACAAGTTCCCGGAGGCTGAAACCGGCTCCATTTACACGGCTGCTCCCGGGTATCTGATTCAGAGTGACGTTCTTGCATCTCTCGGCAATATCCTGACGGTGCGTGATGATACGTTTACCGTGCGTGCATACGGCTGCGTGCGTAATCCCCGCAACGCCATTCTGGCGCAGGCCTGGTGTGAGGCTGTTGTTCAGAGAACAATTGATTATGTGGACCCCTCCAACAGCCCGTCAGATGTTGAGTTCAAGGCGGATGGTTCTAAGGATAATGGGCTCAGCGATGCTAATAAAGTGCTTGGCCGCCAGTTCCGCATTGTCTCATTCAAGTGGCTTGACCTCTGGGATATCTGATACATGTTATCAGCTCTGCTGATGCCTGATGAGGGGGAGGTGCCCAATCACCTCTCCCTCGTTCGTTTTGTTTTCCCCTTGCGTTGCTCTGATTAGATACTCTATCAATTGTAATTTTCCTACTAATTTGATTGACATTTCCGCCTCGTTCGGTATAGTACTACCCTAAAAGCAGGTGTTTTCTATGAAATTTTTCCAAACGAGATTTCTGTTGCAACGAGCCGCGCGAAGAACGAAAAGACGTGGCTTCGCGTTGATTGCAACCCTGACACTGATGATGCTGCTGGCGATGCTGGCGGTGGCTTTGCTTTCTGTGGCTTCTACGCAGCAGAGAATCGCCATGCAGACGGTTCTGCTGGCAGAGGCACGCCAGCAGGCTCTGGTGGGGCTGGATGTTGCTATTGCGGAATTGCAGGTGGAAATGGGGCCGGATCAGCGTGTGTCTGCAAACTCCGGAATTCTGAGTGACCGGGAGGGCGCATTCCCTCAGTACGTGTTGGGCGTGTGGAACAGTTGGGACGGCCCGCTGTACGGTGACAGCCCCACCAACAGGGCAAATAACATTCAGGCAACCTATACGCAGGGGCGTGATAAGCTCTTCCGCCGTTGGATGGTCTCATCCCGTGACAAGGATAAGGTTCGCGACATGAACTCGGTCAAGGAAATTTGCTCCCGCAAACCCGGTAGCCGTATTTGTATGGTGGGAGAGGGGACTCTTGGCAGAACTTTCTCACCGCAGCATCATATTTATGCTGATTTGCTGGAAATGCCCTCTCTTTCTAAAAATAAAGCCTGCTTTGCCTGGTGGGTAGGTGGTGAAAACCAGAAAGTGAAAGTGAATGTCCCACAGAGGGACGAAACGGAGGACTTGAATGAGGTGCTTCGCCGCACCTGGGATACCCCGTCACCCATGATTCTCAATTATGAGGATTTGGATTTCCTGCCGGAAACCATAGAACAGCCGGATAAACTGATTACCCTTGCTTCCCTGCCACTGCTCGGCACCGCGTCTCAGAATGCCGGCATGCCGTATTTTTTCGACGTGACAACGTCATCGTACAGCCTTCCTGTCAATGTACGCACCGGTGGCCTCAAACAGGATTTGTGCCTCTTGCTCAGCAAGGATAGCCTCAGCGGCACAGAGTTTGCCGTGCGCAATGATCAGGACTGCCCCATTGCAGAAAATGATGATATTCCCAAGGGAACGGAGCAGAAAATGCCCATTGGTTCCTGGCAGAACCTTTTTGCCTATTACAACTGCTGGCCGGACGGTACGGCTAACGATGGTGACAATTTCACCGCTCGTCTCATAGGCGAGGTAGCCAAAGCCTACACCCGTATGGGCGGCAGCGTGATGAACGGTTCTTCCATGAACCATGATTCCAATCCTGAGTCTGTTAATGCAGACGGCTCCGGTTCTCTTTATGACACTCGCGCCATGCTGGACCAGGGTAACAAGAAGTCAGGTTACGCGCGCACCCCGGTCATGCTGGCTTTTATGAGCAACTTTGCCATGGTAACGGAGGGTAAGCCTGAGTGGAAGATGGCAGATGGCAAGACACCTGCTTTCAATCTGCGACTGGCGTATGCGCCCATGTTCCTGTGGTGGAATCCGTATAACGTGCCTATGAGAATACGCGGACAGCAGCTCTGGTCTCAGTCTGCTCCCTACACGGTGGCATGGATGCAGGACTACAGCATCGGTCAATCCGGTACCTGGAACTATACCTGGCAGCGCTACGCAACAAAATATAAGCCGGAAGCCGGTTCTTCCAGCGATGGGGTGAAGACCGGGTTTGATAAGCCGGACGTCGGCCAATATTTCCAGAACAGTGAGACAGATGTTCGCGGTGATATCGTGTTCCAACCCGGTGAGGTGCTCTTCTTTTCCTGCGGTTCTGTGGATGAAAAGGCAAATGATTATGGCTCGTTTGTGCTTGGTTATCACCCTGCCAACGTCTCCAACTATAAGATTCACTATTATACCTCAATCGGGAGACGCTCCGGCCCCGGTGTGCCGGATTTGAAAACGCTGGAAGAAAAACAGTGGTATGTAGGATTTCGCCTGGGCGTTTACAAGGAAGGCGGTACCGAAGGTCGTGAGTATTTGAGCGGCTTTCGCCTGGCTCCATTCCGCCCGGAGCCATTGACGGTGCTGAACGGTTTCAACGGCTTGTCCGCCCGGAAGATGGACGAGCAGTTTGGCGGGAAGCGCGCCATATCTCCCCAGTCTTTCCTGCTGGGGTGGTATGATCCGAATGATGAATCACAGAGCACCGTCTTCTGTGATAGACAGCGTAACGATTCATACTGGGCCGCAGACGGCTCTCAGTCTGATTCCTCAGTCCCGTATTATGTGGCAGCCGTGGGGGTGGTGGCCAAGTCTGCCAACCCGAATGCTGATTCCCGCATCTTCACCGGCATGGACTACCGAACCAAACTCTGGCAGCATTCCAACCCTGCATTTTGGGGAAGTGCTATCATTAAGCCGGATCACCAGCAGCGCCAGTATCATCCCTATGAGCTTGCCGCGTTGGATGTAAGTAGCGGTCTTGACAGCTCTCCCATGGATAACATCGGCAGAAACGGCTATCTGGGAATCACCGGCGAAGGCGAGCAGGTTTCCTTTGCCTCCGTGTTGGAACTGCCGGTTCACCCTCCTTTCTCTCTGGCTGGCTTTGCCGGTATGCGCCTGCAGCCCGGTTGGTATCGCACCTCCGGCAGCACGGGTATGTACAAGGCCGCTTCCGCTATGCGCCGAGTGCAGTATCAGGCCGGTGTCCCCGGCGTGGGTATCGGCAACTCCTTTGCTGACCCCTGTCTGCCGGCGGGAGAGGTGTACGCCTTCCACCGCAATGAGATTCCCTCAGAGGGCGGAAATGGTCAGATTTTCGGAGATTTCTATGACCATGGTTTGTTGATTAATGATGCGTTGTGGGATCGCTGGTTCTGCTCTTCTGTGTCTGACATGCCCAAAGGTTCGCGGAAAGAACCGGCTCGCGATGTGCTTGACCGCTTCCTTTCCGGCAAGGAAGATTTGCCGGTGGCGCGGTATAAGAAAGCCAACACCCCGTACAATGACTCGCAGGTGATTGCTCGCCTGATGGAGAAGGACGGTTGGAAATACATAGCCCAGTATCTCATGATAGACGGTGGCTTCAATGTTAACTCCACTTCGGTTGAGGCATGGAACGCCGTTCTTCAGGGGCTCGCTCGCCGCAAGCTGGTGAGCAGCGACGGCAACCGACTCAAGGAGGTAGAACAGGGCAAATCTAAAGAACAGGTTCTGTTTTCCCGCTTTATGCTTTCCACCACCGACAAGAGTGTGGACTCTCTTGGTGGTTACAGCATGAGACAGGGCTCCGGTCAGTTCCGTGGGGGGAGTGCTCTGCTCTCTGCCTGGGGAGAGGTACGTAAGCTTGAGCCTGAATCCATCCGTAAGCTTGCAGAGGAGATGGTCAAGCAGGTGCGCAAGCGTGGCCCGTTCCTCAATATGTCTGATTTCATCAACCGGCGTCTTGAGAAAAACGGCGGCGAGCTGGCACTTACCGGGGCCTTGCAGGCTGCGATTGATGCAACCGATATCAACAGGGATTTTCAGGAAGTGATTGTCAAGCCCCAGGAGGGCAACATGTACAAATTCCCGGAAGCGGAGAAGGGCTCCATGTACACGGCTGCTCCCGGCTATTTGATTCAGAGTGACATCCTGGCCTCCCTGGGCAATATCCTGACCGTGCGGGATGACACCTTTACCGTGCGTGCATACGGCTGCGTGCGCAGTCCGCGTAATGCCATTCTGGCTCAGGCCTGGTGTGAGGCTGTTGTGCAGAGAACGATGGATTACGTAGACCCCTCCAATGCCCCATCTGATGCCGAGTACGATCCGGATGGTTCTCAAGGGGGCGGTCTCAGCGTAGCCAACAAAGTGATGGGAAGAAGCTTCCGCATTGTATCATTCAAATGGCTTGATCTTTGGGATATTTGATTTTTCCTGTTCATCGGGGCAAAATCATGCTGCTCAGCCAATCGGGGCTACGGGAATCGTAGTCCCGGCGGCGGGTGTGGCTTCCTCCGGAAAATGGAAGCCATGCGGGTTCACTTACACCCCCAAAACCGCCTTGCATCCTCCACCTGCGGCAGATTCAGATAACGGGTGCGCAGTAAATCCGCGCTTCGGTGCCCCATCTCCAGTTGCAGCGCACCCAAATCTTTGAACCATGCCGCATGGTAGCTCGCAAAAGTGTGCCGGCACACATCCGGCACCCATTGCCCGGGCTTAAACCCGGCGGCGCGCCGCAGTGCCCGCCAACGTGATTCCCAGTTGCGCGGAATTCGCAGCCGCTTGCCGCGCAGTGCCGCATGTTTCCGCAGCGGCACCACGCGACCGCCACCCGTCTTACTGCACCGCCCCGGCACTACCACACAGCCCCGCTCCGGGTGCACATCCTGCACCCGGAGCCGAGCAACCTCCTTAGGGCGTAACCCGCAGTACAGCAACAAGTGCAGCGATAAACGCATCGCCCGGTGCTCCGGCTGTTGCACCGCCGCCTCCAGCCGCTCCACCTCCGCCCGCCGCAGCGGCACAATCTCCCGCTCCTGCACCTGCGGCACCTCCACCCGCGCCACCGGATTCTCCGCGCACCACTCCTGCCGCAACCCATGCGCGAACACACTGTGCAGCATCGCCCGCCCCTTGCGAAACGCGCTCGCACTCCCGCCAAACGCCGCCTGCAACAGCTCGCGGCACTCGCGGGTACTCATCGCTCGCAGAGGGCGTGAAGCAACGCCCTCCACCCGCAGCAAACGCCGTGCATAGTGCCGCAAATCTCGCCGCGTCGTTGGCCTCCGCTCCGCCCGCGCCTCCACACTTGTCCACACTGCCGTCTCAAAAGTCACCGTATGCTCCTGCCGCGCCAGCTCCTCTACCCCCAGCCGAATCACACGCCGCATCAGACAAATCAGCTCCCGCTTATCCAAACCCTCCGCACGCGCGCCCAATTCCTCGCTCATCTCTAATGCCAACCGTGCCGCATCCTTGCAGCTCAGCGGCAACTCCTCTATCATTCTCTCTGCTGTTTTCATAACTTTTTATCGGTAGATGGGGTAAGTATTCCGAATACTGGGTCAAGAAAAATCTTCCTGTTTTTACCCGTCTCGGATGTTTATTCTGTACAATACAAGGGGTTAAGCAATCCGTCAATATCCGAGAGAGGAGATTCTCTGCATGCCCCTCTTTAATGAGGGTCTGGCA
>JAFQEY010000005.1 GCA_017398765.1 Akkermansia sp.
TGCCGAGACGTGGTTTAACGAAACGCTTCAAACGCTGGCCTCCGGTTATACGGGTGATTATCTTGCTCTCTTGCCTCAGAAAAGCGATGCTGAGCTATAAAACCCGCCCAGCATCGAATGCTTACGGACAATGGACAAAGAGTTTCTTTCAAAGAACTTGCATGCGAGCAAAGCGGGCGGAATTCTGCACCTTGTCCATCGTCCATTTGAAAACTTTCCGGGAAACAAGCTCGGACAACAGGGGGAACCGGCGTGTACGGTTCCCCCTGTTGAATCCATTATTTCTTCCGCAAACAGCGGGTAATACAATTTTTGGTTTTCTGCGCAAGTTTATAAAAGAACCACGGAAAACTCCTCCACACAAAGCAAAAGCGGCCGCAATAATCACACTCCAGAATTCGGTGAACGGCAGAAGTAAGCGGTAACTGTTTCAACAAGCTCAGAGCCCGGGCACGGTGCTGCGGCACCTCTTTCTTCGGGCGGATGTAAACGGCGCGTTGTTTTGCGGAAATCGTTTCAAAGGATTCCGGCATGAGATTCAACGCGGCGGAACAGTTCAGAAGAGCCTCCTGACCTTTTGCAGAGGTAGCCAAAACGGCGGATACCCCCTCGCGGATGGGCCAGTCCGGGTGAACTTGCTGAACGCCCCAGAAATCTCCCAGCGTTATATCACCACTGCGAGGAAGATGCGCGTAGGGGCAGTTGTAGCAAGCCTTGTTCAACGCCAAATCAGACAGGAAGAGGCGCATGTACATATCCTTGTGATGCTCGGTTGAGCGGGTAGAACCATCCTCATGATTCCTTGCCACATGATAATTTAACCAGCCCTCCGACTTTTCACGGAAAGAAATATGGCGGACCGGTGACCCGCACTCCTTTTCCCAATGCTCAACGTACTTCTCCAGTATAAGGTGAGACGGCATACCATGGCAAACAATATCAACCGTCAACAGATTGTCGTACTCTTTGCGCAAAAATTGCCGCAGGGCATTTACCTGACAAGAAGTACCCGAAAACAAAACCCGGCGGCCGGTACTCAATTCATGGCGAACCGCCCGGTAGATTCCGGCAGCATTGGCATGAGTATATTTTGAACCGCGCATGCGAGCAAGCTGCTCGGGAGTCTCCGCTTTGTCAAAAACGGGTGTCAGCTTATCTTTCCAGACAACACCGAACACGCAACCGCCGGCGGCAATCACGTTCTCCGCCAAAGCGGTAAAGACACCACCGCTGCTACTGTGGCGGTGAACGGAGGAATCGCGGTTCCAAGCCCCATAACTTACAACCGATTGATTATCATCTGCATAATGAAGCTTTTTCAGATTATCTTCCTGTGCAGGACAACTTTTTACACACAATCCGCATTCCACACACGCGTCAGTATCCACAGCAGGGACAAGAAACCCCGCCTCACTCCACACCATGCTGACAGCCCCTTTTGAACACACGTTGGCGCACAAGGCACAACCGGTACAATTTTCAGGAGCCGTAATATGTTTTGTTGCAGCAGTAGTCATAAAAAGGCATCTGTTTATATTTCCCTTGAATACCGGTAATCAGTTGCTCCGCTTCAGTTCGGCGTATTGCCCAGAATGGCGTTAATGATATTTTCTGCTGCGGTCAGCCCATGGGGCGGGCGCAAATACCGGCTTGTCACCTCTTCTCGCCGGGCTTTCATGGGGTCATCACCGCGAATCACTTGATTCTCAATAAAAGCCTCAATATCCTGAACACTGTGCCCCATGTATTGAGCATAGAATGCCGCCAGCCCCATTTCATTAAGGATAGAGGTTTGAGCTTCTGCATTTTTGGGGATGAACATCACGGGATTGCCGCTCAGCATGTATTCACAACAAAAAGAGCAGCTGTCATGTACCATGGCATCAGATTCCATGAACAGCGCAGCATAATCCCCTTGCTCCAATTGCGTGTTGGAGCCGTTTTCCCACGCGGCATAATATGCATCTGTCCGCTCTTTTCCCCAATCTGCGTGCCCGTACAGTGTCTTTTTCAGCAGAGGATGCGGCTTAAAAGCAAACTGCAACCTGCCCACAGAGGCCTGTGCATAGCGGAGCAGCTCATCCGCTATCGACAAGAAATTGGAAAAACTCCCCAAATCACTCAAGCCGTCCACAATAGTCCAATGCGGGGCCCAGATGATTTTTTTGACGCCCTCAGCTTGTTTTTTCCACGGAGAAACGCCTTTCGAGCACAAAAATTCATCTGCTATAGGCAGCCCGGTTGTCACCGAATTGATGCCGTGATTATATTTTTTTCTGCAAGACAATTCCCGCACGGCATCATTTTCATAGCAGTCTACAAATGCCATATTCTGATACCACTTGTTATACGCCCACTCAAACGTTCCGAGATGGAATGAATATTCGCAGCATATCATCAGGTGGTCAGCATGCCGCATAAAATCAACAGCCGGCGGCACCACATTGCGCCAGGGCTGCGGATAAATCAGAATATCAAACTCCTTCGGCAGCTTGCTCGCTTTGGGTACACCCTCATCGTTAATCCACTCCTCACAGGGGTACCCCTTTTGTGCAAAAAAAGCCTTTATCCTGTCCAGAGATTCTTTTCTTTCCGCTTTAGTGGCACAATTCCCGTGGGGGATAACAAAAATCGACGGTTCAAAGCGCGGGTGAGCCAACATGGCCAGGTAAAGAGAATCCACCTTCCACATAGCCGGCAAATGAGAAAGGAACAACACCTTGATTTTTTCCTTTTCCCGCAAGCGGCGAATCATGAGTTTTCTGGTGAACAAGCGGGATCTCCAAGCGGCTGTCTTTCTCCGCAGATAAAGGCGCATGCGCCAGAAGCGGCTCTCCACAGCGTTACGCACACGCCTGATAAATTTATTATTCAGAGCAGATAAAACGGACATAGCCTGATTGCATTGAGTTGTTTACTGCGCAAATAAAATGCTGTGTCTTATTCAGCAGCACGCATCACAGAGAGGCAGTTAGCGATGCCCTCTTTCAGAGAGAAAAAGGGAACCCAGCCAAGAGCTTTCAGCTTGGAGCTGTCCATTACCGCTTTGGTAGCTTTACTGAATCCCGCCTGCTCTGTTTTATCAGGCAAGTCAAACACAACCTTGCGCCCCACCATGCCGGCAATCATCTCCGCGAGCTCGCGCAGCGTGATATCGCACTCCCTGTCAGAGATATTGTAGGCAGCACCGCTTTCTCCGTGGAAAAGGCAGTGAAGAACACCTAATACAGCATCCGCCACATAGATGAATGAGTAATACTGCGAGCCATCAGACTTCAGCACAATATCCTCTCCCTGCAGTGCCTTCCGCAGAAATTGGGAAAGAGCCTTCGTATCAGAACTCAGCAGTGTCGGGCCAAATGCACGGGGCAAGCGGGGAATGACCACATCCAGCTTTTTCTGTGCAATAAAGGCCTGGCAGAGTGCCTCACCTGCACGTTTGCTCTCAGGATACCCGGCTCTCAGGGTGTTACAGTCAATATACCCACAGTAGTCTTCCGTAAAGTATTCCCTGTCTCCTCTGTTTTCTCCGTAAATTTCTACAGTGGAGGCAAAGATGAAACGTTTGCACCCGTTGTCAGCAGCAAATTGAAGCAGATTGTAGGTACCGAGAACATTTGTGGTCAAGGTGCCGATGGGATCGGTAGCATAGGCCACCGGGTGGGTATTGCTGGCCGCGTGGAATATGTAATCGGCAGAGGGTGTACCGCTCGGCACCCCCCGGTTTACATCTCCGCACACAATACGGAAGTTTTCAGAATCCGCATACGCGGCAAAACGGGTTCGGGCCTTTTCCTCATTCCTGCCCATTGCCAACACGCATAAATCCAGGCAGTGCAATCGATTGGCAGCCATAAGCAGGTCTACCATATAGCTACCTATCATCCCGCACGCACCGGTGATAAGTATCTTACAACCTCTGAGCTGCTCCCACCGGAGCGGAAGCTTGGCACACTTCTCTATTTCCTGCTGATAAAGCGGGTGGCTGAACACTTGCATATATTACTCCCGGTTACGTTTGATATAGCCTTTGAACATCTCCAAATCACCGTGCGTGGTGAGTTTGATATTGCGGTCTGAGCCCGCAGCAAAATAAAGACGTTCGCCCAGTTCAACCATCATGGTGTTGGTGTAGTGGGAGCCGTGTATCCCCACCCCTGTCTCAAACGCCTTGTGGTAGGCCTTATCCAGCAAGTCAAACTTGTACGCCTGCGGCGTGGAAACACGGCGCAGGGTCTCTCTGGGGATGTATTTTGTGGTAGAAATCTCATCATCAATGACAAAAATCTGCTCGTTGTACGGCATGGAGGTAACCGCATTACCATACTGCTCACAGGTCGCAATCACATCTGAAAGCACATAATCATCCACCAAGGGTCTGATACCGTCATGAATAATGATAATGTCAGAAGGCTGGCATTTATCCTCAAGATTAAATACACCGTTGCGGATAGACTCCTGCCCGGTGGCACCGCCTTGTACAATCCACTTCAATTTGGTGATATTCCACTGTTTTGCATATACGGAAAGAACCTGCTCCCAGCCTTTGAGACAAACAACCTCAATGGCATCTATACAGGGATGATTCTGAAAAGCCTCCAGGGTGTAAACTAATATGGGCTTGTCATAGACATTGACAAATTGCTTGGGTATGTCCAGCCCCATGCGGGTGCCTGATCCAGCGGCGATGATGACTGCAATATTCATGATAATTTATAGTTCGCTACACATTAACTCCGAACACCGTATACGCACGATATCAGGTTGAAAAAAAACTGACAGGGAGCGCAACGCATAATCTGTTCCTCAGAACAGGGTGTATACGCGCGCGCCTGCTCCGTGCAGGAGCTCACGTATTGTAACAAAATCCAACATACTTGCAAGCATTTTTTCCGCATTGCCGCAATCCCCGGGTATAACGGCGTATTGCCCCGCATAAAGCACCCACAACGCGGTGCGCCCGCCGCAGTTGCGCTTCAGGCCGTCCCCGGAACAGCAGTCTCTGACCATCTGCAAACGCTCAATCCTTTGACACAAGGCGCCCCTCTGCGTCCAAGCGTGCACGAATACCATCCAAAAAGACTTTTTCCAGCGAATTGCGAGCAGATGTGCAGGATTCCCACGCATCCCCGGCCACCCGCTGTAACTCCGCCAACAGCTCCGGCGTGGGGTTACGGAGTATAATCTCACAGCGCCGGGAATCACGCGTGAGTTCCTCCATAGAGCCTTCAGCAATGAGGCAGCCCTGATAGAGAATACCCACGCGGTCACAGATTTCCTGTACCTGCTCCAGCAGGTGAGAGCAGAGAAACACCGTCATCCCCCGCTTTTTCAGCTCCAGAATGATATCCCGAATGGTGCGCGAGCCGATGGGGTCAACACCGGCCGTTGGTTCATCCAACACCAGCAGCCGCGGTTGCTGCACCAGGGCCTGCGCCAGACCGATACGCTGCAGCATTCCCTTGGAATAGCCGCCCACGCGGCGGTGAGCCGCCTCCGTAAGCCCCACCAGGGCCAACAACTCGTCCGTACGCTCACGTAACGCCTTGCCGCTCAAGCCACAGAGCTTGCCGTAGAAACGCACGGTTTCCTCCCCGGTCAAAAACTTGTAAAAATACGGATTTTCCGGCAGAAAGCCGATTTCCCGGCGGTTCGCCGCCGCCGTGGCGGGCAGGCCGAACACGCGGCAATGCCCGGCATCCGGCGAGAGCAAGCCCACCAGAGCTTTCATGATGGTGCTCTTGCCGGAGCCATTGGGACCGATGAGGCCATACACACCGCCCTGCGGGATTTGCAGACTCACACCTTTAACGGCATACACACCGCCCCTGCCCCAGTGGCCGGGGAAACTCTTGTGAATCTGCTCAATCTCTACGGCGTTCATGAAGAAAACGGGATTACAGCTGCCCCATGAGCCGCAGCAGGCGGGAAGTCATCTCAATACCCTTCTCAAAGATTTCCACACGCATATTTTCATTGGGCGAGTGGATACGGGCATCCGGCAAGTCCAGCCCCAGCAGCAGGGCATCCTTGCCCAGCACCTGAGAAATCTCAGCAATAATCGGGATGGAGCCACCCTCTCTCACCAACACCGGCTTATTGCCGAACGTTTCCTCCAGGGCACGCTGTGCGGCGAGCCCGAACGCCGAGTTGGGGTTGCTCAGGTAGGCCGCCCCGGAGTGCTGGCGAGTAAACTCCATTCGCACACCCGCCGGGCACACTTTGCGGAAGTGCGCCTCCACGCAATCCATCACCTTCTCCGGGTTCTGCCCCGGCACCAGGCGGCAGCTCATCTTGGCAATGGCGTGGGTGGGAATCACCGTCTTGGAGCCCTCCCCCTCATAACCGCCGGAAATTCCGTTCAGCTCAAAGGTTGGGCGAGCATACACGCACTCTGCCCCGGTGTACCCGGTTTCCGTGCGCAGAGCATCCACCCCGGTCAGCTCAGCCAGCTCGGCATCGCTCATGCCGGGTACGCGGCACCAGCTTTCCTTCTCCCATGCCTCAATCTCGTGAACGCCCTCGTAGAACCCCTCAACCGCCACGTGGTTATCAGCATCATGCGTGGTAGCAATCATTTCGCACAGCGCGGTGATGGGGTTGTTGACAGCCCCGCCGAACAGCCCGGAATGCAAATCCATGGCAGGGCCGCTCACCTTCAGCTCAAAACAGCAAAGACCTTTCAGACCGTACGAGAACGACGGGATGTTCGGAGCCGCCATACCGGTATCGCTCACCACAATCACGTCGCAGGCAAGCTCCTGCTGAATTTCCGGCCGCTGCATAAAGGCAAACAGGCTCTCGCTGCCACGCTCCTCCTCACCCTCCAGCAGGAAAATCACATTCAGCGGCAGGGCTCCATCCTCACGCAGCACCTTCTCCGTGCCCAGCAGCAGTGCCATAATCTCACCCTTATCGTCAGAAGCACCGCGGGCATACACACGGCCGCCACGAATCGTCGGCTCAAAGGGAGGCGTCTCCCACGCAGACACCGGATCAACCGGCATCACATCATAGTGCCCATAAATCAGAATTGTGGGTTTTCCTTCCACTTCAGGGCTGTGTGCCACCACAATGGGGTGAATATCCGTCAGATGCTTTTTTGCATCAAACCCCATGCTGCTGAGTTTCTCCACAAGAAAATCCGCGCAACGCTCCACATCCCCCGCATGCTCCGCCTGGGCAGACACACTCGGTATACGCAAAAAGGAAAACAATTCATCCAGATGATTCATGGCTGACATTCTACACCGCGCGGCTTTTTTTGGCAAGACCTATTCAGGTACACGGAAAAAATGACCACATCTGCCCCACGCCGCAAGAACAGGCTTGCGCAACAGAGCAATATGTGATTAGATACGGGGCGTACCTGCGCGGACAAGTCAACGCGCGGGAGAACTCCCGGGAGGCGGCGGGATGCCGCAGGAAATAGACGGGAAAGACGGTGAGAATCCGTCGCTGTGCCGCAACCGTATTGAGGCTGCCCGGAGGCAGTCACTGAGTCGGAATGCCGGCCCGGGGAGTTCGCCTGACCCATGGGGCAGCGATGCACTGCCCCGCGTCCCGGCCGATAATACAATGATACACAACATTCCTGCACCCTGTAGGGGTGCTTTCCGAACAGTTGGACCTGTCCTTCTGCTGGCAGGTGCTTGTCCCGTTGCAAGAGCAACGGATGCAGTGAGCGCAGAGCTGCCCGCTATCACGGTATCAGCTCATGCAGCCGGTGAGATTGCCCATGATACCACAGGCGTTTCCGTCACGGTACTGGATGTGGCAGAGCTGAGGCAAGAGGGTATATACTCTGCGGCGGAAGCCATGACAACGGTGCCGGGGGTCTACACGCTGAACGGCGGCGGTGAAAACCAGCGCGGCAATATCTGCAATGTAGTCATCCGCGGGCTGAGTAGCGGTGACAGTTACATGCCGATGATGGACGGCATGCGGCTCTCCGGCATCTCCGGCAGCGGCATTCAGAGTTCCAATGTGATGGCGCGCACCAATCTCTTTGATGTGGGGACACTGGAGGTGCTGCGCGGCGCACAGGGTGCCACCCACGGCGGCTCCTCCATGGCAGGTGTCATCTACATGGAAACCCCGAAAGGAAGCTCAGACAAACCCTCCCTGAGCCTCTTCAGTGAGGGCGGAAGCCACGATTCCTACACCGGCAATGTGACGGCTCAGGGAGAGCGGGAAAATTTTGCCTGGTTTCTCTCCTCCACCTATGAGCACAGCAACAACGACCTCTCGCTTGCCAACGGTGACAAAGTGCGTGGCAAACACGCAGGGCGCTATGAAAACATGTCTCAGGCTCTCCGGCTGGATTACCGAGCAAAGGAAAACACCACACTGACCGCCACCTACCGCCGAGAGGACGCCTCCTATCACTATGCGAACCGCTACGGAGTAACGCCGTACACATTCCGCACCAATCTGGTGACAGCGAAGGCACAAACACAGCTCAGCCGCGCCCTGAGCAGCAGCCTGATGGCAGGATACTACGGCTCTGATGCCATGCTGGGACACGGTTGGTACTCCGATTTGCGAAACGTGCAGGTGGAATGGAGCAACACTTACGCCTGGAACAAACAGCACACCACTGTCGGCGGCTTCAGCTGGGTGCGCAGTCAATACGGCGTAGACAGCGTGTTCGAAACCTCCGCCCGCAACACTGACCGCAATCTGGACAATACTTACGGCCTCTTTGCCGAGCACCACTTCAGCCCGAATAAAGGCTGGGACAACACGCTGGCAGCCCGGCTGGATCAAAGCAGCCACTTTGATGCGCTGACCAATCTGCGAGCCTCAACAAGCTACCGATTCAACCGGGAGCAAACGCGGCTGTTCGGCTCCGTGGGACAAAGTTACCGCGCCCCCGGCTCTTTCCAATACAGCAACAGCACCTATTTCAGCGGTGGCTCCACCTACTGCGGTAACCCGCTGCTGGATTGCAGCACGGCACTGGCATTCGATGCCGGGGTGGAACACGACCTCGATTCCCGACATACCCTCAAACTCACTTTCTTCCACACCCGCATAGATGATGCCATAGAAACCGTACCAACCGGCGAGGGCCACTACACCTACCACAACGCTTCCGGACACCGCACCGCCATGGGCGTGGAAATAACACTGGAAGGAACGTGGACAGAATACGCCAACACGGGCTACTCGCTCTCCTGCACGCTCACTGAACCGAAAGAGTCTGACGGGCGGCAAATTCCTGCCTCTGCCCGGCAGACCTGGAAAGCGGATTTTCACACCGAACCCATGCAGGGGCTGACTACGGGAATTGGACTGAGTGCCGCAACAGGACGCAGTAATTTCGCCGGGTACCCAACCACAAAGCTCGATTCTTTCTACACGCTGCGTTGGTATGCCCAATATGAAGTGAATGAGCATCTCACGCTGCATGCCCGCGTGGAAAACATCACAAACCAGAAATACGTCATCGAAAGCGACTGGCAGGATCAGCAGTATTCCTTCATCAGTGCAGGAATTTCCTTTCACGGAGGCTGCACACTGAAATTCTGATGAAAAAGCTCACGACAGCGGCTGGGCTACTACTGCTGCTCCTGCTTCTTTGGGCAGGGTGGCAGGCCGCGTACCGCCCGGCCCCGCTTCCGCAGGCAGCAAAGCTCAGCTCTGCCCCCGCTGCCTACCCACCGGACATGTGGAAACGCGCAGCGCGGGTCACGAGCATCCGCCTCACACGCGGGGGAGAACTCCCCACCGGGCTCACATGGCAAAACGGGGCGCAGGAGCCGGAAATCGGTGACCCGGCAGCAAGAAAAGGCGGCCGCGTACGACGCTGCAACGTGGGGCCGTTTCCTGCCAATTTTCTGGCATTCGGCAGCCCACAGGCACAATTTTTCCACTACAACCTGTTCACGGCTATAGATGTACCGCTCCTGCGCCGGCACCCGGTCACAGGCAACAGCATCCCGGGAACGGCTTGCCGATGGAGCATCAGCGGACGCGCCGTCTGGTTTGAAATAGATGCGGCGGCGCGCTATTCCAACGGGAGGCCCGTGAGAGCGGCCGACTATGTGCTGGGCACGCTGCTGCGAATCGAAGCAGGCTGTGCCGACGCGCTGCTATCTGCGGCAGAAGAACTGCGCGTGGTGGGGGCTAACACCCTCTGCCTGACCCTGCGCAGTGAAACGCTGCAGCCCGAGCTTGCCGCAGCGGCTTTGCTGAGTGCCGCCGAACCCGGATTCTACGCCGAATTCGGCAGTGATTTCCGCAAACGCTACGCCCAACGCATCCCCCCAACCACCGGGGCTTATACCGTGGGCAGAGTAGAACGCGGACGCATGGTAGAGCTGGTGAGAGTAAAAAACTGGTGGGCAAAAGACAGACGCTACTACCGCTACACGTGCAATGCCGATGCGGTGGAACACCATTTCCCCACGGATGAAGCGCAGGCATGGGAACTGCTGTTGCGCGGGAAACTGGATATGCTGCAGACCCGCAACATCTCTGCATGGCAGCAGCGCACAGCAGAGGCTCCGCCGCAGCTACACCGCCACGTATTCCACGCGGAATACCCCATGCCGCCATACGGCATCATCCTGAACGCCCGCACCCTGCCCTGCCCCCACCTGCGCCGCGGACTCATGCATGCCATGGATATGGACCGAGCCGTGCAGGTCATTTGCCGGGGTGAGGGAGAACGCCTGCGCACCTTTGCCTCCGGCTACGGTGAGCTGACTCCCCGCAACACGCCCTTTTACCGTTTCTCCCCTGCGGCCGCCGGTGCCGCCTTTGCCCGCGCCGGTTTCACCCGACCGGGAAAGGACGGTATCCTGATGAACGAGCGCGGGGAACGACTCAGCGTCACGCTCACCTACACACCGCACGAAAAAATCAGCACACTGGTCAGCATTCTGGCACAGAGCGCAGCCAAATGCGGGGCTGAAATTGTAACTCATGCCGTCCCATGGCAGACAGCAGGAAGAAAGACCGGCAGCGGTGCTCACCAACTCCTGTTCTGGGCAGACATGGCCGGCTCCCCATTCCCGGATTACCGCCGATTTTTCATGAGCGCAGACTCGCCCTTCGGTATCAATGATACCGAGCTCAACTCCGCCGTCTCAGACTGTGAACAAGCCCGCAGTCGGGAACAATTGGCTGCAGCCATGGCGGCGGCGGATACCCGCATTGCGGAGCTGTGCATCTGGCTGCCGGGATGGCAGGAAAATGTGGTGCGGCTCATCTGCCACCCACACATCCGATTCCCGAACTGCGAAAATTGCCGTTTTTCCACACCATCCCCCTATGAGGCAGAAGATGCCCACCTGTATTGGGTAGATTTCTCCCCAGTAAAACCATGAACCGCTTCACCCGCTTCAGCCGCATTTCCCCGGCCCGACTGCTCCGCAGTCGTGAGTACCGCGCATGGTTCAGTCTGGCACTTACTGCGGGGCTACTGACAGGCACCGCTGTGCTGTTGGCTTTGCAATCAATCTTGATTCAGCAGGAGGTCGACACCTTTTTCCACGGTATCGCTTACACAGCACCCACACAGCCTCAGCCGCCCGCACAACATCTCATCTGCCGAGCAAAGCCCCCCGCTCCAAGCATTACGCTGCAGCCGGTACAACCGGAAATCCCGGATGCCCTGTTGCCGGAACAAGTGGATAATACTGAGCTTGCCGACATCGCGTCTGAGCCGCTCTCTCCGCCGCTTCAGGCAGAATGGATTCCCCCGCGTACCCCCGAACCGGCGCGTATCCCCACCACTCCCACAGCAACCATGGCAAAAGCCACACCCGCCGCCCCGCTCCGAGCCCCGCATCCCACCTACCCCCCGCGCATGCGCCAACGCCGCATGGAGGGAGATGTGGGCATCTGTATCCACATCGATGCAACGGGAGCCCCCACTGCCGTGGATATCCTGACAGAGGTACACCCCGACTTTGCCGAACACACCCGCCGCTGGATTCTGCAACACTGGCACTTCCGCGCCGCGCATAAAGGGCAGCACCCCATCGCCTCCACCCTGCGCACCACCATCCGCTACCGCTTGGAATAACCCTTGCCCACAAATCTGCTGCCCCCTATCAGCGGGATTCACGCAACCGCAACCCCGTATAATTATCAACGGAAATTTCCCCAATTCTGCCATAAAGGGGATGCTGCGCACAATCAAATCTCAGCTCTCCCTCTACCTCACGCAGCGGAATACGGTGCAGTACATGCTGTCGGTCATCAGAATCCGCCATATACAGAGCCCTCAGGCAGACTTTCCCGGCCGCGTCTCTCTCCACATCTACCCCCCACACCGTAATGGCATGCGTATAGCGCTTCCCATCCGGCTTCAGAAAACTGACTCCCACCCAGAACGCATCCCCACGTGCGAATCCTTCCGACATGGCACGGGCAACCATCTCCGCAGATACATGCGGCGAGCGGTCGCGGTACAACAACTTCTTCCAATCAACACCGGAATAATACGCCCCGGTTCCCTGCCGAACCAACACCGCACTCGGCAACCCATCCGGAGATTGCATAGGCTCATACACACCGGAAAACCACCAACTCATCGCCTCATCAGGGTCACTCCCCTCATTACTGAATGATTCACGGAACACCTGCCACACCCTATCCCCTGCCGGAATCCCCTCCCTCACCGCATCCACTCTCTGCGTCTGCCACCAGGCAATCAAATTCGCCGCCGTAATCGCCCAACACAGTTCCGAATCCGCACCATCGCGGGATTTATTGAAATCAAACCATCCCCCCTGCGCACTTACCCCGGCAGCCCACAGCGTCTCACCACAGCACCATTCAGCAGCACCCGCCAACACCATCAACCAGACTAACATTACCGCCCTGAGCATGACTCCTTATATCTGCCCTCAACCCATTTGGCAAGCAAAAACAACGCATACTTTCCGCATTGCTGCGCGAGCGTGCTCGCTACCAAAACGCAACCAACATGGATTTTTCCCAAAAAAATTGGGGTTGCCCCAGAAAAACAGCGTATCAGGTACCCTGATACGCTGTTTTACGAAGTCTGGAGTAAACGAGCCATCAGCGTGGGAAATTTGCGCCCGGAATTCGCTTTTTCGTTTTTCCTGCGTTCACGCCAAGCAAATATAGAATCACATTTTAATATATTGGATAGAAGCATTTTATGAAATCCGCTTCACAATTCAGGAGCCTATCACATCGCTTGTAAGTGGTCATGGAAAATGAAATACAGGATTCGCGGAAAACGGCAAAAATGTGGATAATCCGCCTCCACGCTTGAATAGAGGCTCGGGGATTGATATAATGCCCGTAACAATTAAAGTTTCAAGCATGTATAAGAACTCTCGAGCCTTCCTTTTCTTGTTGTTTTCTGTCCTGTGTACCATGGGACTGAGCTCGTGTGTGACTCTTATTGATACGGGTAGTATGCTGGACGACATAGGGAAGCAAAGCCCAAGTCACCAACTCCGTCTTGTTCAGGAGGAACATCCCCAACACCAGTATTACGACAGAGAAGAATTACAGGTGTGGAAAAAAGATAACTTATACTATGTGCAGTTGCCGGTGGCATATATTCCATCTCGGGTTAAGAACCGCGATTTCTTGGTGCTCATAACCATGTATTGTAGTGTTAAGAATTTCACCTATCCCCGACTCATTATGCGAGAAGAAGAAGTGATTCAATTCCAGCAAACGAAGGAGTATTTTTATGCTGTTTTGAGCGAAGAACAGCTTAACAAAGCAGCTACTCATTATCACAAAAATCCCAACGCTTTCTATCGGGAAACCTACCCCGTACTTTCAGCTGCAGAAGTTGACTTAAGTAACGCGAGAAAATGGAATCCCTCTCCGTCTCAAAATACCTCTGCGTTGACCTCCAACGCCATATACATGTTCAGGCAATTACCGGACCGCCGCACTACTGGCAACCAATTGCGGCGGCCTCTGGTGCTCTTGTTAGATATTGCCGATGTGCCGTTGTCGATTGCTGCAACTCCCTTTGCTTGGGTCGCAGATTTCGTTAATGGCTGCTTTTTTGACTGATGCCGCCCCCGCCTCACTCATCTTTTTTCGTCACCGGAGGCGGCTGCATGTGGTATACCTCCATCCGGTGCTCGATAGTCTGCAAGCGGACAGACATCTCGCACAGCACGCGGATGGTCTTCTCCTGCGCTTCGGCCTGCTCAGCGATGAAGGAACGCAGGTCGCAATACAGCACGATGGCGGCGGCTAAGCCAATGACTGCCAGCACAGCGCGGGGTTGCTCCACGATATCGTGCTTCCGGTAGTAATCGGTCTCGTGCTACCAGTCATGATTGGACGGCGTTCATAAAAAATGATTGTTGGCACAGTTCCTCCTTTCCTGATGGGCTTATAATTGCTAGGATGAGCTTATGCAGAAATCGCACACGCTAAGCGAAAAAGAGGCGAAACACCCCATGAGCCGGGGTGAGCTGGTGGTGTCTCCGACCGGGGAGTTGCTATGCAGATGGCAGGACGGGGCGGATATTTATTCTCTGCAAGGGGAGGATATGCTGGAGTTATTGCAGGAGGAATCAACAGCAAACCTGACGCCCTCCATGGCATATCTTCGGCGTGCCTGTGTGTGCTATGTACGAGAACTGCTTCATCATGAAGGAGCAAAGCGAGGAGTCGCTTTATCAGAGCAAGCCCCCGGGTTTGATTTTGTATCCCTCTGCAAGGATTTGCCCCCTGTTCCGGGGGCAGAGTATTGGAGCGAAAACGTTTTGGCGGGAGGCTTGGCCAAACTGTATGCCTCATTGCGCCGACGCTTGTTAAAAAAGCCGCAACAAATACTGGCCGAATGTGTGCAGGGTCTGAATCCGCAGTGGGCAAACTGGGGAAAAATCGTCTTCCATCTGGCGGAAAACAAGGTGGCAGATTCGCAAAAATTACCCTTCGCGTTCATGGCTACGTATGTGGATGCTGCGCCGGAAGGAGAAGGAAAGCACTGGCCTCTTGCCGCTGCGCTGAAGCTGCAGAAGTCGAATCCGGCGGTATTTGAGCAACTGGTTACCCCCCTGGAACAATTGGCAGCCACATGTCCTTTCATGGAGCAGTTGTTGCGCTCTCAGCGCATATTCCGTGCTTGTGCATTCTCCCCCCGAGAGGCTTTTCAATTTTTGCAGGAACAGCAGCTTTATCAGCAGGCAGGCGTACAGGTGCGAGTGTTCAATATCTGGAAACACAAACCACTGCGGCCTAAGCTGCGTATTTCACTGGATACCCCGGGCAAGGTGAAAATGGGGGCAGCCTCTCTGTTGGAGTTTTCCGTACAAGCGGCATTGGGGGATGAGCCCCTGAGCCGCGCGGAGCTACAAAGCTTACTGAGAGCGGAGGGGGCGCTGGTGCAGCTGCGTGGTGAGTGGGTGGTGGCAGATGCAGAGCAGATTCAACAGTTGCTCTCCCGATGGAAACAGGTCGAAAAAGCGGTCGGGCAACAGGGGCTGACCATGATAGAGGGATTGCGCTTGCTGGCCGGAGTACCGGAGGCGGCCGGCGTGCTGCCGGGAGCCGATGAAACTGTGGAATACACATGCGGACATTCGCTCGCGGAATTGTTCCATCCGGTCGGCGCTGCCGCTGCTCCGCTGCCGGAGATACCTTTTGGATTGGGGGATATACTGCGCCCCTACCAGCACGAGGGGGTGAGCTATATGTACCGTATGCTGAATATGGGAGCCGGTGTTTGCCTGGCAGATGATATGGGCTTGGGCAAAACCTTGCAGACACTCACCCTGCTTGCCGTATGGAAAGCGGGTGGCGTACTGAACGATGGTCCGGCACTGCTGGTAGTGCCGGCTACACTGATTCGCAACTGGCAAGCAGAAGCCACGCGGTTTACCCCCGGGCTGCGTGTGGGCGTATTGCATCCGTCTGCCCAATCCCGGCATGAGCAGGCAATGCTCAAAAACGGAGAGAGCGAGATGTTGAAGTCTTACGACTTGGTGCTGACTACTTATGGCATGCTTTCCCGGCAGGATATGCTGCACTGTGTAGAATTTGCGGCTGTGATAGCAGATGAAGCTCAGGCTATTAAGAATGCCGCAAGCTCCCGCAGCAGGGCGTTGCGCGCGCTGAAATCACCACGCCGCATTGCACTAACCGGCACCCCGGTAGAGAACAGCATGGGGGATTTGTGGAGTATCTTTGATTTCATTAATCCCGGTTTGTTGGGCAAACACACTCAATTCCGCACCTTTGTGCGTGCGTTGGATAATCATTACGCCCCGCTTCGCAAGCTCACGGCACCGTTTATTCTGCGGCGTCTTAAGTCGGACAAGCGTATCATTACCGATTTGCCTGACAAGACGGAGGTAAAACTCTACTGCTCGCTTACGGCGCGGCAGGCTGCCTTATATACCCGTTGCGTGGAGCAATTGCGCAAGGATTTAGAGAATGAAGAGCTGCCTGCCATACGGCGTAAGGGCTTGGTGCTGGCCTATCTCTCGCGCTTCAAACAAATATGCAATCACCCGGCGCAGTTTATAGGAACCGGAGCGTATGATGCAAAGGCCTCCGGCAAGTTTGCGAGGTTGGCAGAACTGGTGGAGTCAGCGGCTGCCCGCCAGGAGAAGATGCTTATCTTCACCCAATACCGGGAGCTGTGTGCCCCGCTGCATGATTTCCTGGCAACGAGCTTTGGGCGCAAGGGGCTGGTGCTGCACGGCGGTACCCCGGTGAAGAAGCGTGCCGCACTGGTGGAAGACTTCCAACGTGAAAACGGCCCGCCATTCTTCGTGATTTCGCTGAAGGCCGGAGGCACGGGGTTGAACCTTACAGCCGCCAACCATGTGGTGCACTTTGACCGCTGGTGGAACCCGGCTGTGGAAAATCAGGCGAGTGACCGTGCCTACCGCATCGGCCAGCACCGCAATGTGCTTATACACAAGTTTGTATGCACCGGAACGCTGGAGGAAAAAATAGACTCCATTATTGATACTAAGCAGAATATGGCAGATTCCATACTGTCCGAAGGCGCAGAAAAACTGCTTACCGAGATGAGCAATGAGGAGCTGATAGACTTCGTATCTTTTGCGCATAACTCCATAACGGCTGAATAACAATGTACGATTCTTACGGTTTCCCGCAGTATGTTTCTGTTGCCGAGCGCAAGGCTCAAGCGCAGAAGGCTCTCGCAAAGCTCCGGAAGAAATACCCGAATTTATCGCCGGTGTTCATAGAGGGCACGCAGATAGCCCGCTCCGTCTGGGGCAAGGCTTGGTGTAAGCACTTGGAATCCTTTTCCGACTACTCTAACCGCATACCTCGGGGTAAAAGCTATGTGCGCAGCGGTGCCGTGGTGGATCTGCACATAGAAAAAGGACTTATTACGGCTCTGGTAACAGGTTCCTCATCCACCCCCTATGAGGTACGCATGGAAATAGCCTGCCTGAATGGGGAGCGCAAGGAAAAGATTGAAAAACTGTTTCGTGAAGTGGCGTCTCTGGAGCTGCTGGATTTGCTGCAAGGTAAACTTCCCCGGTCTCTTATGGCGGCACTTACTGACACCCGAGATGGGCTATTCCCCCGGGTGAACGAGGTAAAACACACGTGTAGCTGCCCGGATTATGCCGATTTCTGCAAACACCAGGCTGCCGTATTGTACGGCGTGGGAAATCGCTTGGACACTCAGCCCGAACTTTTGTTCACCCTTCGTGGGCTGGATGCCACTGTACTAACCGCCGGGGCAGAAGAAACGTTGGAGCAGGCTGCCGGCTCCGAGCTGGGGGAGAGGGATTTGGCTGCTCTTTTTGGCGTCGAGTTGGTGGATGCCGCCTTGTGGACTACAGAACCACAACCGTCCCCTAAAAAAGCCAAAGCTAAGCGTAAACAAAACACAGACGGCAAAGAATCTCCCGCCCAATCCGCCCGAACACCGAAAACGCCGATGGAACAACTGCTCTACATCCAAAAATACACACGTTGGGATTTCCCGGAACTGGCGCAGCAATTATCCACCACCGTAAACCGTATCTCTAAGTGGAGCAGCGGTGAGGCTGTGCCCTCTGCACCTATCGCCAAGCGGATTCAAAAACTGTATCAGGATATAAAAGATATTATTGGGAAAATACGTGCCCACAAGTGAGCCAATATGTGAAACAGACGCATTATGAATAACAAACCGGATGGGGTAATAACAGAATTGCTCCCCTTGGCAGAGGGAGAAGAGTTATGCTTACTTTTTCTCTTCTTTTCCCAATTTCTTACATACCTCTCTTCTCACCTCATCGATAGCATCGTTGACATTCTTAACAATGTGAAAAAGGGTCAAATGAAACATTTACGTGAGGTAAATGCTGCCGAAGAGCTTTGAGATATGCATTACCTCTATCAATGCTCACCACCTCTATATCTTCTTTCTGCTCCAACGTAAGCTCGCTGAAGAACTCTTCCAGACTATCCGCACTCTTGCCTTCCTTCAACCATAAAATCTCGCCTGTATAAGCATCAATAACACAAGTAACAAACTTTTTATCTCGTCCCAGGAACTTTTCATCTATGATGAGACCGTGGCGTCCATTCATGTTTATGGGGCGCGCTTTATTTGTGAGTTCGAGGATGTATTTATCTGCCCTCAGAATACTACTTTGAGAGAGTCGGAGAATCCCGGAAAGAAGCCGTGCGCTTGTTTCCTGCATGAGCCGTGAAATATAACCCATCAGACGCAACGTCATGCCTCGACTTGGATGAACAGCTTCTGGACGGATAACAGCAAATTTGTGACAATGCGGACAATATACACGGGGTGTTTCTATCAGCATACTTATATCGTACTGCATGTAGGGGGTATCAACA
>JAFQEY010000041.1 GCA_017398765.1 Akkermansia sp.
AAGATACTCATCCTACTAAGTTATCCTATCGCTCTATGAAGTTCAAGGCAGCCTTGCAGGAAGACTTTGCTTTAGAGGTCCTTAAGTCTGTATTTGTATGACCCGCTTTGCATGACACTACTCCAATGCGTTTGCCCTGACAGGGCTACGGTGCGGTGGCGGAAAAGGAAAAGCGCCCTCGTATACGGAGGACGCTTGAAAAGCAGGAGAGCTGAATGTGAGGTATCAGGAATATGCTGCTTCCACACGGGCGGCGACATCCTTGTAGCCGTAGTCCACTTCGTAGATGGCCTTGAGATTTTCGAGGGATTTTTCCTTGTTGCCCTGCTCATCATAAAGCAGACCAATCATGTAGAGGATTTCCTTCTTGGTTTCGTCCATAACCATGAGCTCCTTGTCTGCGTCTTCCAGCTGGCGGATAGCCATATCCACCATGCCCTTGGCGTGGTAGCACTTGCCGAGCATGAGCATGGCTTTGATACGCAGATTGGGGTTGGTGCGGGCACGCTGGAGGGCGGGAATCGCCTCAGACTGCATGCCGGCATCGAAGAGAGCCTGGCCGTACTTGAACTGCAGCTGGGCATCGGTGGGGTTGGCTTCCACGCGGACACGGGCATCCTCTACCACGGCGAGGGCGATTTCCTGCTTGCGGGCAGCAAGGGTGGCACGTGCCTCCTCATTGTTCGGGTCGGCGGCAAGCACCTGCTCGTAGTAAGCGAGCTCAGCTTCCATGGCTTTTTCGTGCATGGCCATGGCCTTGTCGTTGATGGATACGTCTGCCTCGCCACCCAGTTGGAACGCATAGGCGTAGAAAGAGTAAGCGTTAGCGAAATCCTCCATCTGCTCATAGCAGGAGGCTATGTCCTTGACCACCTGCAGATTGGTGTTATCCACAGCGTACTGTTCGGAGAGCTGGGCCAGGCGGGCTTCCAGCTCCGCACCGGTGAGCCCCATCTTGTCACCGCTTTCCAAATCGGCGGTGGCGTTGGCATTCTTCATCTTGGTGCGGAAGTCGCCCTTGCCTTCCCAGTTGCCCTGCTTCATGGAAGCACGGGCAGCGTAGTCTTTCTCCGCGCGCATGGCGGTGGCATCTGTGGGGTCAACCTGAAGAATGCGGCGGAACGTGTCTGCCGCTTCGGCAAACATTTCATGGTCAGCGTAGTGCTTGGCCAGCACATTGAGCTGTTTCTTGTCACCGGGGGCACCCTGACAGATAGTCTCCAGCGCAAAGGTGGCAATCTCGGTAAGCCCCAGCTCCATGGCAGCGGCATAAAGAGTGCCGTTAGCTGCGGGTGAATACGGGTCTTTCTCCAGGGTGTCCTCTACTGTGGAGAGTGCTTCCTCCGGCTTTTTCACGGAAGTCGATACGCGGAAGCCGCCGAAGAGGGAAGAGCGGCGGGCGGAACCGGCATCCGGAGCCAGCTTCACCTCGCAGGCGCGCAGCACCTTGCGCGCTTCCAGAAAACCGGGCGCACGCTTGACGAGGGTCTTGAGGATGCTGACGGCGTATTTGTAATTTTTAGTCTGGACAGCCTGTTGAGCCTTAATCCAGAGGCCCTGCTGATCAGGGGCGAGCTGGCGGTCTGTGATGAGAGTAATCATGGCGATGAAAAATGAGAAACTCGCAGCTGTGGGTACGGAATACCCACGCAACACTCTATTTCTATCACAAAATCAGTGTCATTTCAACCTTGTTTTTTCAAAAAAACATGGCACAATGGGCGTGACATGAGAACAGATGCCCTCCTGAGCCGATTCGGATACTGTAGTCGCCGTGAAGCCGCGGCATGGGTGAAGCGCGGACGCGTCACGTACCGTGGAAAATCGGTGAAATCTCCTTCTGAGAAGGTGGAGCCGGCAGAGGTGTTGGTGGATGGTGAGCCTGTGCCCTTTGCGGATGGTCTGTATGTGGCGTTTTATAAGCCGCTCGGCTGCACCTGCAGCCACCGGGAGGAGGGGGAGTTAGTGTATGATTTACTGCCGGAGATGTGGACGGCGCGTAACCCGGCGGTAAATACCGTGGGGCGCTTAGACAAAGAGACGAGCGGGTTGCTCCTGCTCACGGATGATGGAGCGTTTGAGCATGCCATGACCAGTCCTAAGCACCATGTCCCGAAGGTGTATGAGTTCACGACCTCTGCGCCGATTCCGCCGGGGGCAGTGGCACTGTTTGCGTCCGGCGAATTGGTGTTGCAGGGGGAGAAATCTCCCTGCCTGCCTGCGGAATTGGTGATTACTGATTCCTGCGCCGGGAGGCTGACCCTGCATGAGGGGCGGTACCACCAGGTGCGCCGCATGCTGGCGGCAGTCGGGGCCCCCGTGGAAACGCTCTGCCGGGTGGAAATCGGCCCCATGAAACTTGCTGCGCTGCATCTGCAGCCCGGGGAGTGGGTGGAGTTTGACCCCAAGCTGTTTGCCGGAAGATGAGCTATGATATGCCCATAGCGGTGGAGCCTGATTTCCGTGTGCTGTATGAGGATGACGGCGTGCTGGTGGTGGATAAGGCGGCTCCGCTGCTGACGCACCCCACCGGAGAAAAGAATGAGCCGACGCTCTGGCACGGCGTGCGTGAGCTGCTGGCGTATGAGCTGGCCACGGGGGGGCAGGTGTCCTTTATCAACAGGCTGGACCGGGAAACGAGCGGTATTACCCTTATTGCCAAGACCGCAGAGGCGGCTTCCGAATTGGGTAAGGCCATGCAGGAGCGGCTGCTGCACAAGGAATATGAGGCCGTGGTGCAGGGCGTGCCCCTGTGGCAGTGTGCGGTGAATGACGAGCCGATTTTGCGGATGGAGGATGTAGCCCCCACCCGCATTCATGTGCGACAGTGCTGCCACCCCGCCGGTAAGCCGTGCCTGACGGAATTTGTGCGTCGGGAGCAGGGGCGGAACAATTGCTGCCTGGTGCGCTGTATTCCGCGCACCGGACGCTTGCACCAGATTCGGGTTCACCTGGCATACCTGGGGTATCCGCTGGTAGGGGACAAAATTTATGGCGGAGATGAGACCTGCTATCTGGATTTCATGCAGCACGGGTGGACCCCGGAACTGGCTGCGCGCCTGGTGCTGCCGCGCCATGCTCTCCACGCCTGCAAACTGTCTTTCCCGCGGCGGGGGAATACGGTTACTGTTGAGTCCCCCCTGCCGCAGGATTTGAGACAGCTGCTGGGCTGAGTATCAGGCGGTGTATACCGCCACTTTACCGGCTGGTACACGGAAGCACCCGTTGCCCGCCGCATCAATGGTGACTTCATGGGGGCAGGTGTTCAGGGCATCTTTCCAGATTTCTCCGGCGTGAGCCTTACCCACGTGCATTTGTTTTTCGGCATCTTCAGCATTGGAAATGAGCAGAGCCAGCCCGGAGCCGGGGTGTTCTGCGCAGCCGCGGCGCACAAATCCCACGCAACCGGGGGCGTCAAAGTAGTTGTCCTGTTGGCCGTATGCCTTGGTGCTGCGGAGTTTCAACAGAATATCAAGAGTTTGCCGGTGTATCGCCTCTTGCCCGCCGATACCGTAGTAATCTCCGTAGAACACACAGGGGTATCCCTTTTCCATCAGCAGTATCAGTGCATAGGCCGCCGGCTTGAACCAGTCTGCCACGGTAGATTCCAGCGATTGACCGGGTTGTGAATCATGGTTGTCCACAAAGGTGACCGCCAGGGCCGGATGTGTGGAGACCAGCGCGCCGTCCGGAAGTTGCCGGAGGTCATATTCTGCCCCCTGTTCTGCGGCTGTTGCAAAATTGTAGTGCAGTGTTACATCGAACAAATCCATGGCGTAATTCTCTGCCGCCAGATACTCGGATAAATCATCCGGCGCATCTTTCCAGTATTCTCCGACAAAGTAGAATTGCTCGCCGAAGGTATGCCGCATGGTGCGGATGAAATCCTGAATAAAGACCGTGTTGATGTGCTTGACGGCATCCAGCCGGAAGCCGTCCAATTTCAGCTCCCTTGCTATCCAGAGCCCCCAGCGTTTCATTTCTTCAATTACCTCAGGGTGGTGATAATCAATGTTGGCACACATCAGATAATCATAATTTCCGTTTTCTCCATCCACATTCTGACTCCACGCCTTACCCTTGCCCTGAATCTTGTAGATGCCGGTGTCATCTCTGCCGGCATCATAGTCTGTGCCGGTGAAGTGGTACCAATGCCAGATGAAGTCAGAGTATTTACCCTTGCGCCCCGGAAAGGTGAACCCGGTCCAGCCCTCTATTTCGTATGTGTCGGAAATTTCCTCATCGCGGTTGTCTTCATTCACTTTCTTCACGGCGAAACACTCCTTTTCATCAGCACCTGCCTTGTGGTTCATGACGGCATCCAGATAGACGGAAATGCCGTGTTCGTGCAGTTTGTCAATGGCTCGTACCAGCTCTTCTTTGGTTCCGTATTTGGTGCGAACGGTGCCTTTTTGGTCAAACTCTCCCAAATCGTAGAGGTCATAGCAGGCGTAGCCCACATCGTCCTGCTCATGTGCTTTGTATGCCGGGGGAAGCCACACGGCAGAAATGCCGAGCTCGGCCAGATGCGCGGCATCGGCCTCCAATTTTTTCCAGAAATCGCCGGTATTTGGCAGTTCCCACTCGAAATATTGTATCAGTACTCCGTTTTTCATATTCGGACATCATCGATCAAGTTAGATTTGCCGTCAATCTATATCGGTGCCTGTTTATGAGGGCGTGAAAACGGCATAAAACGCAGGTTTTGCTAACTCTGAACTTGCCAGCGTAAAGGGAAACAGGTAGAATACGGTCAATACATGCGCCGTTATATCGTCAGACGCCTGCTGTTGATGCCATTCACGCTGATTGGTATCACCTTTCTGGTGTTCTCGCTCTCCCGCCTGGTGCCCGGTGGTCCGGTGGAGCGTATGCTGCAGGAGCAGACCATGACCGCGTTGAGCGGAGAAAAGGTTAGCGGCAATGAGCGTGTGAGCGAAGATGATTTGGAGCGGTTGGAAGATATGTTTGGGCTGCGTGAGCCGATTTGGAAAGCCTATTTGCAGTGGTTGGGCGTTCTGCCGCGAGATATTCAGGTGGAGCGGGCGGAGTTCAATGATGAAGGCACCGCTTACCTGACGCTCACCAATTCAACCGGTAAATCCACGGTGCTGGAGGTGCATCGCCAGGGAACCCGGGCACAGTATCTGACTGTGCCGTGGATGGAGGAGGAACGCTGGAGTGTGCAGCTGGAATCCCCCCAACAGCGTGCGGCTCGCTGGGCTGCGCGGCATGGTGTTGAGGATGAAACGCAGATCAGGAAACAGGCCGAATCCGCGGGGTGCCGCCGTTGGCGGGCCGTGGCATCACGGCGTGTGTTTGATGGCCTTTTGCAGGGGAGCCTGGGGCTGTCATACAAGTATCATGAGCCCGTGGGAGCCATGATTCGGGAGCGTTTGCCCGTATCGCTCTACTTTGGTCTGCTCGGGGCTTTCATTACCTATTTGGTGAGCGTGCCGCTGGGCGTGATAAAAGCCCTGCATCACCGCAGTTGGTTTGACAGCCTGAGCAGTATCGCCATCTTTACCGGCTATGCCGTGCCCGGTTTTGCACTGGGGGCGGTGCTGTTGGTGTATCTGGGGGCGCGGTTGGAGTGGTTTCCCATGTACGGTCTTACCGGTCCGGGATTTGCGGATATGCCGTTTTGGGCACAGGTCAGTGACTTGGCGGTGCACACGGTTCTTCCTCTGCTGTGCTACGTGGTGTCCACCTTTGCCATGACCACCATGATGATGAAAAACAGCCTCATGGAAAACATCTCCGCAGATTATGTGCGCACAGCCGTTGCCAAAGGGGTGAGCTTCCGCCGTGCGGTGTGGGGGCATGCTTTCCGCAATGCCTTTATCCCCATTGCTTCATCACTGGGCGGAGTTATCTGCACGGTGGTAAGCGGCTCGATTCTCATTGAACGTGTATTTGATATTCAGGGCTTCGGATTACTGAGCTTTCAGGCCCTCATGGACAAGGATTATTCACTGGTGATGGGGACGCTGCTGCTGACCTCGGTGCTGATTATTCTGGGAAATCTGCTTTCTGATATGCTGGTGGCAGTCATTGACCCCCGAATCAAGTTTGACCATGCTTAAGAATACCATAGCCATCCTGCTGATACTCTGCGCGGTCGCCGGTGTTGCCGGTGAGCTCAACGGGTGGCTGCTGCCCACTGTCTCCCGCCCCTTTACCGTGAGCCGTGAGATTGGTTTGCTGCACATCAGCGGTCACTATGTGCCGGATTTGGAGGTGGACGGTTCATTCCACTGGTTTGGCTGGTTGAGTATGCTGGCTTTGTTTATTGCCGGCGTGTACCTGCTGCTGCGGAAAAGCTCTGCTCTGCGCATGGCCCCGGAGCGAGCCAAGCGTTGGAAGCGTTTTCGCAGCATGAAGCGGAGCTGGTGGTCTTTTCTTCTGTTGCTGGTGTTGCTTTTCGTGGCGGCGATGGATCAATGCCTGGTCGGCAAGCGCGCACTGGCGGTCAAATATGACGGGCACTGGTATTTCCCGGCATTCAGCAGAGCTGTTATCCCGGGTGAGGTATTCGGCCTGGTGGGGGATGAGGCTCTCTCTGAGCCGGATTATCGGGAACTGGCCGCGACCGTGGGGCTGCCGGATGCCCCGGATATGGTGATATTGCCCCCCATTCCCTATGATGCCGTGGCCGATGCTGCTCCCTTTCCCACGGAGCCGCTGGAGCTGAGAACAGACGGCCGCTACTACCGCCGGGGCAGTGATAAGCCATTTAACGGTATTGCCAGTCGTTTGTATGCAGATGACAACATGCCTCACATGCGGGCTCGCTGCCGCCAAGGTCTGCCGGATGGGTATGTGCAGGGCTGGTCCCGCGACCGCAGAGAGGTATATGGTGCACGCTACCGGGCCGGCACCTTGGTCGAGCATCATTTCAACGGCTTGGGAAGTGTTGAATCTTTTGAAAAATTGACAGCTCCGGAAAATGCATGCGTGGTGCATTATCACCCGGCACCGCCGCTGACCGGGGGGCATTTGCTGGGGACTGACAGCCGCGGAGCGGATATTGCTGCCGTGTTGTACGGGGGCTTACAGGTGTGTATTGCCGCGTCTCTCTTTTATCTGCCGCTTATTTACGGTATTGGGGTGACCCTGGGCATGCTCATGGGATATTTCGGCGGCAAGGTTGATTTGCTGGTACAGCGTATCATCGAAATTCTCTCCCAGCTGCCTTTCCTGTTTGTCGTGATGATACTGGCAGATGCTCTGCCGCAGGAACTGCGGGGTATGTTCCTTATCCTCAGCCTGCTGGCTCTTTTCGGGTGGATGCGCATGACCTATATTGTCCGCACGGCTACCATGAAAGAAAAGGAGCGTGAGTATGTGGCTGCTGCTCGGGTGATGGGGGCGGGAACACGGCGTATCCTGCTGCGGCACATCCTGCCCAATATCATGGGTATCATCGTCACCCTGCTGCCGTTCAGTATTGCTGCGGTGGTGTTTTCCCTTACCTCTTTGGATTATCTGGGCTTCGGCCTGCCGGACAGCTACGCAAGCTGGGGGCGGTTGCTCAATGACGGCCTCTCCAAGCTTTCATCCCCTTGGGTGGTATCCTCTGCTTTCCTGGCACTGGTTATCACGCTCTTGTTAGTCACTTTTGTCGGAGAGGGCGTGCGGGAAGCCTGTGACCCGCGCCGCCGGACATACTACGAATGAATACACGAATCATGCAGAGCCTGATGTTGCTGTGCGGGTGCCTGCTTGGGTGCCTGTGCTCCTGCGTGTTGACCGGGTGCGATGGCCGCCACTATATGGAGGGAATCTCCTGGCAGGCTCCTGATGACAGGGAAATGCCGCCGGCTTTTGCGGAGAGTGATGATGTGCCGGCCTACGCCAAACGCTGGCGGATGCCGGAGGGTTTTTCCGGTTTCACCTCTCGCTGGAATGCGCAGGTGAAAGCTTATCTGGAGCGAAACATCGCAACGCAGACCGAGGAGCTGCAACAGTCTATGTCACAGCTGTTTGCCGCTGTGCCGGGCTCTCCCGAACACCGTAGAGCAGGGGTTCGGGCTCAGGCGGACAGGCTCTCGCTGAGCAATCTTCTGGAGCGGTACCAAATGGGGGATTTCCTGGTATTTCTTCGCCCGAAAGACTTGCCGGACAATCTGCAATGGCAGGACGGTGCTCAGGAACCTGAGTTGGGAAGCCCCGAGGCCCGCAAGGGCGGCACGCTGAGGCTGCCGCTGCAGCGCTCTTTCCCAAGCACTCTGCGCCCTTTTGGCCCCAACAGCAATAATGCTACCCGGCGCTATGTGTATGATGAGGTTGACCTTCCCCTGGTGCGCATTCACCCCGGAACCGGGCGGCTTATTCCGGGAACGGCAGACCGCTGGGCTGTCTCAGCAGATAACAGAACCGTTTATTTCCATATCGACCCCTCGGCGCAATTTTCCAATGGCCGTCGCCTGACCACGCGGGATTTCGTGTGTTCTCTCTTTGTGCGCACCTCCCCCTTTGCAGCAGAGCCGTTCTACGGCAGCTATTACATGGGCAATTTTGCCCGCATTACTGTTTACGGGGATGAGTATCTGGCGGTTACGCTGAATGCTCCGCGCCCCTATGCTCCGGTGTATGCCTCTATCCCGGCTTGCTGCACGGCGTTTTATGCTGAGTTCGGCCCGGACTACCCCACCCGCTACCTGTGGCGGGTAGCTCCCACAACGGGCGGCTACACCATCCTGCCGGACGGGTTGAGCATGGGGCGCAGCATGGTGCTCAGCCGGGTGAAGGACTGGTGGGCGGCGGAGCGCAAGTTTACGCGCTACTCCTGCAATGTGGATAATATTTACTACCTGTTCGTGTCGGATACCTCCAAGGTGCGGGAGCTGTTCCGCATCGGTCAGCTGGATGTGTTCTCTGCCCGTGACGCGGATATCTGGTATGAGGGCATGGAGATTGACCCGGTGTACCGGGGGCTTATTCAGCGTGTGCGTTTCAGCAATATCTGGCCGCGCAACTGCTTTGGCTGGCACCTGAATTGCTCCCGCCCGCCCTTTAATAACCGGAATATGCGCTTAGGATTCCACCATGCACTCAATGTGCAGAGTGTCATCAATACCGTATTCCGTGGGGATTATTCGCGCATGGGCTCCTATTTTTCCGGTTTCGGTAAATACACGGATGCCGGTATCAGGGCTCTGCCTTATTCCCCGGAGAAAGCCCGACGTTATTTTGCCTCTGCCGGGTATACGGAGGAGGGGGATGACGGTATCCTCTGCAAGCCGGATGGAACACGACTGCAGGTGGTGGTCAGCTCGCGCATCGATTCCCTGTACGCCAACTGCATGAATATGTTGCGAGAGGATGCCGCACGCTGCGGTTTGGATTTGCGCCTGGAGCAGATGGATGATACCGTCTTTTATCTCAAGGTGAAGGAGAAGAAGCACAGTGCCGCCATCTTCTCCTGGGGCTTTTCCCCCCCCCTGCCGGATGCCTCTGAGTTTTTCCTCTCTGAATACGCGCTTAACCCGGACGGTTCTCCCGTGTATGGTACCAACAACATTACCGCGACCGCTTCTCCGGAGCTGGACGCTGCCATTCTGGATTGCCGCGTGGCTACCTCTGAGCAGGAAATGGTGGCGGCACAACACCGCGTGCAGCAAATTATTGCCGATACCGCTGCCTGGGTACCCGGGTGGACTACTTCTTTCTGGCGTTTTGCCCAGTGGCGCTGGCTGCGCTGGCCGGACACCCCGGAGTGTCGTTTTTGCCCCCCCCGCTATTATGACCCGTTGGACAGCCACCTGTACTGGATAGATGAGGAGCTGAAACACGAGACTCTGGAGGCTCGCGCCGAAGGTGGGGCTTTCCCTGAAGCGCAGATAGATGTTCCCCTGCCGAATCAACCTCAATCTCAGCCATGAATATGCAACCTTTGCTGGAAGTCCGTAATCTCTCCGTTGCCTTTGAATCGGATGACGGTCTGTTGCTGCGTGCCGTGGATGACGTGAGCTTTTCCATTGGCCGGGGGGAGTGTGTCGGCATTGTGGGGGAGAGCGGTTGCGGCAAGAGCGTGACCGCTATGAGCCTGGTGAGACTGTTGCCGAAACCGGCCGGACACATTCTCTCCGGTAAGGTGCTGTTTGATGGAGAAGATGTATTGTCTATGCAGATTCCGCAGCTACATGAACTGCGTGGTGGTCGTGTTGGCTTCATCTTTCAGGAACCTATGCAGGCTCTCAATCCCGTGCATACAATCGGGAGCCAGATTGCGGAATCTCTCATGCTGCACCGCGGGCTGACAGCAGATGCCGCCTGGGTGGAGGCTGTGAACCTGTTGCGGCTGGTTCATATCCCCAACCCGGATATCCGCGCCATGGATTACCCCCATTCTCTTTCCGGCGGCATGCGTCAGCGTGTGGTCATTGCCATCGCGTTGGCGTGCAGACCGCAGTTGATTATTGCTGATGAACCCACTACCGCGTTGGATGTGACCGTGCAGCAGCAGATTCTCAACCTCCTGCGTGAGTTAAGGCAGGATTTGACGGCTTCCTCTCTGCTCATTACCCATGATTTGGGGGTTATTGCTCAGAATTGTGACCGTGTGCTGGTGATGTATGCCGGGCGCATTGTGGAAAGTGCCCCGGTGACTGAACTTTTTGTCAACCCCCGCCACGCTTACACTAAGGCTTTGCTGGCCTCCATGCCGCGCCGCAACTATGAGCGTAAGTCTCTACTGCCCACTATTCCCGGCAACGTGGCTCCGATTCGGGAATATGTACAGGGCTGCCGTTTCTGCCAACGCATGGGTATTCCGGCGGAGAAATTGACTACTCGCCCTTCTCTGGTGGAAATCTCTCCCGCTCATCTGGTGGAAAATTGCCCCCGCTGTACTGAGGAATAAAGGCCGAATTTTACGTGAAATCTTATATTTTTTTGTTAGTTTGCGCTAATATATTTGGATGATATTTAGCATAGATTATTTTATTTTCAAAGAAGAGCGTGAATTGGAAAAATAGTCTGGACATGATGCAGGAAACACGATAATCTGCGTGCACATAGTTATGTTCTGGAAAAAAAATATATTATCATTCGCAAGTCTCTTCCTGATCGGAGGAATGGTGGTGAGTTGCTCATCTCATGAGCATCAAGCCCCGGTGGCACCTAAAACAGTTAACACGCGTGTTACTACCGTTGCACAGTTCAATGAACTGATGGAGCACATGGCCATGAATATGATTCCCTCATTCTCATTTCACTGTGTCGGCAGTGCCGGCAGCATGGTTGCGCAATCATTTTGGCAGGATTATTCCGGGTCATACAAGGTTGCGCCTGCCGCTGGGGGGCAGAGCAATGTCACGCTGGAATATGCTCACTACGTCCACATTCTGGCGGCTCACCGAAATCCCGCATTGGAGTCTAAGTTGAGCTCCCGTGAGCTGAGCACACTGCGGGAGGCACAGAGCTTAGTGCGCAAGCTGCGCCCCTCCGACGGTGACCGCTTTGAGCATATCGTCAATATTCATGATTATATCGTCAAGGAATACAAGGCTGATTTGAGCGGTTCCGATTGTGTGATGGATTTGCTGCTGGATGAGCGAGGTGCCTGCTGGGCACACAGCCGCGCGTTCTATCTGCTGGCACAGATGAGCGGTATTCCCTGCCATATTGTCAACGGTCATGCCGGTGGTGGTGAACACTCCTGGAATCTGGTGCAGATGGACAATGGGGAGTGGTATCATCTGGATACGACGTGGGATGACCCCATCACCCGCGGGGCAGATGCCGGAGACACCATAGAGTACCACCGCTATTTCCTGATGTGTGATTTCCACATGGGGCAGGATCACAGCTGGAATCACGCTCCTTTCCCGAAGAGCGGCCATCATCACGCGCGGTATTTTGTCAATCGCCATCTGGTGTTTGATGATTGCGCCACATTCTGGCGTGCGGCTAAAAATGCTTTTTACAGCGGCAAGTTTGAATATGAGGGCTGGATAACGAAATTTAACGAAGATGAGTTCCGCGCAGAAATGAAAAAGACGCTGGACGGGGACTCCAACATGACTTCCTGCGGCTGGGTTGGACCCAAGGCGGCAGAAGGGTCTGTTCGCGTGTTGTTTAACTGATTATTCCAACTATTACGGATATTTGTCCGCTAACATCTTTACATCTGAACGGGGTGGGATTATAGTTCCGCTGTAATCCCACACCCGATTATGATAAACAGAACATTGACAATATGGTGCGCTCTGGCAGCATTATCAGCATCAGCCGCAGCTGATTTAGTTTGCCTGCCGGAGGTGTTTAACCCGCAAGAGAAACGCACGGTGAATTTGGAGCTGGGCTATGCGACCAAGTACGTGGAGCGAGGCCTGGCATTGCGTGATGCTGAAACGGACAGCGTGTTTCGCGGGGCACTCACAGGAGGCTATGCGCTCAGCCGTGACAGTGCGTTGATAGGCGGAATCAAGGTGGACTACTTTGCCCGCAAGGGATTTGACCACCATGATGAGAGCTCCCCCCTGTGCGATGAGGGAAGCGTTCTGCTGCAATATGCCGCCCGTTCGTCTGAGAATACTGCCTGGGCACTCGGTTATCAGTTTGTTCACGGCGGTTTACCGGGGTATCTTCACTCGGAGCGTCACCATGGCGGGCGCTATATTTTCAACAGCCAACGCCCGGAGGAACACAGCGTGGTGTTGGATATTCACCACGATTTTGCAGGACTGAAAGGGCTTTTCTGGGATTCCCGTACCCAGTATGCATTCCGCTGGGAAGATGGCTGGTATTTCTCTAACACGCTGGGGTATAAGCATGAGCTTTCTGCGTGCACCTCTGCTGTGTTGGAAGTGACCTGGACTGCCACTTGCGGCTATTTTGAGCACCACCATCGCAACAGCAACGGTACCCAGGGCTGGGTATTCTCTCTGTCTCTTCCTACAGAGTTGAGTGAAAAATCCGTTTTCACTCCTTTTGTCAGCTGTGTGCTGGCCGGAAACGGGGCAGATGCCGCCGGTGATTTTTACCGCGACCACACGGTGGTGTTCGGTGCAAATGTGGCATTTGAATTCTGAGCCCCCGCACACTGTCTGCGGTTGAGCGGAGTGCCGTTTGCCCCCCCCTTAAAAAGCAGGCATTTCAGGTGTTGATACACCCAAAATGCCTGCTTTGCATTTTTGATAGGTTAGGGAGGATATCAGCCCCGGAGCAGATTCAGAAGCTCCAAATCGTCCGGTACTTCAATGCGCCCGGAAAAATGGGTAGCGGCTTCTGCTGTGTACGCCGCTCTGCGTGTCTCCAGTGTATCATCTTCCGTGTGATAGAGAAGGAGATTTTTCACCTGAAGCTGAGCTGCCAGCTTACCGGCATCCAAGGCAGTGCTGTGGTGTTTTTCGTAGGGGTGGAAGCGGTCGCGGTCAGCATAGCGGCAGAATGCCTCACAGAGCAGCCAGTCAGCACCTTCCACATGGCGGCGCGTGCACTCTGCAAAGGCTTCATCCCCCAGGCAGACCAGGCGTTGACCGTCCGGCAGCAGAAGTCGGAATCCGAACTGTTTTGTCTTGGTGGAACCTATATCAAAAGCCACCCCCGGCAGCCCTGCGGCAGAGAACGCCGCTCCGTCCTCCAGCGGGCAGAACAGGATATCGGTACCAAAATGAGCACTTATTTTCCCCGGTAGTGTGCGGCGGCAAATCCACTCCAGCGTTTCCAGGGCTTCATCGTGCCCGAACAGGCGCAATACCCCTGAGTACTTGCCGGCATTCATTGCCTGAGCAATCATCCGCACCACCCAGACCACCCCTAACAGATGATCCGTGTGGGCGTGTGTCACAAAGATGGTGTGAATCTTTTTCAGCGGGATGTTTGCCTCTTCCAGGCGGGCAAGAATTCCGTTTCCGCCCCCGGCATCAATGAGAAACACCTCCTCCCCGCATCGAATCGCAAAACAGGTATTGTAACAGCGGGTCACGGCGGCATTTCCCGTGCCAAGCATAGTGAGTGTAACTTCCGGCATGCGCTCATGTTACACCGCTCTTTTAGCGAAATCAATCCTGATTCTGTTTTTTTATATCATGATGGCATTTTTATTGCCTCTGTAGCCAATATCGCTTGATTCTCTTTCCTTAATAAAATAAGGCATTAATTGATTTGCCTTGACAGGAGCGGGGCTCTTGCGTATGATGTTCGGACTTGCATGAGCAGTACCCCCAAACGCGAACACTGGAACTCTAATCTCGGCGTTGTGCTGGCCGTTGCCGGCAGTGCCGTAGGCTTTGGTAATTTTCTCCGTTTCCCCGGACTGGCTGCCCAATATGGCGGCGGTGCATTCATGATTGCCTACTTCACGGCTTTTCTTCTGCTGGGTATCCCCCTCAGCTGGGTGGAATGGACCATCGGCCGCCGTGGCGGGCGCATGGGCGGGCACACCACCGCCTCCATCTTTTCGCTGATAGCCCGCTCCACCACATGGAAATATCTGGGCTTGGCAGGTGTGCTGGCTCCGCTGGCCATCTCCATGTACTACATGTATCTGGAGGGCTGGACGCTGGGCTACGCCTGGCACACCGCCGTGGGCGACCTCTCTTTCTCCAAGGGGGAGGAATTCGGCAGCTTCTTCGGCAATTTTGTGGGAGCCAATGCCCACGGTGCCATCTTCAGCGGGCAGAGCACCCTGCCCATATTCTTCCTCATTGCCCTGCTGTGCAACTTCTACCTCATCTTCCGGGGTGTTTCCAAGGGTATTGAATGGTTCTGCAAGCTGAGCATGCCCATTCTGCTCATCACTGCCGTCATTGTGTTAGTACGCGTGCTCACTCTGGGTACGCCGGACGCCGCGCACCCGGAACGCAGCGTCAACGAAGGTCTGGGCTACATGTGGAACCCGGACAAAACCCTGCTGGTGACAGAGAGCGGCAAGACGCTCAACATGGTTCCCGCCTCCGCCACCCCGGAACAGGAACAGGAGCTCCTGCAACGCGCGCAGGCAGAGCACCCGGGAGAAAAAGTCTCCATCCGTCGACTCTCCCTGATTGACGGGTTGCTGAACCCGGAGCTGTGGATTACGGCTGCCGGGCAGATATTCTTCTCCCTCTCCATCGGCTTTGGTGCCGTCTGCACCTACGCCAGCTACGTGCGTAAAAACAGGGATATTGCCCTGGCCTCCCTCACCGCCAACGCCGCCAACGAGGTGGTGGAAGTCGGTATCGCCGGCATGATGATTGTGCCCGCCGCTGTCTCCCTGCTGGGGGTGGTAGCCGCCGCCGGTGCCGGCACCTTCGGGCTGGGCTTCAACGTGCTGCCGCAGGTGTTTGCCTCCATGCCCATGGGGCAGCTCTTCGGCACGCTCTTCTTCTTCCTCCTCTTCCTGGCGGCTATCACCAGCTCCCTTTCCATGATTCAGCCCGCCACTGCCTTTCTGGAGGAATTCTGGGGACTGCGCCGCGTGCAGAGCGTCACCATCGTGGCCTTCTTCATGACCGTGGGTGCCATTCTGGTGGCCTGGTTTACGGGTGATAACCTCATCGCGCTGGACACCATGGATTTCTGGTTCGGCACCCTGTCGCTCTACCTCATCACAGCCCTGTTCCTGGTGCTGTTCAACGCCGTGTGGCACCCGGCCAATGCCCTCCGCGAGCTGGGACGCGGGGCACTCATCATGCCGCCCCGTATCATCGGCTTCATCATCCGCTGGATTACCCCGACCATCCTGCTGTGCGTCTTCGGCTCCTGGCTCTACAAGAACATCTTTGAGGAGCTCAGCCCGCAAGTCTCTAACGTTCTGGAGGGTAAGCCCGGTGCCATCTTCCCCCTGGCCTGGCTGGCACTTCTGGTGATATTCTGTGCCGGCGTGGCGCACACCTCCAAACACTTCCGCCGCAAAAACAAAGAGCAGCAGAAAGAACGCCTCCCCATTTCCTGATTAACCTTGACAGCCCGTAAGCTGTTGAGTAAGATAGACCGACTCTGATGAGCAAAATCACCAAAAAAGAATCCTGGAACTCAAACATCGGTGCCGTGCTGGCCGTGGCCGGCAGCGCCATTGGCTTCGGCAACTTCCTCCGCTTCCCCGGCCTGGCAGCCCAATACGGCGGCGGTGCTTTCATGATTGCCTACTTCACGGCCTTTCTGCTGATGGGTATCCCGCTCAGCTGGGTAGAATGGACCATCGGCCGCCGTGGCGGCCGCGTGGGCGGGCACACGACGGCCTCCATCTTCATGCTCATTTCGCGCTCTCCCTGGTGGAAATACATGGGGCTGGTCGGCGTGGTGGCGCCGCTCTCCATCTCCATGTACTACATGTATCTGGAGGGCTGGACGCTGGGCTACGCCTGGCACACCGCCGTGGGTGACCTCTCCCTGAGCACGAGCGAGGAATTCGGCAACTTTTTCGGCAACTTCGTAGGTGCCGGCAGCAACGGTGCCATCTTCTCCGGCGAGAGCTCGCTGCTGATTTTCTTCGGTATCGCCCTTCTGTGCAATTTTTACCTCATCTACCGCGGTGTTTCCAAGGGCATTGAATGGTTCTGCAAGCTGAGCATGCCCATCCTGCTCATCACCGCCGTGCTGGTGCTCATCCGCGTGCTCACCCTGGGTACCCCGAATGCCGCGTACCCCGAACGCAACGTGAACGAGGGTCTGGGCTACATGTGGAACCCCAACAAGGTGGAACTGGTCACGGAAAGCGGCAAAACCGTCAATATGATTCCCGCCTCTGCCACCCCGGAACAGAGAGAAGAACTCATCAAGCGCACGCAGGCTCAGTACCCCGATGAAAAAATTTCCCCGAAAAACATCTCGCTGCTGGACGGACTGCTGAACCCGGAGCTTTGGATTGCCGCCGCCGGGCAGATTTTCTACTCACTCTCTCTGGGCTTCGGCACCATCTGCACCTACGCCAGCTATGTGAACCGCCGCAAGGACATTGCGCTGGCCTCCATTACGGCAAACTCCGCCAACGAGGTGGTGGAAGTGGGTATCGCCGGCATGATGATTGTGCCCGCAGCCGTCTCTCTGCTGGGCGTGGTAGCCGCTGCCGGTGCCAGCACTTTCGGGCTGGGCTTCAACGTACTGCCGCAGGTGTTTGCCGCCATGCCGATGGGGCAGTTCTTCGGCACGCTCTTCTTTTTCCTGCTCTTCCTGGCAGCCATCACCAGCTCCATCTCCCTGCTGCAGCCGGCCACGGCTTTCATGGAGGAGTTCTGGGGCATGCGCCGCACGCAGAGCGTCACCATTATCGCCCTGTTCATGTGCGTGGGAGCCATGCTGGTGGCCTGGTTCACCGGCGACAACCTCATCGCTCTGGACACCATGGACTTCTGGGTAGGCACGCTCTCCCTCTACATCACCTCGTTCATGTACCTGACGCTCTTCAACGTGGTGTGGCGTTCGGATAATGCCCTCAACGAGCTGGGACGCGGTGCCCTGTTCACCCCGCCGAGCTTCATGAAGTTCATCATCCGCTGGGTCACACCGACCATTCTGGCATGCGTCTTCGGCTCCTGGCTCTACAAGAACATCTTTGTGGAACTCAGCCCGCAGGTATCCAACCTGCTGGAGGGTAAAATCGGTGCTGTTGTACCTCTCTGCTGGGTGGGCATCTTCGCCCTGTTCTGCGCCTTGGTAGCCCACACCTCCACCCGCTTCCACAACAAGAAATTCAAGAAATCATCAGATAACAGACTTCCCATATCATGACACTGGCAGGCATCATCACCATGGTTCTCTCCATCGGCTTCGTGTGGACTCTTTTCATCGTTTGCTGTCGCAAGCTGATTAAGAACCGCAACGAAGAGGAACAGAATTAACATTCTGCAGCCCCTTGGGCTGCCGAACTCCATCACTACCGCCGCCATGCGGCGGAAATTTCACTATCCGCAGAGCGGATAATTTCACTGTGCTGCTAAGCACAATTTCACGTTGCGCAGCAACATTTCACTGTGCCGAAAGGCGCA